>JAAXZX010000106.1 GCA_012719645.1 Clostridiaceae bacterium
AAACTAAAAGCCGCAGGCTTATCCGGTGCCGCCCAGGCTGCCGAACTATATGGGAGATGCTTGTTGTCAAGGGCGTGTCCGTAGAGGACTATTCCAGGATACATCTACCCTCAAACTCCCTACAGTAAATTGACGCTATCCATAATGACAGGAACACTTGACAATAGCATTAAATTGCGCATAGAATTAAGTGACAAATAAATACATGCATATGGGAGCCGGCGGACCGGCTGAGAGGGGATTGGTTGATCCCGACCATCGGAGACCTGATCTGGGTAATGCCAGCGTAGGGAATGCAGAACGTAGAATTTGCAACCGCCTATGTTGGGCGGTTTTCCTTTTCTATACGGCATGGTTTTGGCATAATGCCCATGACTTACGGATTCGCTTCGTGAAAACAGCGTATCCTATTCTTCCGAGGAAAGTATCATTCGATCCTGCAAGGCCGGGTTGTTGCAGCCGACGGGCTGCTTGGTATCAAAGGTTCCCCGCATGGGTTTAAAAGGGATCCCTGAAAGACAGAAAAAGAAATGGGGGAATGAAACATGCCAATCGTCAACGTAAGCCTCCAGGTGCTGCCTGTAGTGCCTGAGGAGAATATCTATCCCGTTGTGGACAAGGTTATTGAGCTTATCCAGAAGAGCGGCGTGAAATATGTGGTAGGTCCCATGGAAACCACCATGGAAGGCGAATTCGACACTCTCATGGAGATTGTGAAGAAGGCTCAGACCGTATGCTGCGAGGCAGGAGCGAAAAGGGTCGTATCCGTTGTAAAAATCGATTACAGGCCGGAAGGTGTCACCATTGAAGAGAAGACCGGGAAATACCAGACCAAAAACTAAAAAGGGGATAGACTGGATTCCCATCGGGTTTTCGCTGCTGATCCTGGTTACCTGGCAGATGGTTGTTGTCCTGCGCGATGTGCCGGAGTTCATCCTTCCATCCCCTGTGAAGGTCATTGAAGAACTGATTGGTTCATGGCAGGTCCTGCTGGAGCATACCATGGTCACTGTCCTTGAAGCGCTCTTAGGGCTTACGGCATCCATCGTACTTGGGGCGGCCCTCGGCCTTGCCATGGGCTATTTCAGGACATTCAGGCGGATGGTCTACCCGCTGTTTGTGATCACCCAGACCGTTCCGTTGTTTGTTCTGGCTCCCCTGTTCATACTCTGGTTCGGTTTCGGAATCCTGCCAAAGATCGTTGTGGTTTTTATGGTCTGCTTTTTCCCCATAGCCGTTACCTTTGCCCAGGGGCTTATCCGGTCGGACAGCGGGATGGACGATCTCTTAAAGGTTATGGGCGCCACCAGGTGGAAGATCTTCAGGATAGCGAGGATCCCTCAGGCACTTCCATACTTCTTTTCGGGCCTTAAGATCGCCGCCACATACGGCATTGTGGGCGCTGTCCTGGCCGAATGGGTGGGGGCGCAGAATGGTCTCGGAGTATTCATGACGCGGGCCATGAAAAGCTTCAGGACAGGAGCACTTTTTGCGGACGTGCTTATCGTCGTCCTGCTCAGCCTGATCCTGTACAAGGCCGTGGAATGGGCAGAAAGGATTGTTTGCAAAAACATTTCAAACGGAGGTAGCATCACATGAGAAAAGCAAAACTTTTATCAAATATATTGATCTTGCTTCTTACCATGATTCTTCTGGCCGGTTGCGGAGAGTCCAAAAAGATTACATTCGTCCTGGACTGGACACCCAACACTAACCATACCGGCGTCTATGTCGCCAAGGAAAAAGGATATTATGCCGAGGAAGGCCTCGATGTCGAGATCATCCAGCCTTCTGATATGGGCGCCGATGCCATGGTGGCCTCGGGAACGGCACAGTTCGGGGTAAGCTACCAGGAAAGCGTAACCTTCGCCCGCGCCGAAAATGTGCCCCTGATTTCCATAGCGGCTGTTATCCAGCATAACACCTCGGGTTTCGGCGCTCTGAAGGAGAAAAGCATAAAGAGCCCCGCGGATTTCGAAGGCAAGAAGTACGGGGGATGGGGATCGCCTGTTGAGGAAGCTACCATTAAATACCTGATGGAGAAAGCAGGCGCCGATCCTTCAAAAGTAGAAATCCTGTCCGTAGGGACCGCGGATTTCTTCCAGGCCAGCAGCAGCGGCCAGATAGACTTCTCCTGGATATTTGACGGCTGGGATGGGGTTGCCGCCAGGATCAGGGGCATAGAGATCGACTATATCGACCTTGGCAGGACCGATCCGATCTTCGACTACTATACGCCGGTTATCGTGACCAGCGAGGATATGATAAAGAACAACGCCAAAATGGTTGAGGCATTCATGAGGGCGACGATCAAGGGATACAAGTTTGCCATGGAGAATCCGGATGAGGCGGCCGAGATCTTCATAAAAGCTGTGCCCGAGGCAGATCCGGAATTAATCAGGGAAAGCCAGAAATACCTTGCGGACAAGTACCAGGCCGACGCGCCATACTGGGGTATGCAGAAGGAAGAGGTCTGGCAGCGCTACACCGACTGGCTTTTTGAGAACGGATTCATAGCCGAGAAAATCGACGTGGAGAAAGCCTTTACAAACAAGTTCGTGGAATAGGGCGAAAGCAGAATGGAACAGATTGTTGCAGAAAACGTAACAAAACATTATTACGTTTCACCTGAGAATGGCGGACGGCTTGATGAAAAACTCCTGGTGCTGTCCGGGGTCAGCTTCAGCGTGGAAGAGAACGAGTTCGTCTCCATATTGGGACCCAGCGGCTGCGGGAAAAGCACGCTGCTGAGGCTCCTGGCAGGGCTTGACAGGGAGTATGAGGGGTCTATCCGTGTAAACGGCACGGACCTGAAGGAAAAAAGGGTTCCCGTATGCTATATGCTCCAGAAGGACCATCTCATGCCCTGGAGAACCCTTATGGAAAACGTGCTGCTGCCTGCCGAGATAGAAGGAGCCGACCTGAAAAAAGAGGCCGAGTTGGTCCGTCCCATGCTGAAGGATTTCGGCCTGGAGGAGTTTGAGAATTACAGACCCCATGCCCTGTCGGGCGGCATGCGCCAGCGCGCGGCTCTTCTCAGGACCTACAGGATGAGGGGAGATATCATGCTCCTGGACGAGCCTTTCGGGGCGCTGGACGAGATTACCCGCATGCAGATGCAGGACTGGCTTCTGGAGGTATGGGGAAGGCACAGGAAGACAGTGCTCTTCGTAACTCACAATATAGACGAGGCCATACTGCTGTCGGACCGTGTGCTGGTGATGAGCCCCAGGCCGGGCAGCATTGTAAAAGATATAAGGGTAGGATTTCCGCGGCCAAGAAGCCGGGATATGCTGCTAAGCAGCCAGTTTCTCGGCTACAAGGGCGAGATCCTTGCCTCCCTGGGATGAAGGCATAGATCTTAATGCCCGCCTGTATCGCAGGGGTTTTCGTATACCTCGCATTGTGACTTGGTCACGAAGGCCGCTCCGGGTGCAAT
>JAAXZX010000107.1 GCA_012719645.1 Clostridiaceae bacterium
ATGCCCACATTCCAGCCGTCTGCAATGGATGATATGTAGCCGTCAGTGAACATGGTTGTAAAAGCCTTCAGCGGATTGAAGTTTGCATACAGCAGAGCGGCGGTCAGTATTCCTATGAAGAGCGAGCTGTATACTTCTTTTGTGATTAATGCCAAGGCTATAGCGATAACAGGCGGTAGAAGGGACCAAAATGTTCCGTGGATAAAGCTCTGATATTCTTCCCCACCGGAGCCTTCAGCAAAGACGGGTAATGTGAAAACGATGAGCAGAGATGTAACAACAAGGAGCAGAAAGAGCAGTTTTCTCGGTTTCATAACCTACCTCCTGAAATGGTGATTATCGGCTATATAAAAAATCATGAGGCATGGATGCTTCATGATTAATATTCCACATGATAGCTCTCCACTTGAAAAAGTGACAGTCTGACACATATTCTATGCCAGCCCGGCATCGGCACTCCTGGCGGGAAACCGAAACCTCGGCGGCCAATCTTTTCACCCGTCCTGTGTGCCAGGCCATATTGGACAGGTTACTCGTAAGGACCGCGCCTCTATCATTCCATATTAATATTAATGTTTGACCAACAGGTTTTTAGCTCTTTCTTAAGCATATGCATAAGATAAACAAAAGTCAATGATCACGTCATAAATGATGGTGTTTTGCGTCGAATTAAGCTGCATTAGGCCATGGATGCCTGTTATCCGCAAGCGATTGACAATTAATTGCCCGCCCGAAATGTGAAGACAACTTCGTTCATAAGCATATCATGAGCCTGGCAAATGTCAAACATTAAATAAAACAAATAAGGTTTTAAAAACTGCCGATAGGGGACGAGTCTTGAAATATTCCCTTGTAAATGGCATGATATTTGATAGACAGGGCACTCTCCAGCTGGAACACAGAACCTGGCAGGTTTTATTCGTCATCAGGATCTGCATAGCATCTGGTCCGCATTTCGGCGCAAGAAGGGGTAGCCGGTGATCATTTTGTTTGACAGGATATATAAGCTACCTGACTTTTATTATGGTCTGCGTTCCCCTACCAAAGATTGAACCAAGATATGGAGGGAATAGGATGAAACTGCAAAAGTATTCGGTCAATCAGCACCTTATTGAAACTGTATTATCCTGGATTAAAGCCGGTGAAATTGCCATTCCCGAGATGCAGCGTCCATTTGTATGGGATGCCGCGAAGGTTAGGGATTTATTGGATTCATTGTACCAGGGATATCCCATAGGCTATCTTATAGCCTGGAAAAACCCGAATGTAAGGCTTAAGGATGGCTCTTCGTCCGAGGGTAAGAAGATCCTGATTGATGGCCAGCAAAGAGTGACAGCCCTGAACGCGGCGCTATTGGGTGAATATGTCATTAACAGTGATTATAATAGAGTAAAGATCCGCATAGCGTTTCATCCTATTGAGCAAAAATTTGAGGTTTCCAATACATTTATTGAGAAAGATACAAGGTGGATACCCGATATTTCCCAGCTTTTCTCAAAGAATGAAAGCATCTTCAAGATAGTGAGCAAATATTGCGAAAATAACCCTGACACGGACTTTGAAACTGTTTATGAAAGGATAGAATACCTTCGCTCCATCATACAAAAACAAATAGGGTTTATAGAACTGTCTTCGGATCTTGATATAGAAACCGTGACTGAAATATTCATAAGAATAAACTCCAAGGGCGTTGTTCTCAGCCAGGCCGATTTTGCCATGTCCAAGATTGCCTCGAACGAAACATACAGTGGTTCAATGCTCAGAAAATGCATCGACTATTTCTGCCATATGGCGGTCGCTCCAGAGTTTTACAACCATATTGTCGAATATGACAAGGAATTTGCAGACACGGTTTATTTCCAGAAGATGTCCTGGCTGAAGAATGAAAATGACGACCTGTATGATCCCAATTACACAGACCTGCTGCGTGTGGCATTTACCTCAGAGTTCCACAGGGGAAGGTTGGCGGACCTGGTCAGCCTGTTATCAGGAAGAAACTTTGAAACCAGGACCTATGAAGAAAACATCGCGGAAGAATCGTTCAAGAGACTTGAAAAAGGGATCCTCAATTTCATAAACGAAAACAACTTCAAAAAGTTTGTAATGATCATTAAGTCGGCGGGCTTCATCGCGTCGCATATGATACGGTCCCAAAATGCTTTGAATTTCGCGTATATTGTATATCTGACGCTGCGCTCAAATGGATTTAACCAGGCATTAATAGAGTCATACGTGCGTAAATGGTTTGTACTTTCCATACTGACGGGAAGATATTCGGGGTCGCCTGAAACCATGTTTGATCTTGATATCCGGAATATAGCTTCCCGCAATTTTGGGGAGTACCTTCAGGGTGTGGAAAGCGCGGAACTGTCCGATGCTTTTTGGGATGTGGCATTGGTTCAGGGCCTGGAAACAGCCACAGCCAGCAGCCCGCTCTTCAATGTGTTCCTTGCGGCGCAGGTCAGAAACAATGACAAGGGCTTCTTGTCCAGGGATATCACTGTAAAAGATCTTATCTCCCATTTGGGCGACATACACCACATATTTCCACGGGACTACCTTAAGAAAAACGGCCTGAAGAAAAGCCAGTACAACCAGGTGGCTAACTACGTTTATATGCAGTCGGAGATTAATATAAAAATAGGGAATAAAGCCCCGGAAGTATATTTCCAGGAACTGCTGAGGCAGTGCGACGGGTTCGGGCTAAAATACGGCGGCATAAGTGACAGGGCGACACTCGAAGAAAACCTGAGAATGAATTGTATTCCTTCCTCTGTTTTTAATATGAACGTCAATAATTATCATGAATTTCTGGAGCAGAGAAGGCTGCTGATGGCAAAGAAAATCAGGGAATACTATTATTCCTTATAATAGCCCAGAAAGAAACCCGCAGGTTTTAATGATTACCAGGAATATCATGTGCTATCCGATAAAAAGAACCGGAAAACTTAATGATAAGTGATTTGCTATTGACTATTTGAAAGAATAATGTAATATTTGAGATAAGTCAAAGGCATATAGGATAAGCCTTTATTTACAGTATAAAGAGATAACCTTCCTTATCAATAAATCGTGGCAATGGGCCCAAGCAGGCTGCAGTCGTTTAATAGATTTATGTATAACCGGCCTCAAAAGCCATAGCCCCGTAGAGTGCGGGTTATGTGCATTATAAAATCTCAGGAATTGGAGGGTCAAAGATGAATAAGGTTCTAAAAACATTGCTTGGTGTATGGAATACCAAGACGGTCGTTGCTATCGCCATCGGCGCTGCTCTTTTCGGCGTTCTGATGAACTTCGGCGGAATTCCGATTTACACCAACACCAGGCTGACAACAGCCATGATAGTTCCTGTCATAGTGGGCTCCATGTTTGGTCCGGTACCGGCTTTCATCGCCTGCTTTGTCGGTAACACCATCGCTGACCTGATCGGCGGATGGGGCTACTGGTTCGACTGGTCGATCGGCAACGGCGTATTGGGCTTCATCATCGGTCTTCTCCCGCTTTACGGCGCAAAGATCAATGAAGGTATTTTCAAGCCGCTTCATGCTGTTATCTATGCTATTACTTGCGTGGTCGGCAATGCCTTCGCATTTGGTGTTATAACCCCCTTGCTGACTGTTGCTTTCTACGGCGGCGAACTGACAATTACCTTCCTCCAGGCCTTCGCAGGCGGCATAGCCAACACTGCCGTATTGGTGATTATAGGCATCCCGATCCTGTACGCCCTCGCCCGTCGCAATGCTCGCGGCAGGAACCTGGTAATGGAAGAAGAAAAGGAAGAGTAGTATATATCAATGAGCACACCCATTGTAGAGTTTAAGAATTTTGGCTTCAGGTACAAAACACAAACTAGCCCGACACTCCACGACATCAATCTCACCATTCACAGGGGAGAAAAGGTTTTGATCCTTGGCCCCAGCGGGAGCGGGAAGTCGACGCTGGCAAACTGCATCAACGGTTTAAATCCATTCTCATATGATGGGGTTATCACAGGCTCATGCAAAGTTGCTGGCATGGAAACCAAAAATGCCAGCATTTTTGCGCTGAGCAAGGTCGTTGGGACCGTTCTGCAGGATTCCGACGCCCAATTCGTGGGCCTGAGCGTGGGGGAGGATATTGCCTTCGCGCTGGAAAACCAGGGGATACCGCGTAAAGAGATGCTGCCGATGGTTGACCAGGCTGCCAGGATCGTGGGCATGGAGGATTTCCTCCTCCATGTTCCCTACGACTTGTCTGGCGGGCAGAAGCAGAAGGTCGCACTGGCGGGAGTCATGCATGGGGACGTGGAACTCCTGATCTTCGACGAGCCCCTGGCATCACTTGACCCCAGGATGGGAATGACTGCCGTGGAGCTTATCGACCGCATCCACAGGGTGCAGAACAAGACCATCCTGATCATAGAGCACCGCCTGGAGGATGTGCTGCACCGCCATGTGGACAGGATCGTACTCATGAACGAGGGAAGGATTGTGTATGACGGCGAACCAGACAGGCTTCTGGCTTCCGATCTCCTGACCCGGCATGGCATACGCGAGCCCCTTTATATCATGGCCATGAAGTATGCCGGATGCGAGCTTGAACCCGGCCAGAAGCTGTCGGACATCCATGAACTGGACCTATCGCCCTTTGAAGAGAAACTGAAAAAGCAGCACCTGGCGAAGGTTGACAAGTATGTCCCAAAGATCGGTGAGGAGATCCTGAAAGTGGAGAATGTCACCTTTGCCTATGGTAAGGATCCTGTCCTTAAGGACGTATCCTTTACGATAAAAAGGGGCGAAAAGGTCGCTTTTGTGGGAAAGAACGGGGCCGGCAAGAGCACCATGGCAAAACTGATCTGCGGCATTGAACGGCCCCGGGAAGGCCGGATCATGCTGAATGGCGCCGACTACACGAGCCTTTCCATTAAGGAGATCGCGGAGAAAGTCGGCTACGTCATGCAGAATCCGAACCAGATGCTGGTAAAGGACATGATCAAGGATGAGGTCGAACTTGCCATGCTGCTTAGGGGCAGGAGCAGGAAAGAAATCGATGAGGCAGTCAAAAAGGCCCTCAAAATGTGCGGGCTCTGGCCCATGAGGAACTGGCCGGTTTCAGCGGTGAGCTACGGGCAGAAAAAGAGGGTCACCATTGCGTCAATACTGGTCCTGCAGCCTGATATTATCATTCTCGACGAACCGACCGCCGGCCAGGATTTCCGCCATTACACCGAAATCATGGAGTTCCTGGATGAACTCAACAGGGAATATGGCATTACCATTGTGTTCATAACACATGACATGCATCTTGCCATCCAGTACACCGACCGTGCCGTTGTATTCGCCGAGGGGGAAGTGGTGGCGGACGATTCGGTGTACAAGGTGCTGTCCGATGACCAGGTCATAAACCGGGCCAACCTGAAGCAGACCTCGCTCTATACGCTGGCCATGCGCCTGGGTATCGAACCCGAGGCCTATATCGAGCACTTCATCAACTATGAAAGGATGGTGAGGGACCATGGAAAACCGGCTGCTGATTAACCTGATTCCCGGCGACACGTTCCTTCACAGGCTGACCGGCAAAACAAAGGTCCGCACCTTCATCATCCTGCTGGTTTATATCATCATGTCCTTTGACATCCGGCTGATAATGCCGCTGTTTATCCTGAGCATTATCGGCCTTGTTTCGCTGAGACCAAACTGGAAGAAGGTCAAGTACTTTATCATAGTAATAACGGTTGTTAATCTGCTCAATATAGTACTTTTCTGGCTGGCTGACCCGGACATAGGCTCTTACTGGTGCGGCGGAGGGAATACTGTACTGGTCAGCCTTACCGAGCGCCTCTTTCTGTCGGCTGAAACCCTCTGGTATCTGAGCGTCCGCTTTATTAAAATGATAACCTCCTTCATGGTATCCCTTGTTTTCATACTCTCCATAACCCCATCGGAGATGGCGGCCGGGCTGTATTCCATCAAGGTGCCATACAAGATATGCACAATATTCTCCATTGCCTTCAGGTACATCCCCGATATCGCGAGGGATTACAACAATATAAAAGTATCCCTGCAGACGAGGGGAGTTGAACTGGATCCCAAGAAGGCCTCCCTCAAAAGCCGCCTGAAACAGAATGCCCTGATCCTTGTTCCCCTTATAATCACCTCCTTCGAGAGGGTGGGCAATATTTCCAATGCCATGGACCTGAGGGGGTACGGCAGGGGAAAGACCAGGACCTACTACAGCGAGCATGAGGAACTCAAGGCTGACAAGGTCTTTAAGGCAATCTATATCATTCTGTTGCTGTTTTGCGCATACTGGATCATCACCCAAAACATAATGCCTCAGGATTTCAGGATGTGGTATCCGTTCGTATGAGTTTTGCGAAGTATTACCCGGATATAGTCACGAACATATCGGAGCTGATAAGAATACCAACTGTTTATGACGCCGCGACAGTGACGCAGGCCATGCCCTATGGCAAGGGCGTTCACGCCGGGTATGAATGGCTGAAGGGAAAAGCCCTGGCAGATGGTTTTGAGGTCCTGGAATTCGACGGTCATGCCCTGGCCATCCGTATTCCCGGGAATGTGTCCGGGGAAAGGATTGATGTTGTTTCACACCTGGACGTGGTTCCCCCCGGTGATGGATGGCGTAAAGACCCCTTCAGCGGAGCCATTTCCGGCGGGATGATTTACGGCAGGGGCGCCCAGGATATGAAGGGGCCCCTTATGCTGACCTACTACGGGCTCAAATATATCAGGGACCGGCAGATACCCCTGAAAAGGGAGATCCGTGTGGTTGTAGGCTGCGATGAGGAACGGACCATGAACGATATCAGGTACTATGCCGAAAAGGCGGGGGACCCGTTGTTCGCCTTCACACCCGACGGCAGGTTCCCGTATACCCTCGGGGAAAAGGGTGCGCTGATGTGGGAGGTGGACGGTGTTGCGGACACCTCCATTGAGGCTTTGGATGGCGGCGTGCAGTGCAATGTGGTAAGCCCGACGGCATGGGCCCTTGTCAGGAACGGCGAGAACGCTGACAAGTATGTGAGGATACTTAAGCAAAAAAGATATCGTGGCGATGTGACCCGGGAGGGAAATAAGATCAGGATCCAGGTATCCGGAAAAGCGGCTCACGCTTCAATACCTGCAGCCGGAGAAAACGCCACGGTGCGCCTTTTGGAAATCATAAGCCTGGCAGCCGAAGACAGCCTGGCGAAGCATCTTTATATGTGTTTCCATGATTACCACGGCAAGGGCGCCGGCCTGGATTACGATATAGAGCCCATGGGCAAACTGACCATGAACCTGGGGATTCTGAAAATAAGGAACAATGAGGTATATGCCCAGATCGACTGCCGGTACCCGTACGGGATAACATCGGATATACTGACAGACAGGCTCCAGGAAGCCCTGAGCCCGCTGAAGGTGACTTTGAAGTATGATGACAAGCCTACTTTGGCCGACAAGGATTCCCCCTGGCTCATAATACTGCTGGATACCTACAGGGAGATCAGCGGTGAAACCGACGCGAAGCCCATTATAAGCGGTGGCGTCACCTACAGCAAGGCCCTGAGAAACTGCGTCGCCTTCGGTCCCGGCAGGAAAGGGGACCGAACGTTGGCCCACCAGGCGGACGAATGTATTGAGATTAAAAGCATCAAGCGTCTTTTTAAGATTTACGCAACCGCCATGTCGAGGCTGGCTTCCTGGTAAGATAAACGTTTGAAATATGACGAATGGCTTCTGCTTAAGGAAGAAGGGATTTAGGGCATGGAAAAACCCATACTTGTATTCCAGACAGACTTTACCTATAAAGAAGGCGCGGTCTGTGCCATGTACGGCGTAGTCAAGTCGGTGGACCGCAGCCTGGAGATCATTGACGGCACCCATGAGATTCCGCGTTTTGATACATGGAGCGCGTCCTATCGGCTGTACCAGACAATGCGCTTCTGGCCGAAAGGCACCATATTTGTGTCTGTTGTGGACCCCGGTGTGGGGACGTCCAGACGGGCCTGCGTAGCCAGGACAAGCGGAGATTACTATGTCGTCACCCCCGATAACGGGACCCTGACCCATGTAAAGGCTTACATGGGCATTGAAGAGGTGCGGGAGATAGATGAAACCCGGAACCGGCTTAAAGATACCGAGGGAACCAGCGTCTTCCACGGAAGGGACCTGTTTGGATACTGCGCCGCAAAGCTCGCAAGCGGAATCATTTCCTATGAGGAAGTAGGACCGGAATACCCGGTTGAAGAGATCGTGACGCATCCGATCATCCAGCCAAGTGTGAGCCTTAACCGGGCTGAGGGGATCTTTGAGATCTGCGATCCGAATTTCGGGAACATGTGGACCAATATCCCGGCCGATGTATTCCTGGCCAACGGGTTTGAATACGGCGACATGCTTGATATGACCATAAGCAGCGGGGGAAGAACAGTCCATCGCGAAAGGGCTCTTTTTGCAAGGTCCTTCGGATATGTTAATAAAGGGGAAACAGTTATTTATACAAATGAGCTTATGAAGATCGCGGTTGCCACTTGCATGGGCAGCTTCCGCGAAACCTGGCATGTGGATTATGGACCCGACTGGACGGTATTGTTCGAAAAGAAAACATAGCAATCAAGGAGGTCGTTATGAGCAGGCTGTTGATTTTTCAATCGGATTTCGGTATCGCGGATGGGGCGGTCAGCGCCATGTACGGCGTTGCATACTCGGTATGCCCGGACCTGAAAATATGCGACCTTACCCATGAAATACCCCAGTATAATATCTGGGAGGCATCCTACCGCCTGATCCAGACAGTGCACTACTGGCCCAGGGAATCGGTATTCGTTTCGGTGGTCGATCCAGGGGTGGGTTCCACCAGGAGAAGCATCGCTGTCCGGACCAACAGCGGGCATTACATAATCACTCCCGACAACGGGACTCTTACACATGTTAAAAGGATGATCGGCATAGCGGAGGCCAGGGAGATTGATGAAGAAAAGAACCGCCTGCCCAGTTCGAGCGATTCATATACATTCCACGGCAGGGATATCTATGCCTATGCCGGGGCCCGGCTGGCTGCAGGGTTTATCCGCTTTGAGGATATCGGCCCCGTAATTGATGTTCACAGCGTGGTGGAACTTCCTGTAACAGAACCCGTAATTGACGGGGATACCATTACAGGCACCATTGATATCCTTGATGTACGGTTCGGAAGCCTATGGACCAATATCAGCAAGGAACAGTTCAGGGCACTGGAGATTCCTTACGGCGGCAGGGTGGAGATATCTATAATAAATGACACCCGGGAGGTCTACCGTAATATTATCAGGTATGTCAAATCATTCGCAGATGTTTACATAGGGGAGCCCCTTGTTTATGTGAACTCCCTTGACTATATCGCGGTGGCAATAAACCAGGGCTCATTTTCAAGGGCATACAATGTTTCGCCGGGATCCAACTGGAAGATCTCCTTTAAAAAGGCAACCACGCTGCCATAACTTAACGCGCGCCGCAGTTTTCCATGACGGGCCATACCGGACAAAGTGAGGGAGAAAGATGGGAAAACAGATTGTACTTTCAAAAACCGTCTACGAACTATGCAGGGAAGATCCCGAGATCATTGATATCATGAAGGAATTAGGCTTTAAGAGCATTACGAATCCGGCTATGCTCAATACCGCTGGCCGCTATATGACCATCCCGAAGGGAGCGGCTATGAAAGGTATCGACCTGGAAAAAATAAGGGAGGCTTTCCGGCAAAAGGGATACGAAGTGGTCGAATAGCTTCTTGTGCCGGGCCTGTCATCAGGCAAATGCGCAATGGAAAGAATATAAGCGGAAGATACAGGGCGGGTGACACAATCCCCGCCTTTCTGCATCTTTATTCCCAGTATGCATAATTGCTTAAAAAATAAAAAAAGGAAAAAATGAGCAGTTTTAGTTTATGCATACCATTATAGTGGTAATTATAAAAAAGCCGCAATGTGAGAGATAATACAAATACGGCTATAACATACATAAATTAACTGGTTTCGGCGGTTTATTCGTGTGGTAATTAACAGTTGCCTTATATAGCTATATGGCATTGTCCCGTCAATCTAATAGTACAATGTAAATGAAGCGAAGTGGCTGCGTTAAGCTGATTTTGGTGATGATATGTATTTAAGACGGAGAAGCAGACACTTAACCGTGTTTGTTATTTTTATTTTAATACTTGGCATAATTACCGCTGTGCCCGGGAGCGCGCTACGTATTGACGAGCCCAGGCACGTCCTTATACTGAACTCATACCATGAGGGATTCACATGGACCCGGGAAATCGTCGAAGGAATCCTCAATTCACTTGAAAAATCCGACTATATGACCAAGTATATATTGGATATCTCTGTTGAATACATGGACTGGAAGAACTATCCCAGCCAGGAAAATCTCGACCGTCTGTATGAGCATTTTCTATTTAAATATAAAGATCGCAGGATTGACATCATTATAACGTCCGACGACGCTGCCCTTGAGTTTTCGCTGAAACACAGGGCAGAGCTGTTTTCCGACGCACCCGTGGTTTTCTGCGGGGTCAATGAGATGGGGGTTGCCAACATTATCAACGGCCATGAAAACGTGACCGGCGTGCTGGAACAGGTTGATCCCGGCGATACGGTAAAGCTCGCCATTGAAGCAATGCCCCGCCTGAAAAAGATATATATGGTCTATGACAATACCGAAAGCGCCATGTCTTCCGGGCAGCTGGCCCTTTTCGCCCTGAAAAGGATCAGGCCAGATATAGAGGGAGTCAGCCTCAATAACATGACGTACGAAGAGGTGTTCGAAGCCGTCGGCAATGCTGAGCCGGACAGCGCCATTTTTATTCTTTCCTTCTATGTTGACAGGGAAGGAAGGACCATGAGCTTTGAGCAGTTATGCCATATGATCAGTGAACGCACCAGTGTTCCGGTCTTCAATCTCTATGATTTCACCATCGGGCATGGGGCCATAGGCGGAAGCATGCTAAGCGGCAGAAAACAGGGTGAGGTTGCTGCAAACATAGCCCTGCGAATTCTGAACGGCGAACCTGCCTCCAGTATTCCCATATCCAATGAGAAAACCGTAAGTACAATTTATGACTATAATCAGCTGTCCAAGTTCGAAATCCCTATTGACCGGGTGGACGAGAACAGTCAGATCATCAACAGGCCCTTCTCCTTTTTTGAAACATACAGGACGCTCGTTCTGATCGGATTGGGTGTTATAACTGTTCTTTCAGCCTTGCTGGTTGTCCTGATGATCTATGTCAGGAGGCTGAAGGCCGCTGAAAGGCAGCTCCAGGAAAGCTACAGGGAGATGGAAGCCACATACGAGGAGCTCTTTGCGACACAGGGCGAGCTCAGCGTCAAGTATGAAGAAATGAAGGACATTCAGGAAAAACTCAGGCATAATGCCTATCATGATTCGCTTACCGGGCTTCCCAACAGGCTGTGCCTGTCTGAACACATGCAGGATATAATCAAGGCTAAAAAGGATGGGCTATGCGCCCTGTTGTACGTTGATTCCGATAATTTCAAGTTTATCAATGATACGCTGGGGCACAGCTATGGCGACAAGCTCATTATCCGGATGGGTAAGAGGCTGTCTTCCATAATGAGAAAGAACCAGCAAATATACAGGCTTGGTGGCGACGAATTCATCATCTGCTATTACGATGTCAGGAGCCTGAAAGATGTTGAGGAATTCGCGGAGAAGATCATCCGCAACTTTAATAAACCCTTCGTCATTGCCGGGAGTACATTATACGTTACCGTGAGTGTTGGAATCGCAATATATCCGGACCATGGGACAAACACCGAGGACCTTTTGCGCCATGCGGACCTCGCCATGTATAAGGCAAAGGCCGAAGGCAAGAACAGGTATTACATCTACAACAGGGATCTGCAGGTTGAGTTCGACAAGAGGATGAAGATAGAAAAGAACCTCAGGGGAGCACTGGGCAACAATGAGTTCTTCCTGCATTACCAGCCCCAGGTGGACCTCCTGGAAGGCAAGATCACGGGCTTCGAGGCGCTGATCCGCTGGAACAACCCCGAGTTGGGCTTTGTATCTCCCCTGGATTTTATTAATATCGCCGAGGAAACCCATCTTATTATTCCCATCGGCCAATGGGTGCTCAGGAATGCCTGTTTGTTCCTCAAAAAGCTCAATGATATGGGCCACCAAAACCTGATGATAGCGGTCAATGTTTCCATCCTGCAACTCTTACAGGATGATTTTGTAGATATGGTGCTGGCTGTTATAGAGGAATTCGGCCTTAAACCCAGGCAGCTGGAGCTTGAGATCACCGAGTCGATCATGATGCAGTCGTTCCAGAATATCAGGACAAGGCTTCTCCAGTTAAGGAAGGCAGGGGTTAGGATCGCACTGGACGACTTCGGCAAAGGTTATTCCTCCCTGAGCTACCTGGGACAGCTTCCCATAAATACGCTGAAAATTGACAAATCATTTATTGATGCCCTCCTGACGGGAAAGATGGGAGAAAGCTTCATAGATACCATTGTCATGATGGGGCGGAAAATGGGCCTTGTAGTTTTGGCCGAGGGTGTAGAGAAGAAGGAGCAGATGGAATATCTCATGAAACACAAGTGCCACAGGGCCCAGGGCTACTATATCAGCAAGCCCATGCCCGAGGAGCGGGCCATCCTTCTATTCAAGGAATGGAACAGCCAGGAGCCGGAGGACTCCCGCCTGAGCAACTGGTAACCCGGATGGAAATGAGAAGAGGCATTGATAGAAATCTATCGATGCCTTTAAATTTTCCCTTCCGGCAAAGCCCCGGGCCATTATGGCAGCGGATAAAAGTGCTATAATATAAGCGGGCTATGACAGCAAAGGTATCAAGGGGGTGTTTTGATGGAAGATGAAAGGATAAGAACCCTGAAGGATATGCTTGACAGCAGCGAATATGTGGTTTTCTTCGGCGGAGCGGGAGTATCGACCGATAGCAATATTCCCGATTTCAGAAGCGAGGACGGCATATACAAAACCCTGACGAAATACGGGCGTTCACCGGAAGAACTGCTCAGCCATACCTTTTTCATGGCTCATCCCGGGGAGTTCTTCGAATATTACAGGAACAACCTCATATTTGCCGATGTCAGGCCAAACCGCGCCCATCTGGCTCTTGCCGAACTGGAGAAGAGGGGTATTTTAAAATCTGTGGTTACACAGAACATCGACGGCCTGCACCAAATGGCCGGGAGCAGGGAAGTCCAGGAACTCCACGGGTCGGTTTTCAGGAACTATTGCATGAAGTGCGGGGAGAAATATGGCCTGGAGTACGTGGTAAACTATCCTGAAACAGTCCCGAAGTGCCAAAAGTGCGGCGGGATAGTCCGCCCGGATGTTGTCCTGTATGAGGAAGGCCTGGATATGCGCGTTTTATCAAAGGCTGCCGCACACATCAGGAAAGCCGATATGCTGATTGTCGGAGGCACCTCCCTCGCGGTATATCCGGCAGCCGGGCTTATAGATTACTATAGCGGCAGCAGGCTCGTACTGATCAACAAATCCTCCACCCCGTATGACCGGCGTGCCGACCTGGTCATAAATGATTCCATCGGGAAGGTCCTGGGGGAGGCAGTATTCGGACAATGACGGGTATATCGCCAATATTTATTTAACCATGGCAATGTTGTAGTATAGTGTATATCATGAGCCAATGCCCAAGAGGAAGGATTGTAATGGGGAAAAAAGCAATTATAGTGTTATGCCTGATGGCAGCAATCCTATTTCTGGGTTCCTGTTCCAAAAAGCCGGGCGCCGGGGCTGCTATTCTGCCACGGGACTTTAATGAAACCCTGCTGCCCTTTGAAGCCGACGGGAAATGGGGTTATATCAACCTGGAGGGCAAAACGGTCATAGAGCCTGTATATGCGTATGCCGGCTTTTTTTCCGAGGGCCTGGCAATCATATCGGACGGAGATCTGTATGGTTATATAGATACCAGGAACCAGGCTGTCATTCCGCCCAAATATACAGGCGCTGGAGAGTTCACAAACGGCTATGCGGCGGTATGTACGGGTGACTGGCAATCGGGGACCGTGCTGTGGGGATATATAGATGCCACCGGGAAAGAGATTGTAAGTCCCCGCTTCCTGTATGCCGATAGCTTCTCTCCCGAAGGCCGTGCATTGGTCTGGATGGAGCAGGGAGAAGAAGTTGTAAAGTGTTTTATCAATACCAGCGGAGAGGTCTTTATTCCCGATAGCTTTGAAATATGTTCCGGTTTTTCGGACGGGCTGGCCCTCATCAGGCAGAATGACTTGTTCGGTTATATAGACCCTGACTATACCATCACCATCCAGCCCCAGTTCGAGTATGCCGGCGATTTCGGCGAGGGTGTGGCCTACGGGGAGAAAGACGGCGGGAAGTATATGATAGACAAGAGCGGCAATATCCTGGCCCCGGCGGAGTATGCCTTCGGCACCTTTTCCGACGGCCTGGCGATTATCGTGAAGGATAACCTGTACGGCTACATCGATAAGGAAGGGAAAGTCGCCATAGAACCCCGTTTCACATGGGCAAAGGATTTCTGCAATGGCCTGGCGGCGGTCCAGACTAAGATGGATGCGGGAGGTAAATGGGGGTTTATCAATACCGCGGGCGAAATGGTTATCGACGCGGTTTACGATGAGGTTGAAGATTTCAGCAAAGACTATATCAGGGCATACAAATATGATAACCATAAATACTTCATACTGGACAGGACAGGGAAGGTCATCCATTCCGGAAAGTACAGCATAGAATAAGGGACGGTTTCTGCCGCAAATCCCGCAAGCGGGATTGACAGCGTAACCATCCCTGGAATCCTTCATATAGTCCCTTTGATGATTACAAAATAATGTTGTTGGAGAAAGCGTTCTTCCGGTATCGCAGATGCTGTCCCAAAAACCGTTCCCTATCTGATCCTGAGGGATTTCAGCATGGCTTCAATTTCCCTGATGCTCTCATCGTCATCGACTGAACAGCCGCCGGCAGCCACAATCATCTGTCCATTCTTGATGAAAAAGACCTCAATTTCCTTTTTCATATCTCCAAACAGCGGATAGACCACATCAACCCTGTGAGCGTCAAGACCATCTATTGTTGTTTGCATGATTTGGCCAATTTGGGAATTATCAGGGTAAGCGGCTTTAACCTGCTCCGCAAAATACTGCGCCTCTTCTTCAGTGGTGCTGTGCGTTTCACCATATGGCAGAAACACGGAAAAAGCCGGGGGCACGCTTTGATTAACGTTCTTTTCGTAATACAGCAATATGAGTTCATAGGGGACTTGCAGCTTTTTCCATCCTTCCGGCGCAACAATGGTCACGGTGAACCCTCCGGCAGCTGGCGATGAGTTAAAACTGCTATCTTCAGAGCCAACATCAGCTTCTCCCTCAGCCTCAGCTTCAGCTTCAAACTCAAGCTCAAGCTCGGGACTTTCCTGTTCCTCCGTACTGCCTTCATCCTCCCCTGTATCCCTTTCTTTTGCAGGCTTTATTTCTGCTTCACTTTCTTTTGCATTGATGCTGCCTGTGTCTTCACTTTTTTCGTCAATCATACTGCCTGTGTCGTCATCTTTTATTTTGGTATCCTTGCCGGGAGCCTTTTCATCGGGATCGGCCTTGCCTGATGCGCTTATTTCAGGCTCATCACTGTCTGCACCCGATGCGCTTCTGCCGCAGCCTGTTGCCATGGTGAACACAAGGAAGCAAACCAGTAAAACAGACAACAACCTCTTGAACATATGGGTTTCCTCCCTCAACAGAGAATCGAGCGATATATTAATGAACATACGGTACTTTCAAAAGCAGTTCCCTAATCGATTCTGAGGGATTTCAGGATGGCCTCAATTTCCTCGATGCCCTCCTGGTCATCAGCCAGGCATATGCCATTAGCCTCGAACAGCGTTTCATCCTTTATGAAAATAACGATAATCTGCTTTTCCAGGTATTCCGTTCCTTCCATGACTATATCAATCCTGAAGGCATCAAGACCATCTATGGATACCTGTTTGATTTCGCTGACTTCGCCCCTGTCCTCGTAATGTTTTCTAAAGGTATCTACATAATACTCGGCTGCTTCCTTCGCGTTAGCAAAGGTTTTAAAGGTAGAGCCAGGATCGTATTTATAAATTACGAAATTGCGGACTGCTTCCAGTCGCTTAACTTCCTTATAGTAATAAAGCACGGTCTATGTGGTTGCATGTTTGTATTCTTCCCACCCCTTAGGCGGATCTATGGTAATTTTGAATTCCCCTGCTTCTTTTTCAACTTTCCCGGATATGTCATTATCGTCCTTGTCCTCATCATAGCCGGAAGATTCTTCTTCTGTGTCATTACCTTTCTTGGCCTCATTACCAGAGGATCTTTCTTCGCGGTCGGCCCTGTCAGAAGCACTTTTCAGGGGTTTATCGCCATCTTCGTCGTTTGCCCTTCCGCCGCAGCCTGCAACCATGGTGGCAGCAAGTATACAAACCAGGATAACAGATAACAGTTTTTTGAACATATGTAGGTTCACCTCTCAACAGGAATGTCAGGTTGGAATTATGAACTGATACTATCACAGGCGGGAACAGGATACAATTAACTAATTATAAGCAAGTCCTCCCTTTATAAATCATACAAAGTAGGTTACCAAATAATTCTATCACTCAATTACATTGTCACAATTAGTTTTTTATTCTTTTAGATAAGGATATTGTCTTTTTTCGACAAAACCCCAGTTGCGTACGAAAAGCGGCTATACCTTACATGTATTCGCGGGCAGGGTGTGGCAATTTGAAGTTGTTTAAGGGTATAATATAACAAACAACCTGATAAGGACTGGAGGCATTATGAAGAAGGTAACCATGTTCATGATCCCCACATGCCCGTACTGCATGAGGGCTGAAGGCTATCTCAAAAGCCTTATGGAGAATAATCCCGAGTACAGGGCCATTGAAATAGAAAGAATTGACGAGACCAGGAACACTGATATCGCTGAACAGTATGATTACTGGTATGTTCCGACCTTTTATGTGGATGGCGAAAAGATACACGAAGGCGTACCCACGCTGGAAAAAATCGAGGCTGTGCTGAAAGCCGCGATCGGATAGAAAGAGGTACGGGATTACCCCATTCCTGCAAAGCACTGTAAAATGAAGTTTCTCACAGCAAGATTCCGCTGACTAATCACGGCTAAAATCCTGTTGATTGCTCGCGCTAATCGGGAACAGTCAGTATGAATATAACCATTCTTCTATACTGGTTTACTATGAAGCAGTCCATACACGGGCTGCTTCCTGCCATTCCGCATTTCTCCCGGATCTGTTATCCCCCGGCAATCGGCAGCATGTAACGAAAAATTAATGTGAAAGAAAACAAGACTTAAATCGGGAAACGAAAATCCTGCGAGTTAACGGAATATAATAAAATTGCCGCTGGAGCGGTATTGCCTCATGTTGGCAGCAAAGGTTTACATATTCCGTCTGGCGGTCATGTTATTCCCGAAAATTATCCGGATCTTTAATGATATGCAAAAGGAGATTGATGCCATGTCTGCGAAAAGGTTATTTACCTGTCTTGCGTTATGTGCTGCTCTTCTTTTCGGCACTATATCCGTTCCGTCCGTCGCCGCGGTCAACCGGGCAGGATATGCGGCCTTTTCTTACACCGATTGGTCCCGGCAGCAAGGCCGGTCTGATTGGGACGATTGGAAAGACTCCTGGGAAGAGTGGTCCAGGAGTAAAGATTGGCCGGATTGGCAGAACTGGAAGGAGTCGGGCTGGAACAAATGGCCGGGATGGTATTATTGCTGGTACTGGCTCTTCGGCTTCAACTGGGTGCAATGGTGGAACAGCCGGTCTGACGGGAATAAAAGCGTGCCGGTTATAACCGATCCGCCTTATTATTATGACGAGATAGACGACTATAACCTGTACTTCGGCCATTTAAGCGCGCACAGCAGCCTGTCCGATGGCGAAGGAAGCCTGAAGGAGGCTTACCGGCATGCCAGGGATGATGCCGGGCTGGATTTCTTTGCGGTGACCGATGACTCAGGCATGTTTGACAACGCTGCCGAAGCAACATTGGCAGATGGCAGCAAAAGCTCGGAGTGGACCGGTGGCAAAGCCATAGCGGATACCTTTACGGACAGCAGGTTCGTTGCCATTTTTGGCTACGAAATGGCCTGGAATAATGGCAACGGGCATATTAATACCTTCAATACCAATGGCTTTGAAACAGCCGGTGAAGCCGCATTCAGCGGAGCCGGCGGGCTCCTGAACTACTATAATAAACTGAAGAAGCATACCGGATCCATCTCGCAGTTTAACCATCCCGGAAAGGAGCATGGTGATTTCCACGACTTCAACTACTATGACGGGGAGATCGATGCCCTGGTGTCGCTCATCGAGGCAGGAAACGGGGAAGGAGCCGTGGGCAGCGACAAGTACTACAGGTCCTATGATTATTATACAAGGGCGCTGGATAAGGGCTGGCACCTGGCGCCGACCAACAACCAGGATAACCGGAGCGCCAATTTCGGGGATGCCAACACTGCCCGGACCGTAATACTGGCCAAAAAGCTCACCCGCGACGACCTGTATGACGCAATGAGAAACAGGAGGGTGTATGCCACCGAGGACGAAAACCTGGAGATCAGGTATACCCTTAACGGACACATCATGGGTTCCATAGTCAATACTGCATCCGATGAGGTCCGTATCAGGGTTAAGCTCAAGGAATCCGGCAGTGAAACAATCGGCAAGGTTTCGGTCATCTCCAAAGGCGGTGAGATAGTCACAAGCCAGACCCTGGCGGTCCAGTCCTATACGCTGGATCTGACCTTGCCGGCTGACCGTCCCTATTACTATATCCGTGTTGACCAGTTTGACAAGGACATTGCCGTAACAGCCCCCATATGGGTGGTGAAGGGCAGCAGCAACAGCGGCATATCCGGAACACATGGCATTATCCTGGATTGCTCCAATAAGACAGATAAGGACAAAACAGACGGGAATAAGGACAAGAAGGATAAGAATGCCCAGAAGAAGGATGAAGCGGTCAGGAATGTGTGCGACCTGATAAACAAAATCTATACCAACGGCCAAAATATTTCGCAATCGGCGGTTAAAGCCGCAAGGGATGCCTATAACAAGTTGAAAGAAGACCAGAAGAAGCAGGTGGACAATTACTGGAAGCTGGTTGCCGCTGAGAATTGGAAGGTATGGGAGGAGTACCGGTCCAAAAACAATGATCATTCCGGCAAGAAAGCAGCCAGGCAGAAAGAATAGAAGGAAGCATATATATAGAAAGAACGTACAGTTTCATTACTGTACGTTCTTTTCTACCAACAGACCAATTGTTTATAGCTTCTCTTTCAGCAGATCGTAACATTCGCCGCAAATATTCTTGCCCTTGTACTGCCTGATGTCACGTGCATTGTCGCAGAAGATGCAAGCCGGCTCATATTTCTTCAAAACGATAGAATCGTCGTCGGAATAGAATTCCAGACCATCTCCGATCTCTATGTCCAATACTCTGCGCAGTTCAATGGGAATTACGATTCTTCCCAATTGGTCAAGGCTTCGGATCATTCCTGTTGCCTTCATCTTGAGTTTCCCCCCCAGAATTAAATTATATGTTTGAATTTTAACGCTTTGGTCAATATATGTCAAGATGCGTAGAGATATTTAACAATAAAGCAAGAATTTGTAGAGATATGTCACAAAATCTGTTATGGCATTCCCCAAAAAATCGTTGTTTTTTAGGAAACCGGTTGCGGCCGGGCAATCCCCGATTAGCTTGCCTTAAGCCCGGGATTGTGTCATAATCTATATTACAGACCATTGGGCAAAGAGAAACCGGGCATGAGATTTACGCGTAAAAGGAATACGGGCCTCGGATTCTGGTTTGGAGGAATAATCTATGAAAAGAGTTGAAAGAGCCCTTGCCATACTTCTGGCACTTATCCTTCTGGTATCGGTCCTTGCCGGATGCGGGAAAAAGCAGGAACCGGCGGATAAAACTGGTGATATTGCCGGGGATGTTGCTGATACCACCGATACCGGCGATGTAAAAACGGAGACACCAAAGCCGGGAGAAACGCCGTCGGCCATGCCCGGAGATGCAGGAGAACCTGTGGTTGAAACGCCCCCGGCCACCCCTCAGGAAAGCGAAGAACCGGCGGAGCCTTCCGAGGGTTCAGAAATTGATCCCGGATCAGCCGGCGGAGTTGACGCCGATGATGTTTACGGAAGAGTTGAAGGCAACACATATACCAATCCATACTTCGGTTTCACGGTGGCCATACCGGAAGGCTGGTATATAGCATCAAGGGAAGAGTTTGCCCAGATCCTGCAAAACACGATGGATTTCCTGAACAGCGAAACCGGGGAGGGAACTATTGACCTGGAGGCCATGCAAGTAATTCCCATGTTGTTTACTTCATTCTATCCTCTTGATTATGCAGGCGGCACCAACCCATATATCAGTATCATGGCACAGAATATTTCCCAGTATGCCGCATTTATCAAGGATGCGAGAAGTTATCTGAACATACAGGTCCAAGGAATAAAAGCCTCGGGCATTGATATGACCTTTGAAGAAGTGGAGACAGTCAAAATCAGCGGGAAGGAGCTTGCCAGGGTTAAGGGAATACAGACTTTCGCCGGCATTGATGTTTATCAGACCATGTATGTCTTCCTAAAGGATGGTTTTGCGGTTTTGTTCACCCTTTCAAGCTTCACCGAAGAAGAGGCCCGGCAGCTTGAAGATGTAATGAACAGCGTGAACTTCAGGTGATATCGGTTGGAAATATAAGGAGGCTGTCATAAAGACAGCCTCTTTTAACAATCATTGATTTTAATCAGCCTTTTACTCTTCCTACCAACCATTCGACGGTATTCTGCCATCTTTATCCATCGAGGTAAATAAAAATCCTTATCCAGAAGGGCTTTTCCTTCAATCATTCCCGTATTTCAACCGAAGCTGGTCCTTCCTGCAGCGTGATGTCCCTGGCCCCGGAACAGGCCATGAAGTCCTTCATGCTGCGTCTGAACCAGGGTATGAATCTCTTTTCCATCCGGATAGCCAGATGTTCAAACCCGGCTTTCTGAGACAGTTTGTGCTCCGATTTATACCTCCTTGTCTCGCCGAGGACAGCCTTCACAGCCTCTCCGAATTCCAGCAGATCCCTGCTGAGCCTTCCATCATCCATCCAAAGCGTCTGGTGGATGGAATGCTCCTTCTCATGTTTTCTGCAAATGTGCTGCCAGATTTCCTCGGTGATGAAGGGAACATAGATGGCATACAGTTTAAGAATGGTCGAAAGGCTGCAATACAGGGCATACCGGGCTGAGGATCTTGCTTCTTCCCCATGGACCTCAGGTTTGTAAAGCCGGTCCTTGACAAGTTCAAGATAATTATCGCAAAAATCTTTCCAAAAGAGGATGTCAACCTCGGACCTGGCAGCGCCAACCTCATAGCGGGTCAGAAGTGCCCGTGCCTTCATGGTGGTTTCCCTGCATCTTTCAAGGATCCAGGCGTCAAGGGGATAAAGGGATGCAGGTTCTGACGGGACATAGTCCTTTAGGTGTATGGAACAGAACCTGGCGGCATTCCAGAGCTTGGTCAGGAATCTCTGCGAAGCCTTAAGCTCGTTTTCGGAAAACTGGGTATCTGTTCCGAGCCTGCAGCTGGTAGCCCAATAACGGAGCCCGTCTGCCGAATATCTCGCGATCAGCTCAGCCGGCGAATAGCCCGCATTGTTTTTTGATTTGCTTATTTTCTGCCCATCGACCGTTACGAATCCGCAGACCATGATATCCCTCCATGGAATCCGGCCGGTATGGAACAGGCTTTTGGCTATGGTGTAGAAAGCCCATGTCCGTATTATCTCATGAGCCTGGGTGCGCATGGTCATGGGGATGAGCCTGCCGTCTTCCTGTTTCTCCCCCCATTTGGCATTGATAAGCGGGGTCAGGGCCGAGGTGGCCCAGGTGTCCATAACCGCGCTTTCGGGGACATATTCTTGGCATCCGCAGCCGCAGGGATGGGGCGGGGCGGTATCCAGCGGGTTAACCGGCAGGTCCTCATCCCTTGCGAATATCGCGGAACCGCAAGCCTTGCAGTACCACAGGGGGAAGGGGACGCCGAAATATCGCTGTCTTGATATGCACCAGTCCCATTTGAGGTTTTCAACCCATAACTGGTAACGGGTCTTCATTGAAGGAGGATACCACTGTATTTTGTCCGCAGCCTCCAGCAGGCGCTCCTTCTGGTCCATGATACGTATAAACCACTGCCTGGAGGGGATTATTTCAATGGTTTTCCCGCAGCGCTCATGGACCGAAACGCTATGAATGATGCCCTCGCTCTTTCTTATAAGCCCGTTTTCCTCCAGGAGTCCGATAATGCGGCTGCGGGCCTCTTCGACCTTCAACCCGCCTATATGCGGGACATTGCCTGAGATCATGCCGTCCTGCATGATGACCTGTTTGTATGGCAGCTTGTGTTCCTGGAACCACTCCAGGTCGGTGGTATCGCCGAAGGTGCAGCACATAACCGCTCCGGTTCCCTTTTCCATGCTGGCTCTCGGATCTGCCATAACGGGAACTTCAAAACCATAGAGGGGAACGCGGGCCATTTTTCCCGTAATGTCCGCATAACGGCTGTCCTCCGGGTGGACAAACAGGGCTACACAGCCATAGAGAAGCTCAGGCCGGGTGGTGGCAACCGGGATCTCCCTGCCTTCGACCACGAAGGGGATCGTGATAAAGCGGGTTTCAAGCTCCCTTGATTCCAGTTCGGCCTGGGCTATGGATGTTCCGCATGTGGTGCACCACAGGACAGGGGTTTCTTCCAGGTAGGCACGGCCTGATCTGACAAGATCAAGAAAGGATCTCTGGGATATCCTCCTGGCAACGGGGCTGATTGTCTGGTATGAGAGGTCCCAGTCTACGCTGAACCCCAGTGACTGCCAGAGGTTTTTATATTCTGCCTCATACTTTTCAACAACCTCCATGCAGCGCCGGATGAACTCCTCCCTCGGCAATTGGCTGGCCGGGATTCCAATCTCCTTTTCAACCAGGCGTTCGGTGGGAAGGCCGTTGTCGTCAAAGCCCATGGGGTAGTATACATTCCTGCCCTGCATCCTGTGGAACCTCGCGATCATTTCGGCCTGGGTGTAGGAGAATATATGGCCGATATGGAGACTTCCGCTTACCGTGGGCGGCGGCGTATCGATGGAATAGATCTCCCTGATTGATTCGGGGTCAAAACGATAGATCCCCTCATCCATCCATGATTTGAGATGTCTTTTTTCCGCATTTCGAAAATCATACTTTTTTCCCAGCATATCACAACCTCCTCACAGGCTTTTGCGTCATGGCAACCTGGGTTGTCCGGGATCAGGCTCGTTCAGCCAATGCGGCTATAACAGGCTGGACCGGCAGGCATGACGGTTGATAAAACAACTGAAAAAGCCTTCGTCCTGTTCATAGGACGAAGGCTTTAAACGCGCTCCGCGGTACCACCTGTGTTTGTGCCAAAATAGCACACGCCTCGTTATAGTACGGGTTATAAAAACCTTATACTATCTCCCCTGTAACGGTGGGATGCTCCGTTGAAGCCTACTTTCACAATGGATTTGGGTTCACGGCTCATGGGACACCTTCAGCATATCCGTCACGGAAAGCTTCCACCAAACGCTTTTCCTCTCTGTGCTTCGGGATAATGCCTACTCCTCCCAATCGTTGCCTTTTGCCTGTATGATTTTGTACTATTGTACGCTGATTCCTGGCGGGTGTCAATAGGCTGCCGAATATTCCAGGATGTAAAGGGCATCCCCTCATTTGAAAAAGTAAATTCCACTCCAAAAAGGTACAAAACAGAATTTAGTTTTTCTATTGACCAAGATTTCATACACCAGAGTCCAGGCGTGGGATCACACATGATGTTGCCATGCTTTACCCAGACCCCGGGTCTTCTTAAACTCAAGGCAGAAATATGCCGTTCCGGCATGTTTTGTCAGCTAACCCCCGTGAATGTAACATAATTTTGTTATTATTTTTAGCTTTTTACCCCCATTTCACATATCCGGCTTCTCACCGTCTCTAACTTCCAACTTCTCACCTCTCACCTCCCACCTCTATAATTTATACAGGTACCACCTTGAGGTCTGTATTTCATACTTCATCTCATAGACGCGCTCTACGCCATCCATCACGCTTTGGACGGTAAACACCAGCATGCGGTTGCCCGCGATCTTTTCTTCCTTTTTTGAAATTATACGGTCTATCTTAACGATGCGCGGCTCGCCTGAATCTTCCCGGATGCGAAACTTCAGGGGCCTGATTTCCCCCTCGCAACTGCTCAGGCAGATCATATCCACGCTTTTCATCAATACCTTCATCAATATCCCTCCCGCGGCAAGGCAGATAACGCAGTAAAAACAGGGGACGGTCGCGCATTTTCATTATAAACGAACATTTGTTCTTTGTAAAGGGTAAAATATGTTTACAATCCCGCCGCCCCGGTTTAGAATGTTTGGAGGAAAAGTTTCCGGAGAGCGAAAGGAGTTGCGTGATGGCTGATATACTGTCAAGGCTGGCTGACGAGCTTAAAATAAGAAAATCCCAGGCGGAGAATGCGGTAAGGCTGATTGATGACGGCAACACCATTCCGTTCATAGCCAGGTACAGGAAGGAGGCAACCGGCGGCCTCGATGACCAGCAGCTTAGAGAGCTGTTTGACAGGCTCACTTACCTGAGGAACCTGGAACAGCGCCGGGAGGAAGTCCGGCGCCTCATAGGCGAGCAGGACAAACTGACCGGGAAAATAAACGAAGCGTTGGACAGGGCTGAAACCCTCCAGGAAATAGAAGATATCTACAGGCCTTTCAAACCCAGGAGGCGGACCCGTGCGTCCATTGCCCGGGAGAAGGGGCTGGAACCCCTGGCGGCGGTTATTTACGCCCAGAGCCTGAAAACCGGCGATGTGATGGAGGTCGCCGCGCCCTATGTTAATGCGGAGAAGGGCGTTAACAGCGTTGATGAAGCCATTGACGGGGCACTGGACATCATAGCCGAGATGATCTCGGATGATGCGGAATACCGTAAAGCCATCCGCGAAATGACCTTCCGCGAAGGCATGCTGGTCACTTCAGCAAAAAAGGAAGAGGATTCCCCTTACCAGATGTATTATGATTTCAGCGAGCCCGTATCAAAAATAGCTCCTCACCGCGTCCTTGCCATCAACAGGGGCGAACGGGAAGGCTATCTTTCGGTAAAGCTGGAGGCCCCCGAGGAAAGGATACTGGACTGGCTAAAGAGCCGCTCGGTATTGAAGGATGACTCAATCTTCAAAGCTTATGTGGAGAGAGCGGTTGAGGACGCATACCAGCGCTTAATTAAGCCATCCATCGAGAACGAAATCCGGTCGGACCTTACCGAAACGGCATCCGAACAGGCTATTAAGGTGTTTGCGAAGAACCTGAGAAACCTGCTGCTCCAGCCCCCGGTGAAGGGCAAGGTGGTGCTGGGCCTGGACCCGGCTTACCGGACGGGGGTAAAACTGGCCGTGGCGGATGAAACCGGAAAGGTTCTCCATACAGGTGTAATCTATCCAACGCCGCCGCAAAACCGGACTGAAGAATCCGGAAAAATTGTGAAGGCGCTTATTGAAAAATACGGCATTGAGGTAATCGCCATCGGGAACGGCACGGCTTCCAGGGAAACCGAGATATTCGCAGCCGGGGTTATAAGGGAAATGAGCCGCGGCGTCAAATACATGGTGGTCAGCGAGGCGGGCGCATCGGTTTATTCCGCCTCAAAACTGGGCGCCGAGGAATTCCCCGATTACGATGTTTCGGTAAGAAGCGCCATCTCCATTGCCAGGCGGCTTCAGGACCCGCTGGCCGAACTGGTCAAGATCGATCCAAAGGCCATAGGGGTTGGGCAGTACCAGCATGACATGAACCAGAAGAGGCTCGGAGAGGCTCTTGCAGGCGTTGTTGAGGATTGCGTCAACAGCGTGGGCGTGGACCTGAATACCGCATCGGCTGCCCTTCTGTCCTATGTGGCCGGGATAAACGCTGCCATTGCCAGGAATATTGTGGCATGGAGGGAGGAAAACGGCAGCTTCAGGAGCAGGAAGGACCTTTTGAAGGTCAGAATGCTTGGCGCCAGGGCCTTTGAGCAGTGCGCGGGTTTTTTGAGGATACCCGGCGCGGAAAACATCCTGGACAATACATCGGTTCATCCGGAGTCCTATGAGAGCTGCGAAAAGCTCCTCAGGCTCACCGGCCATACAATGGAGGATGTGGCTGCAAGACGCCTGGGAGATCTTCAGAAGAAGGTTTCCGAAATCGGCCTTGAAAAGGTCGCAGAACAGACAGGGGTTGGCGTGCCCACCCTGACCGATATCATCAGGGAACTGATGAAACCCGGCCGCGACCCCCGCGATGAGCTTCCGCCTCCGCTCATGTCGGAGGATATCATGGAGATGAAGGACCTGAAGCCCGGAATGGTGCTCAGCGGCACGGTCCGGAACGTGGTGGACTTCGGGGCATTTGTGGACAT
>JAAXZX010000108.1 GCA_012719645.1 Clostridiaceae bacterium
GAATGAAAAAGTATCATAGCCTGCCGCGAACAGCACATATTGCCTGCATCCCATGGCCGTCTCATTCATGAGATGCTTTTCGCAGAAAGCGCTTCGCCCAAGCACTGACGGAGATAGATGACGGTCTGCAATGAATCTCAGCGCTTCCGAGGCATCGCCTTTAAACCCCGGCGCAAAAAACTGAATGCCCTTAGCCATGTTGTCTGCAATACTCAAGTAATCCTCTTCGCCTAAAATAATGCCGGCAATATCATCCTTGAAAACCCATTCGGTGTTATTCCTGTAATGATAGGCACGTGCGAAGCAGCTCACTTTTGCAGTCATATGGTTCATACAATCAACCCTTTCCGTAATAGCGTTTAATTCTTAATACAACATTTTGCCGTTAACAACAAGACTTTAAATTGCAGCGGAAATATGGTAATATGGGACCATCGAGGAGAGAATTTTCCATAACAAATCCAGGAAGTGCGCGGTTTTTTACCTGTGGACAAAACCCTTAAGCAGCACTGCTTAAGGGTTTTTCTTCGGTTAAAAGCATGGGAAAACATTGCATGCAGGTGCTTTTGAACCTGAATGCCGAGGGTTGAGCGGCAATATTAGAGAGCTACATCCGGTATCTTGAAAACGTACCAAACATTCATCTGCTGATACTGGATGACCTGTCGGCTCTGCATGCGGGAAGCTGTTGGCATATCAAGCGGAATTCGTGCCGAGTCATTTCTTTATTTGTTTTTTATTTGAACAACCAAGGGGACAGTCCCCTTGGTTTGTTCGGCCACGAGAACCGCCCCCTTGGTTTGCGACCGCGAGAACCGTCCCCCTGGTTTGAAAAAAGCCATCAGAAAGCCTTGCTGCCAAGGCCTTCTGACGGCGACCATGTACAAAATAAGAACGCGGCTTTTATTTTGTAATAACCACTTTCCCCTCAGAATCGAGAAGAGGTGTAATGCCACCGGCATAACCTGATTTCCATATCAAATAATTAACGCCGGTTACTTTATCTACAATTATCTGGCGAAAGCCCTCATTTTTTAACTGAGAACCATCTTTATAGATTACTTCGAATCTATCTTCCCACCTTGTCATTTCATATTCCTCCCAATAAATTCATGTTTCAGGCACAGATTATACACCAAAAACCCTTGAGTTACTATAGTAAATAGGCTATGTATTCTTTATTCGCATCCCGGTTTTATTAACTACAATCAACTCATAGTCCCGCACTTTTCATCCTTTAAAATTCAATAACATAAATAAAAAAACAAAAGCCTTGAAAACATTTACATTTTCAAGGCTTTTAGCCTGGTGGAGATAAGGGGAGTCGAACCCCTGACCTCTTGAATGCCATTCAAGCGCTCTCCCAACTGAGCTATACCCCCATATATGGCTTAAGAGAACTTTCTCTTGAGCAAGCATAAACAATTATAGCATCAACTTTATAGGTAGGCAATAGACTTGTTTGGATTTTTTCAAGATAAAACTGGGCTTTTAAGAAATATCCGGGAGGAAGCCAAAAGCCCCCAGGCTCCAAAGGAATGGCTGGAGCGCCGAGGGCTTGATTCATTTCACTAAAGCATGGGCTATTTCGCAAGTTTCAGGATTTCATAAACGGCCTGCTTGTTGAGCTTTACGAAACCTCCCACGGTATGGGTATCCGATGAAGTGCATTTGTCAGCCATCTCTTCAAGCCTGCTGTCATCGATGCCGGCCTCGCTGAGGGATACGGGAAGCCCGATGGACGAGAAGAAAGCCTTGAGCTTTTCAATACCCTTGAGGGCTGTTTCCTCGGGATTGCGGAAGTTGTATTCCACGTCCCAGACCCGCACAGCGAACTGGGCGAAGCGCTCGATGTCGTGTTTGTACACATACTTCATCCAGGCCGGGAACACGATGGCCAGGCCGGCTCCATGGGCAATATCATATATGCCGCTGATCTCATGTTCGATGTCGTGGGATGCCCAGTCTTCATCCCTTCCTGTTCCCAGGAGGTTGTTATGGGCCACGGTAGCTGTCCACATGATCTCCGCGCGGGCTGCGTAATCGGTGGGATTGGCCAGTGCCTTGGGCACATTGTTGATAAGGGTTTTCATGGTAGACTCACAGAGCCTGTCGGTGAGTTCCACATCCTTCGTATTGGTGAAGTACCTTTCCATGATATGGGCCATTATGTCGGCGGCGCCGCAGGCAGTCTGGTAATTGGGCAGGGTATAGGTGAGCTCGGGATTCAGTATGCTGAACCTGGGGAAGATACGATCGGTGGTAAGCCCTCTCTTGTACCAGCCGTCTTCATTGGTGATGACCGAACTCGGGCTGGCTTCGCTGCCTGCAGCCGGAATGGTCAGAACCACGCCCACAGGCAATGCTTCCTTCACTTTAGCTTTACCAATATAGAAGTCCCAGACATCACCGTCATAGGGAACGCCTACGGCTATGGCCTTGGCCGAGTCGATGGCGCTTCCCCCTCCGACAGCCAGGATGAACCTGATCCCTTCCTTCCGGCATATCTCGATGCCCTGCCGCACAAGGGACAATCTTGGATTTGGCTGGACCCCTGCCAGTTCTGTGAATTCAACGCCAGCCTCTTTCAGAGACTTTACAACTGTATCGTACAGCCCGATTTTCTTTATACTGCCACCGCCATAGTGGAGCAAAACCTTATCGGCATGTTTCTTAGTTTCAGCGCCCACCAGGTTCTCTGTTCCCTTGCCGAAAATGATTCTGGTGGGATTCAGGAATATGAAATTATTCACCTTGTTACCCCCTTCTTTTTCTGTTTCTTAATCAATATTTTACCCTATTTTGATCAGTTTAAGAAATCTTTTAGTGCGAGATGCCGCCGCTGTCTTTAAAAAAATACCTTTTTGCGCAAACAGGGCGCATTGGTGTATGTACAAGCCCTGTCTGCATATGATAAGCTAATAACGCACCGGTTTTTTCGTCCAATTACCTGAAGTCAGGGGGCATATGAGGAAGAAACCGGAAATGTTATAGATGATGATTTTCAGGGTAAAAACCTTTATACACAAGGATTCAGCCGCGTTCCCGGGCTTGTGGGAAGCGGTAAGGCATAAATCAATATAGTCTTAGGGGGAATCATTTATGAATCTTAATGATGCCAGGAATGACATCCTGAACGGCAGAACTGCTATCGGAATCGAGCTTGGCTCCACGCGCATCAAGACGGTGCTGATCAATTCCAACAATGAGCCTATCGCCGCCGGCAACCATAACTGGGAAAACCAATATATCGATAACATCTGGACATATGATCTGGATGATGTCTGGAGAGGCCTGCAGGACAGCTACAGTAACATGCTGAAGGACGTGGAGGAAAAATACGGCGTTAAGCTCCAGACCACCGGAGCCATAGGCATCAGCGGCATGATGCACGGCTATCTTGTTTTTGACAAGTCAGGGAAGCAGCTGACCAACTTCCGCACCTGGAGAAACACCATCACGGGCCAGGCTTCCGAGTATCTGACAAAGCTTTTCAACTACCCCATTCCCCAGAGATGGAGCATTGCCCATCTATACCAGGCAATTCTCAACGGGGAGGACCACATTCCCCAAATCGACTATATGACAACCCTTGCAGGCTATGTCCACTGGAAGCTGACAGGCCAGCGTGTACTGGGCATTGATGAGGCGTCGGGCATGTTCCCGATCGATATCAGGACAAGCGACTGGAACAAAATAATGATTGAGCAGTTCAACAGCCTGGTGCACCCGAAGAAATATCCATGGCGTATTGAGGATATCCTGCCGAAGGTCCTGTTGGCGGGTCAGAATGCCGGAACCCTTACCGAAGAAGGGGCAAGGCTCCTGGATGTTACCGGCCAGCTGAAGCCGGGCATCCCGTTCTGCCCTCCCGAAGGCGATGCCGGAACCGGAATGGTGGCCACCAACAGCGTCGCGGCACGTACCGGTAATGTTTCGGCAGGAACATCGGTCTTCGCCATGATCGTTCTGGAAAAGGAACTGTCCGCTGTATATTCCGAACTGGATCTTGTGACCACTCCCGACGGAAAACTTGTGGCCATGGTACATTCCAATAACTGCACATCGGACTATGACGCATGGATAGCGCTGTTCTCAGAGGTCATCAAATCCCTTGGCATGAGCGTTGAAAAGCCGAGGCTCTACGACACGCTGCTGGGCATGGCCCTCCAGGGCGATCCCGACTGCGGCGGGCTTCTGTCCTACGGATACCTTTCCGGCGAGCATATTACCGGTTTTGAAGAGGGAAGGCCGTTGTTTGTTCGCCTGCCGGGGAGCCGGTTCAACCTTGCCAATTTCATGAGGGTTCACCTGATGTCCTCGCTGGGCGCTCTGAATACAGGTATGAGGATCCTTTATGAGAAGGAAAACGTGAAGATAGACGAGATGCTGGGCCATGGCGGTTTCTTCAAGACAAAGGAAGTGGGGCAGAGGATCATGGCTGCCGCCGTAAATGTTCCCGTATCGGTAATGGAAACAGCCGGGGAAGGCGGAGCGTGGGGAATCGCGCTGCTGGCTTCCTACCTGGTGAACCGGGAAGAGAACCAGACTCTGGACGACTTCCTCAACAAGAAGGTATTCTCACAACAGCCCAAGACCACTGTAAATCCCGATCCCAGGGATGTAGCCGGTTTCAATGAATTCATGAAGCGTTACACCCAGGGGCTGGCAATAGAGCGGGCCGCGGTGGATAACCTGAAGGAATGAGCATTGAAACAGATGGAACAGGTAGATAGGTTCGAAGCCTGTTAATAACGGCTAATTTCATACATTGCTTTTGACTAAAATATGCAGGAATAACCCCTTTACATGGTATTATTATGCCGGAACCCCGCCATTAAAGGGGTTTTTCTTATGCCAGAAAGCAGTATTCATTCTGGCAGCCATTGCAGCAATTATGATAATATGGAAAAATATAAGGGGTTTCATTAAGGAGTTGAGGGGTCAAGTATGGTATGCAAATATTGCGGCGCTGAATTTGAGGACAATGCTCCCCAATGCCCTTTTTGCCATAGCGAAAATACCGAGCTTGCAGAAAGGATCTATAAAAAGCAGGTTGGGGAAGTTCTCGGAAAGATCAGAAATGTCAAAGAGGAAGCGAAAAAAGAGGAAAGAAGAATTTCCAGGAAGGCTGTAAAGATATTTCTTGTTTCCGTGGCGGTTTTATTGGCCGTTATTGCTTTGTGGCATATTGTTTCGGAAGTCATTTCGGTAGTTAAAATCAACACGGAAAAGAAAAAAGAAGACGTATACCTGGCAGAACTGGACGCATATTACCAGAAAGGGGATTATGACGGACTTAAGGAATACTACTACGGCAGCAGCGACGTTTTTACATTCAGGGCCGAAAAGTATCGGGAAGTTGTTTATGCTTTGGGATATATGTATAATATCAGAAGGTTTGAGACGGAAGAACCTTTGTTCCCTATAACCATATACGCCATCCTCGAAGATTTCAACGGATTGTACAGGTTGACCGAAGAAAAAACGAATGATAGTACCGTTTACGGGAATGAAGATGTACTTTTGGGTTTTCTGGCTGAAGCAGAAGAGTTTTTAAAAGAAACGCTGGGTATGACCGAAGCCGGGATAGAAGCGGTGAAGGAGGCAAAGTTGGAAAATGGTTCTTTTGACAGTACGCTTCAGGATATAACCGATGAAATCTGCAACCGCCTTGGGATCAAAGAAGAATACTGATTCTGGTTTGAAAGGGAAGATAAAATGAAATGTAAAAACTGCGGTGCATCGGTTCCTTCGAGATTGCCGGCCTGTGAATACTGCGGAACGGCAAACGAAGTATACATAAAACGAAAACAGGAAATGGAATTCCTGCTGAATATCTTCAACAGGGCAAAGCGCAGGGCGCTTATTGAGGCCGCGCCGGATATTGCGGTCAGGGTGCTTAACAAGTTCGTCATTGCGGCCGCAATTTTGCTGGTTGCCGCCCTGTTCGTGAATTTTGCGGTTTTTATGCTGACCGAAAGAGCGTACCGCGAGAAACCCGTCGGTAATGAAGAAGAGCATTTGCAGGTTCTTGAAAAAATGCATGAGGAGAAAAGGTTCGACGAAATAGGCGGGTATTTATACCAGAACAATCTTTACAGTGACCGTTACCTAATATATCAGCAGGCTCAGGCAATTTATGAGGATATCAGCTTTTTCTGGTCAAACGCAGGTTACTTTGAGAACACCCGCAATGAGACAGAAAGCGGAAAGAACCCTCAACAAGCCACTGAAGAAGACGCAAGAAGGAAGTTTGCCGATTTATTGAGCTGCGCCAATGAGGTTTTCAATTTCATTAAAGAAGACGGAATATACTCCTACCAGGACGAGTTGCTTCCGGAGAATATGGATTATTACCAGGAGTGCGTAATGGAGGTTACGGCCTGCCTTAAGTACAGATGCGGATTGAGTGATGAAGAAATAAAAACTCTCGGTGAGTTTAAAAATTCATATTCCACTGAGTTTACCGGCTACTGCAATGAATTGTATGATAAATATTCATCGCAAAGGGAGAGTAACTGAATGCACAGGTCTGATATGAGTAAAATTGTGCCGAAAGTTATAATTCGGATAGTTGTTCTTGTTTTCTTGATTGTTGTAATCGTATCCATTGTGACTATAACAATAAAAGACCTCATGGAGGATGTGGGGGACAGCGGGATGTACCTCACCTCGCTGGAATATAGCTATTATAGCGGAGAATATGGCCGGCTGTTCAGCATGCTGCCCGGTTATGATAAACGCTATACGGGGGAGTATTCAGTTTATACCGAGATGGCCCTGATTTATCGCACGTATGAAAAATATCTTTTCTGGAACGATATTGTGGCAAGATGCGAGAATGATGATGAAAACCTAAAATACTACGAAAACTACAGGTCTCGGTACCTTGAGGAATTGAGCCGGAAAATGAAATCTCTTAAGCATGAGGAAAACCGGTTGATAATGGATAAAATTATCAGGGATGCGGGTATTGAGCTTATATAGGAACTCAATATATTGGGAATGTTCAGCCTTTGGAAGCCTGTTAGAAAAATAAGCGCCCCCGGCTAAGACCGGGGGTTATTCCTGATTTGAAGTTTATACCTGCTTTTTCGTGTTTTATATTGAGCCGGCAAGGGACTACAGCTGTGTGAATTATTGCTTACTCGCTCTATCAAAGCCTCTTTCAGAACGGCTGAGAAGTTTATTCCTGCCTTCTCAGCCTTGGTGTTGAGCCAATTGGGAATCGTCAAGGTTTTCTTGATGGCCTTGCTGTCATTTAAAGCCCGGTATTCAACAGTATCAACAAGCATTAAGTTCACAAACTCGTCCGGATAATGCTCAATCTCAAACGCATTCGACGCCGGGGGAATAATCTCATTGTTATCCTCCGCATCGCAGAGCCACATAGCGATAGCATCTTTGGCCATATCAAGAGCATCAATAAGGTCATTTCCTTCCGTGACACAACCGGGAAGGTCGGGAACTCTTATAAAGTATTTGTCGTTTTCAAGCTTCTTAAAAACGGCAGGGTATACATATCTCATATATTACACTGCTCCTTTCATGGTATTGAAGGATGAGGAGCTTACTTCAAACCTGCTTCCTTTAAAATTGCTTCTGCTGTGTGATTGCTAATCTCTGTGTGCCTCGGAATTGGTATTTTGATATGGTAACAATGCATAGTTATACTATCCAAGAAAGGAATAGATTGCAATATTATTATGAATGCTTGAATAAACTGTTGAAATAAAGAGGAAGAACAGATGTTGAAGACACTTACATCATTCAAAAATCTCGTCCATGAGCGATTTGATATAAGCTTTTCTTTTTGCGGTTTCAGCAGTATCTATGATATATTTGCCGTCAATTAGGGTCAAAACATCGCCCTCCCTGGCTTCTTCAGGGAGCAGGGAGCGTTCAATACTTATCATTTTATTCCCATCTGCTTCACAAACAGCATAACTGCCTTCGAATCTGTCAATTGTAATCTTCATATCAGTACATCACCATATATATTATCGGGTGCATATGTCGCACGGATCAGACTTCGGGCATTCTGAGAGCTTGCCGCTCAATATCGTCTTGCTGCGCGATAGCGTTGAACAATTATCTGTATAGTGATATGATTTGCCACCTGGCGTCCAGTATACAATCCTGTCTCCCGCTGTGTCGGGTGACGGTGTTGGAATCGGGGCCGGCGTTGGAGTCGGCTTTGGGGAAGCACCGGGAGTGGGCGTCGGGGTTGGAGTGATTGATGTTCCGGACGTCCCGGACTGCCCGCCGGATGAGTAGCTTCCCGGGTTGGCATTGAACCTTATCGTTTCACCATCGGACACACAGACAATGGTTCCGCTTTCGTCGGTCCGGTATACAGGTATCCCGGCCTGTTTCAGCCGGTTCATCACCGCAGCCGCAGGATGGCCATAGTCATTACCCTTCTCGACGGATATAACCGCGTATTTCGGTGATACAGCAGACAGGAACCTGGCGGTGGTGGAGGAAATGCTGCCATGGTGGCCAACCTTCAGCACATCAGCCTTGAGGTCATAATTCTTTTCAAGCATCTCCCGCTCCGATACATCCTCTGCATCACCGGTAAACAGAAATGAGGTCTTACCATAGCTGAGTTTAATTACCGCGGACCAGTTGTTCATATCATCGTACTCGGAGGAATTCGGTGCAAGTATTTCAGCGGTTATCAGGCTGTCGCCGGTCTCGATGCTTATACCGCCCTTTGCTTCGGTAACTTTCAGTCCTTTTTCCTTTATCGCGAGCAGGAGATTTTCGTAGGTTTTTGTTGTCGTTACTGCCTTTGGCATGTAGATTTTACCGATGTCAAAGGCCTTTATGACCGATGCCATGCTTCCTATATGGTCCTCGTGGGGATGTGTGGCCACAACAACATCGAGCCGCCTGACTCCCGCGGCATCAAGACAGGCCTTTATTACGGAAAAATCGGCGGCATTGCCCGCATCGATCAATATGTTTCGGCCTCCTGGCGTTTGAATGAGGATGGAATCTGCCTGCCCGACATCAATAAAAGTCACCGTGAGTTCTTTTGGCGTTTCAGGGTTGGGAACCGGCGCAGGAGTTTGTGAAGGTACCGATACCGGTATGGGAGTTGGAGTTGATTCAGGTGCCGGTGTTGGCACAGGTGTTGGTGTTGTTGCTTGCGTCGGGATCTGTGTCGGCGCCTGTGTCGGGGTCGTCGCCTGTGTACCACCCGGAACTGGAGAGAATGCCGGAGATGATGCAGGTGTGGGCACATCCTCGGGCACAGTTTCCGGTGTGATTGTTTCTACCGGTATTGTCATACCGATGTCCGTGGTTGGAACCAGGTTATCTTTAAGGGAAGAAACGGCAAGACCGGTTATGAATAACGCAAAGCCTATGGCCAGTATCAGCCGCGATGTTTTCAGAGGCTTGTTATGCCGTTTGGCCCATATCGCTGATATAATGCCGAATAAAATACCCGTCAGCCCGGAAAGACCTAACAGAGCGTCTATGATAACCCCTCCAGACGCAACCTACTTTCTGCCTTAATTCTCATATAGCAGAAATACATTGTCAAATGTTAATAAAATCTATGACAGTTAACATATGATTATGCTGTTATTACCAGGAAAAAATAAAAACCCTGAAAGCTTAACGCTCTCAGGGTTTTCATGGCGTGCCAGAGATGATTCGAACACCCGACCGACGGATTAGAAGTCCGTTGCTCTATCCAGCTGAGCTACTGGCACATGATGCGGCGCCGATGCACCGCTAATATATTATACAAACGCGTTTTCGGTTTGTCAATAGCGTTTGATGGCTCTGTTCATGCGCATTTCAGCGCATTTTCGGCCATATCCTGCACTCCGGGCTCACGGTTTTATTTTACTCAGTGCCTTCATGGAGTCCGATGCAACTTCCTCCACAAGCCTGTCATCAAAGGGCGTCTTCAACCCGGTTGATTTCAGGAGGTCAACGAAGGTCATGGTCCCGGCCTTCCTGCTGAAACTGACGTATTTGTCCCACGCATCCATATAGTCCCTTGCCATGAGGCTTCTGAACTGGAGGGCGCAGATCTGGGCCAGGCAGTAGTCGATATAGTAGAATGGCGAGTTGTAGATATGGCCCTGCTTCTGCCATGTGCCGCCCCTGCCGAAGAACGGGTCGTCCTCGTAATCCAGGTAGGGCTGGTATTCCCGTTCCAGCCTGAGCCATGCCTCCTTGCGCTCCTTAGGTGTCATGTCCGGGTTTTCGTAAACCACATGCTGGAACTCGTCCACCAGGCATCCGTAGGGGATGAAGAGCAGGGCGCTGGCAAGGTGCAAGTACCTGTATTCCTCGGTCCTGTCGCCGAAGAAGAGCTTCATCCAGGGCATGGTGAAGAACTCCATGGACATGGAGTGAACCTCGCAGGCATCCAGGGTCGGGAACTTGTACTCCAATATCTCCATGCCCTTTGAAAGGTAACCGTTGAAGGCATGGCCGCATTCATGGGTCAATACGTCCACATCCCCGCTTGTGCCGTTGAAGTTGGCGAATATGAAGGGCGACTCATAGGCGTAGATATAGGTCATGTATCCGCCCGGGGCCTTTGCCTTGCGGCTCAGGACATCCATAAGCTCGTTTTCCATCATGAACCTGAAGAACTCGCTGGCTTCCGGGGAGAGCATGTCATACATCTTGATTCCTGCCTCGAAGATCTCCTCCGGGGCGCCTTCAGGCTTGGGGTTTCCGTCTTTGAAATAAAGAGGGATGTCGATATAGGTCAGCCTTTCCAGGCCCAGCCTCTCACGCTGTTCTTCGCGAAGTTTTATGGTAATCGGAACCAAATGCCTCTTTACCTGGTCCCTGAACCGTGCCACTTCCCCAGGTCCGTAGCAGTTGCGGCCCATCCTTATATATCCAAGCTCCACGAAATTCCTTAAGCCAAGCTTTTTCGCCATCTGGTGACGCACCTTCACAAGCCTGTCGTAGATCTCGTCCAGTTCCTTCTCATTGGCCATGAAGAACTCGGTCCTTTTTGCGAAGGCACCTTTCCTTATATCACGGTCCGGGGATTCCATGTACGGGACAAGCTGGGAAAGGTTAAGAACCTGGCCCTGGAATTCCAGCTGGGCTGAAGCTAAAAGCTTCCGGTACTGGGAAACCAGCTTGTTCTCCTCCTGGAGTTCCGGGATGATGACGGGATCGAATGCCTTGAGTTCCAGTTCTGCATTGCGGAACAACAGGCTCCCCAGACTTTTTTCGAGCTCTGCCCTGAACGGCGAGGCGATAAAGGCCTTGTAGAACCTGTACTGCATCTCCTCAAGCAGCGGCATGTTCTCGTCCATGAAGGCCCGTTCCTGTTCGTAGAAGGGGTCCTCGGTGTTCATGGTGTTCCGGATATGGGCAAGGGTGGACATGTCCGAAACCTTTATCTTGAGGGCGGTAAAGGCCTTATGGGCGTTTAAATGGTCCTGGGCGCTTTTGGCTTCTTCCAGCAACCCGAGCAAATCTGCGCCCATTTTCTGAAGCTCCTCAATATTCGGCCGCTCGTATGGCATCTGGGAAAACTTCATGAAAACCATCCTTTCACAGGCGTATCAATAGATGCCTGTATCATGAATATGCTTTTCCTATTATATCCCATTTCCTTTCGCGAAAACAGGGAGATTCGGGAAGGAAGCACGGCGCTTTCGTGAATCGCGTCTATCCGCGCAATACGTCCCGGAAAAGGCTGAAATATATAATAATATGCTATCTTTTGCCGTGTTTTTTGTTTTAATGAACCTGTAATTGGTATTATATTTATATTAAGAAAGATTATCAGGCTGGAGTTGATAGATTTGGGCAAGAAGGCCAAGGGCTATGAAATGGACTTATCCATACTGTGCCACCAGTTTTCGCTGGTTTTGAAATCAGGCATACATCCGGTGGAAGGAATTCCGCTGGTATTGGAGGATACCGTCAATCCCAGGCTCAGGAAGGCTCTTGAATCCATAAGAGACGAGGTGGTCTTCGGATCCCCCATGCATTCGGCTTTTGAGGCCTCTAAAGCTTTTCCGGCCTATATGACCGCCCTTGTAAAAGTGGGTGAAAAAACCGGCATGCTGGAACCTGTATTCGAAGGACTGAGCAGGTTCTATGAAAACATGGCCAATACGAGGAGAAGGATAAGGAGCGCCGTGTCCTATCCCCTTATACTGGCCGTATTCATGCTTGGGGTGATCGCCCTGATCTCCCTTAAAGTCATCCCCCTGTTCGTGGAGATACTCACATCCCTTGGCGGGACTGTCCCCGCCCAGGCCAGTGTTTTCATCGCCCTGGGGAATGGGCTGAAGGACGGTTTCGTGATTGCCGCGACGGTCCTGGCCATCCTGATTGTTGTTGGCTGGCTGGTAAAACGCCTGGGTATATTCCGCTCCTTCATTGACAGGTTCAAGGTTGTAAACCCGTTTACCGGGGCCATCTACAGAAAGATCATCACATCCCGGTTCAGCGGGGCGATGTCCCTGACCCTGAAGAGCGGGATGACCCTGACCGAGGGTTTCAGCCTTGTTTCGGGCGTTCTTGACAACAGCTATGTTTCCCGGAAGATTAAAGAGGCCGTAAGTGCCGTTTCCAAGGGCAAGAGCTTCTGGGAAGCCCTCAAGGATACCGGGCTGTTCCCGGGCCTGTTTGTGCGCCTTGTAAGGACGGGGGAAAAGACAGGAAGCCTTGACGCCATGATGGATAAGGTATCGCACACCTGGCAGGAAGAGGCTGACGCGTCACTGGACCGTGTTATAAACTCCATAGAGCCGGTCTGTGTCACTGTCCTGTCGCTTGTCCTGGCGGGTGTCCTTCTGTCGGTGATCCTCCCGCTGATCAGCATTATGTCGTCCATAGGATAGGGTGAATGGATTTGAGCGGACGCAACCCGATACATATCAGATTAATAATGCTGGCGATTGTGCTCATAATCACCCTGGCCGGCCTGGCCGGTCTTGACAGCTTTTGGGAAGACCACAGCGAATCACGGCCCGAGGATATACGAAGGGCCGTGCTTGATGCCTGTGTACAGTGCTATGCCCTTGAGGGCAGTTACCCGCCCAGCCTGGAGTATCTCGAAGACCATTACGGACTGATCCTTGACAGGGAAAAGTACTACTTCTATTACGAGGTGTTCGCGTCAAATGTCATGCCCACTGTGGAAGTTTTCAAGAGGTAAATCAATAGCGGGAAACGGACGGCCTTCAAACCGTGGCAGCGTCAGCGTTGAAACCATAGCCACAATGCTGCTCCTGCTTGTCCTGGGCATTGGCATTTTTGTTCTTGCCCTGTCTTCAACATCTGCCTATACAAGGCTGTATGAGGGCAAAAACTTCAGTTCCGAGCTGAGGGTGGCGCTTTCATACATTCAAATGAAGATCAGGCAGAACGACCTTTATGACACCATAAGGGTGGAGAAAAATCCCGTCAACGGGGAGTCCGCCATCGTCATCCGGGAAGTGTACAGCGGCGAGGTTTATGAAACCTGGATATACCAGGACGACGGAAAGCTCCGGGAGGCTATCATGCCCGAGGGGATGCCGCCTTCAAATGATTACAGCTTTGAGATAACCGACGCGGACGGGCTTTCAGTAAAAAAGGATGGAAGCCTTCTGGACATTGCCGTGTGGCTTGACAGCGGGGAAGGACAGCAAAGGCAGGAAAGCGCCGTAACGCTCAGGTCCGAGTGAGGGTAAAACCCGTAAAGATCCTGTTTACGGGAGAACCTTCAAAGACCGGAGCGGGGACGGACAGTTGAAGAGACAGAATTACAGGTAAATTCCATAGAGAATAATTACCGAGCGAGAAGAACTGGTGGATGGAATGGGCAGATTTAAGGAAAAAAGAGGATTCACGTTAATAGAACTGATCATAGCCGTGGCGCTGCTGGCCGTCGCAGGGACGGTGGCAGTGCGCCTCTTTGTCCATGCCCACGTCAATAACCGGCTTGCGGCTGATATAGACAGGTCGGTGTTTTACGGCACATCCTGGATCGAGAGGATCAAATCCTCACCCGGGGACTGGATCAACGGGAATGCTTCGGCCCTGGATCCTGCCGTTTGCGAATTGGACACCTGCTCATATATCGTCTGTTACGACGAGGACTGGAACCCGGTCCGTGGCGGTGAAAACCGGCCGCAGGAAGCCGAGTACGAAATATATATTGACCTTTTCAGGATGACAGGGAGCGACAGGCTCTGGGCCATCGAACTTCGTACCTTCAAGATTGAGCCGTATCCGCTGGACAGTGAGCCCAACAGGGAGATACATTCGCTTTCTGCGCTGGTCAATGTAACCGGGGAGGTGACAGGCCCATGAAATGGTTAAGGTCTGAAAAGGGCAGCTCCTCGGTGCTTGTCGCTCTTGTTCTGATCGTCCTGGTGGTGTTTTCGGTCCTTGCCGTTACAACATCCATGGCCAACCTCCGCCTGGCAAGGAAAAACGCGGACACCGTAAAGGCCTTCTACACCCTCGATTCGGAGGGTGAAAGGTTCATGAACGTCATATACAACAGCATCATATTGAGCAGGGACAAGGCCTCCTATGCAGTCCAGTCCATCAGGGACGGGGATCTTCCTTCCGCCGGGCTTCCCGATGCCATCTCGGAGATCATAGAAGCAACCCTGGGCAGCCTTTCTGGTACGAACTCCAGGAATGAATACCTGGACGGCCTTTACCCGAAGCTTGTGACTTACTTTGCCATGAATTCCATCATGGAAGCCTACCCGGGATGCGTGTACAGCAAGGATGCCGACTATACGCGCAACTTCCACATTTACAGCAATGTGCCGACGGAACTGGGCTTCAGCGTGAGAAAGACATTCATACTCGAATATGAGAACACCTTGAGGTACCTGAACGTGGATGTGGATATAGAAAATCCCGGAAACGGCAGGGAACTTGAGGAAGTCTGCCGCATCCTTGAATGGCGGCTGTGGCAGGAACCATTTGAATACAGGAATGAAATCGATCTGTGGGAAGGGATACCGGAATGAAAACGAAGGATATCAATATCGAAAAAACATCGGTGCAGCAGCTTCTGAAAATCGCCATGGACAACCAGGCGTCAGACCTCCAGATTACCGTTGGCGTGCCCCCGGTGATGAAGGTGAAAGGAGAACTGATGTATATAGGCAGCCAGCGCCTGGGGGTAAGGGACACGGAGCGGCTGGTCCACGAGCTGTTCCCCAGCGAGATGGCCTTCCAGGATTTCCTTGCCGCCGGTGACCAGGATTTCTCGGTTTCGGTGCCTGGCCTGGGAAGGTTCAGGGTCAATACCTTCAAGCAGAGGGGCTCCCTGGCCGCCGCCATCAGGATTGTCTTCACCGAATTGCCAAATCCGCAGGAACTCCTGATTCCCCAGTCGGTACTTGACCTTCACAAGCAGAACAAGGGTCTTATCCTTGTTACAGGTCCCACAGGCTGCGGGAAATCAACGACCCTTTCGTGTATAATAGACCTGATAAACAGCACACGCAAATGCCACATCCTGACCCTGGAAGAGCCCATTGAGTTCCTCCACAGGCATAAAAACAGCATTGTGAACCAGCGGGAGGTGGGGCAGGATACACAGAGCTATGCCAGGGCCCTGAGATCTGCCTTAAGGGAGTCGCCCGATGTAATCCTTGTGGGCGAGATGCGCGACCTGGAAACCATAGCCATTGCAATGACGGCTGCCGAGACCGGGCACCTGGTCCTGTCCACGCTGCATACGCTGGGCGCGGCCAAGACCATCGACAGGATTGTTGACGTATTCCCGCCCAACCAGCAGCACCAGATCCGCATCCAGCTTTCCACCGTGCTCCAGGCCGTGATTTCCCAGCAACTTCTGCCTTCGCCTGTAAGGGGAAGGGTTGCAGCCTTTGAGGTTATGGTTGTGAACAACGCCATCAGGAACCTCATTAGGGAGGCCAAGACATACCAGATTGACTCCACCATACATATGAGCAGGAGCGAAGGCATGATGAGCATGGACTACAGCATTTCCCGGCTGTATAAGGCCGGACTGGTGACCAGGGAGGATGCCCTGCTCTACTGCCTCAACCAGGATGTGACCGTCAGGTACATGCAGGATTGACGAAAGGATTTTCCCGATGCCCTATATCTGCGAAAATGAGCTTATGGAGATATACGACAGGCTGGCCCCGGTTCTCGCCGAGCATGGCTATGCGAGCGAAATTGCCATGATCCGGGACTATATGCTCAAGGTCTCGATAGACCAGGGGGGTGAAAGCCTGGGCAAGCTCATTGTCGATTACAGCCCGAAAAAGAACAGCTTTTCCCTCAGGAAGGATTCCGACCTGTCCCAGGAGAACTTTGAGAAACTGGCAAGCCTTCTGGCAGATAAGGCCGGTACAGGCCTGAATGTCTCAAAACCCGGGGAGAAAGAGAGCCGCCCGCCTCTTCTGAAACGGAAAACGGCCATGGAGATAGACTTCAGTGCTCTCCCTGCTCGGTATCAGGCCTTTGTGGACGGGTCCTTCATAGAAAGCCAAATAGGGTATGGCGCTGTTATCCTGGACCGCGGAGAGCCTGTTGCAGAGTTGTTCGGAAGGGTTGACGACCCCGACGCCTTTGTGTCAAGGCAGGTGGGAGGGGAGATCCAGGCCGTGCTGGAAACCCTGAAATGGTGCAAAGAGAACGGAATCGCCGAGATATGCATATTCCATGATTTTGAGAACGTGGAAAAGTGGGCCGTGGGAAGCTACAAAACCAACACACCCATGACCCAGGCATACAAGCAGTACATCGATTCATGCGGAATAAAGATTTTCTGGCACAAGGTGGAGAGCCACACCGGTGTTGCCTTCAATGAAAGGGCCGACGAACTGGCAAAAATGGGCGCCCGAGGGCTTTCCCCGCAATAATCCGCCCAATCACGCGGCATTCTGCCGATTCCCCAATGATTTGCCTGCTCCTTTGGCAATCCATTCATACTTTTTTCTTTCTCCAGTCCATCCGGTTGAGAAGACCTGAATACAGATCATCCTGCATCTCTACGCTCCAGGCTTTGAGCTGTTCGGGCGTGGGAACGCTGTCGCGGAACTCCACGAAAGGAACATCCTCGATTATTGCTATGGGGGTCTGCTCGTTTGATTCTCCCATTACAAGAACTGCCGATGCCGCAAGCCCGTCTGCCACGTTAATGCGGGTCTGCTTGAGCGTTTTTCCGAAGAGATCGGCATGCCCGATCTTTATGGCAATGGGACAAAAACCGCAGCAGGCTATGCTCCTTCCCGTAACCCCCAGCCTCATTGGGTTCGAGATGCTGTCGGTTAAGATGATCCCGACATGCCTTACGCCGAAATGTTCCCTTATGAATTCCCAGCACCTGTTGGCCGATGCCTGGGGGTCCTTCGGCCACAGGACATAATAGCCATTGCCGTTGGACTCGTCTATGCCGGCTGTGGGCGCCAGCATGTTGTTCTTTATCGTAAGGTATACTCCGTACTTGTTCTCGGACCTGGGGATGAATAGGTCCGCCTCCCTCTCGATGAGTTCATCCTTGCTGCATTCCGATACGGGAATGGCGTTCCCTTCGCAGAGTGAAACCACCTTGGACGTTATGGCAATAACCGACCTTTCGGGAACCCTTTCGATGGATTCTGCCAGAAGGTCTGTAATATCAATTGCTCCGACCTCTACTATCCTTGTTTTTACCGCTGTAACCTTCATATATATGCTCCTTCGACTAATGCCACTCATTTCAGGTCTTAACAATCATACCACAGCGGTACAAAATGGCAAGCCCCCATACCTGCTCATAGGTTGCACCCGCCTGGCCGATATAACATATAACGGGGAGGAGTGCTTTTACCAGGCATTTGTAGCCAAATCGTAACCAATGTTTTATATACAGAAAAGCGCCTGTCGGGTATAATAGTATTATACAGGTAATAAGAACCATTGACATACTGAAGATAAAGGAGTGCGCCATGAATAAAAGATCCTTGGTAGTTCTGACTGTCCTCCTGGCTTTGTGCCTTCTTGTCAGCGGCGAAAGCCGCGCTTCCGCAGCAACCTGGCCCGATACTGTAAGGATAGGCCTGTATTTTGGCAGCAGTACCGTTGCGAGTGTTTCCTTCAGTTCCAAATCGGGTCTTGAGGTCGGATCATTCAGAAACGACAGCTTTGAGCAAATCCTGACAATGCCGGGAGGCTCGAATGTCATAATCAGAAGGGATTCTTTTTTCATCAAATCCTCCAGCGGCCTGACCAGCGCGTATAATCCCTCCGAAGGAAAACCCTTTGAGGGGGAAATCCTGGGTCCGTATCACGTACAGATCGGGGAAAGTGTCGCGAACTATGCCAAGGCCAAAGAAACTGTTGATCTGCTGACACAGTACGGTATAACGGCATATCCTGCCTTTGAGGATAAATGGTACGTCTGGACCGGGTTCTATCCCGATGCAGATACTGCGAGCCAGGAACTGAAGAAGCTGGCTGACAAAATGGGCACTGCGAACCTGAAAGTGATCTCTTCCTCCAATGCCAGGCTCGTGGTCCAAAACAGCCATGCCGATCCGCTTCTGGTATTCTCCGACGGCACATATAAGCTCAGGATACGGCCTCTTGCGGCCAACAACCCATATGTGCTCACGGTGAACGGAAAGCAGTACCGGGGCGAGTTTGAGGTAAGAAGGTACACGGACAGCGACCTTACAGTGATCAATATCCTGAATATAGAGGAATACCTTTATGGCGTGGTTCCCCAGGAGCTTGAGTCGACCGCGCCCATGGAAGCCCTGAAAGCCCAGGCCGTGGCGGCAAGGACGTATACATACAGGAACCTGGGCAAATACTCCAAGTGGGGCTTCGACCTGGTGAACACGGTAAGCGACCAGGTCTATGCAGGATATGACGGCGAAAAGGCTACAACCAACGCGGCTGTGGACCAGACCAAGGGAAAGAAGATACTGTATAACGGCAGCCCTATCTCGGTATACTATTTCAGCTCCAGCGGCGGCATGACCGAGAACAGCGAAAACGTATGGGGAACGCCGGTGGCATACCTTAAGAGCGTTCCCGACCCGTATGAGGCAGGCAATTCATACAATTACAGCTGGAGCCGGACCTTTACGGCCGAAGAGCTCAAGCAGAGGCTGTTCTTAAGCGATGTGGAAATCGGCGATATAGTGTCGATAACCATCGAGGAGGTATCAAACGCGGGAAGGCCGATCAAGGTGAAGTTTACCGGGACAAAAGGCCAGATTACATATTACAGGGAGGATACCAGGAGGGTGCTCGAGCTTCCCAGCAACAACTACACCATCATATCGGGGACAGGAAGCACCTCGGGAACAGGGACAAGCAGCGGATCTTCCGGCTCCGGGATTGTCTATGCCATAAACGGGGACGGCAGCATAAAGGCAGTCAGCCTTCCGGGCAGCGTTGCGGTAACGTCCTCGGGTACCGAGGTTATCGGCGGCTCGGGCACGGTTTACGCAGCCGGCACCTCCGGCGTTTCGGTCATATCGGGTTCATCATCGACTTCGACGGCAAGTCCTGTACAGGTTTCAGGCAACGTCTATACTTTCGTCGGCAAGGGCTGGGGCCACGGGGTCGGCATGAGCCAGGAAGGCGCCAAGGGCTTTGCCCGCATGGGCTATACCTACGACCAGATATTGAAGCACTACTTCACGGGGGTTACAGTGGAGTAAAGTCAAACCAGCGGAACCGTCCCCCTGGTCTGATAAGGAGAACGACATGGTTTGGGTATTGCTGATTATTGCGGCAGTTGTGATGGACCAGGTGACAAAGCGCCTGGTCGCTGTCGGAACGGATATCGAGATAATCAAAGAGTTTTTCTACATCACCTATTGTGAAAACAGGGGCGCTGCCTTCAGCATCCTGCAGAACTTCCGGTGGGGGTTCATAGTCCTCACAGTTATCGCCCTTGTCGTGATGGCCAGGGCCATGATCTCCCAGAAACACGCCCTCGCAAGGTTTTCCCTGTCCCTGCTCATGGGCGGGGCCATCGGGAACATGATAGACAGGCTCTTCAAGGGATACGTGGTGGACTTTCTGAACTTTTACCCTTTCGGGTATGACTTTCCCATTTTCAACGCAGCCGATGTCTGCATCACAATCGGCGTAACCTTGCTGTTCGTCTATATCATCTTTTTCTATAAAGAGCAGCCGAAAGATAAGGTTTCTGAAATAAAAGAGGCAAAAGCCGATTCTCCGGAACCGGAGGAATGAGAAACAGGGGTTTTTCTATGGAAAGCCGAAGACTCCAATTCCACACGGGAGAGGAAGATGCCGGGCAAAGGCTTGACATATGGCTGTCAGCAAGGCTGGAGGATGTGACAAGAAGCTATGTCCAGAAGCTGGTTGGCGATGGCCTTGTGCTCGTTGACGGCTCTCCCGTCAAAAGCGGTCTTAAGCTTAAAAGCGGCATGACCGTGGATGTCGTGGTTCCCGAACCGGTATCAAGCGAAATCAAAGCCCAGGATATCCCCCTCGATGTGGTTTATGAAGACTCCGACATAATAGTGGTCAACAAACCCAAGGGCATGGTGGTCCATCCCGCCGCGGGAAACTGGGATGGGACCCTTGTTAACGCGCTTCTTAAACACTGCGGTGATTCCCTGTCCGACATAAACGGCGTGATAAGGCCGGGCATTGTGCACAGGCTCGACAAGGACACATCCGGGCTCCTGGTCGCCGCCAAGAACAACGCCGCCCACCAGGGCCTTTCCGACATGCTTAAAAAGCATGAGATCGTCCGAACCTATGAGGCCATAGTGGACGGTGTAATCAAGGAGGATTCCGGGAAGGTGGACGCGCCCATCGGCCGCCATCCAGTCAACCGGCTGAAGATGGCCGTAACCTTCAAAAACTCAAAGGAAGCCGTAACCCATTACTCGGTGGTAAGGCGCTTTAAAACCCATACCTGGGTAAAACTCAGGCTGGAGACCGGAAGGACCCACCAGATCCGCGTCCACATGGCGTATATCGGGCATCCTGTAACAGGCGACCCGCTGTATGGGAAGAAATGCGCCCTCATGGACACGGGCGGACAGGTTCTTCATGCCCGCTGCCTTGAATTCGCCCATCCCGTCACAGGAAAGCCCATGCGTTTTGAAACCGGGCTGCCGGACTACTTTACCGGTCTCATAGGCGCGCTGGAAGACCGGGATAACTCATGCTGACGGCGTTTACATCCCCTGCTGAAGAGATAAAAAGCATAATTTATTATTGGACAGGTACATTTCCGTAATGTTATAATTTTTTTGTCTACTGTGAGGTGATTCATGATGAGCGAACACGTAACATTCATTGTAGAGGGAATGTCTTGTGAACACTGTGTAAAAACCATCAGGGATACTGTTTCCAGGCTTAATGGCGTCTACGAGGACCTGGAAGGAAAGCGTGTTGTTGTGGAATATGATACCGAGAGGATGGATACGGGAACGATAAGAGGCACAATTGAGGATGCTGGGTATAAGGTCAAATAGCGGAGGATGAAATGCCTGTCGACGCATAGACGGGCATTTGTGCTGGTATTGGGATGAAAGCGCTTTTTGTTTCATCCATCCGACCAGACAAAGGTGATATTTATCGGTATTTATGGTAGATTAATTATGAGTGAGCGAACGGCGGCAATGCCGGCCTGGAGGGGTAATGATGTATCTCCTTGGTAACCTTATCTGGATGATATTCGGCGGGCTTGTGTCCTTCGTATTATGGACTGTTGCAGGTCTCATCTGCTGCCTGACCATCGTGGGAATACCCTTTGGCATCCAGTGCTTTAAAATAGCCGCATTCATCCTGTGGCCATTCGGAAAGGATGTAGAAATCGGCAGATTCGGGGTCGGAGGTTTTGTGGGGAACCTTATCTGGATCCTTGTTTTAGGCTGGGAACTCAGCATTTCCCACCTGGTTCTCGCTCTTGTCCTTTGCCTTACAATAATCGGGATCCCCTTTGGCAAGCAGCATTTTAAGTTTGCCAAGCTTGCCCTGCTGCCTTTCGGGGCAAGGATCTATACGAAAAACTGGATCTGAGGGGGGTTCAGACTATTGATAGGCATAATGGGAGGAACCTTCAATCCCATACATTACGGGCATCTCCTGATGTGCGAACACATCAGGGAGGAATTCTGCCTTGAAAAGGTCCTGTTCGTGCCTGCCAAAAGCCCGCCCCACAAGGGTTCCGAGGGTATAGTAGAAACAGGGCGCAGGCTGGAGATGGTAAGGCTCGCCATCCGGGACAACCCCTTTTTCGAGCTCTGTGATGTGGAGATGAGGATGGAAGGGCCTTCCTATACCGTTGAAACCCTCAGGGTGCTGACCAGGGAGTATGGCGACGGAAACAGGCTGTGCCTGATCATCGGGGCCGATTCGCTGGTCCAGTTTCCAACATGGAAGCGGCACGAGGAGATACTCGGGATGGCCGATATAATCGTGGCAAGAAGGCCGGATACTGAAAACGGCCGGCTGGATGAGACCATCGACAGGCTAAAGGCGGAGCACAACGCCAGGATCCATCTTTCGGGGGCCGCAGCGCTGGACATTTCATCCACCAGGATCAGGAACCGGGCAAGGGAAGGTCTGTCCATAAAATACATGGTTCCGGATTGCGTGGAAAGATATATCCATGAACACAGGCTTTATGCGGAGGAATGACATTGGATGGAATCGATCTTGACCTGATGCGAAAAAAGCTGGCATCCGAGCTTACAGAAAAAAGGTACGTCCACTCGCTCAACGTGGCGGACACCGCCGTTGAAATGGCAAGGCGCTACGGGGCCGATGAAGAAAAGATATACCTGGCAGGCTTGCTGCATGATTGCGGCAAATCGTACAAGGGTAACGCGGCGCGTGAGTTTGTGAAAAAGATCGGTTACCAGCCCGATGGGATAGAATTGCTGCAGCCAGGCCTGCTCCACGGCGTTATCGGGGAATACCTGGCCCGGCATGAGTACGGCGTTGCCGACCCGGAGATACTTTCGGCCATCAGGTGGCATACAACGGGCAGGGCGGGCATGTCGGTTCTTGAAAAGATCATCTATATTGCCGACTACATTGAGCCCGGCCGTAATTTTGAGGGCATAGAGGCCATGAGGGAAGAGGCCTTCCGGGACCTTGACCGGTGCATCGTGCTCTGCGCCGGCAGCACCATACGTTATGTCTTGGAAAACGGGTACCTGCTGCACCCGAAGACCGTTGAAACGAGAAACCACAGCCTTTTGGCACTGAAGGCTTTAAATATATCCTAAGAGGTGTGTGATGACTTGAGCTGGCATGAGTTCCAGTTTGAACTGCAGTATGTGCTGATCGTAGCCGCAAGGCTGCTGGTGGCATGCGTTCTTGGCGGGATAGTGGGCTTCGAGCGCGAGCACACCCGCCATAAACCGGCTGGTTTCAGGACCCATATCCTGGTCTGCATGGGCGCCTGCCTGGCCACGCTGATCTCAGAGTTTGCGATTAAGGCTTTCAGCGGGGATGCCAATGTGGACCCCACGAGGATAGCAGCGCAGGTGGTAAGCGGCATAGGTTTTTTGGGCGCCGGCGCCATAATAAGGCATGGCATTTCAGTCCAGGGCATCACCACGGCGGCCAGCATATGGGCCGTGGCCTGTGTCGGCATCGCCTGCGGCATGGGGTTTTATACCGCCGCCATCCTGGCCACAGCGCTTATCTGGGCGGCGCTTACGTATCTTAAGGTCATCAAGTCCAGGATGCATATAAGGAAAGCAAGCGTGGCCCTGACCATAGAATCGGTTGAAGCTGAGATCCTGGGGATTTCATGGGAAAAGGAACTCAAGGAGCTTGGTCTTAATGTTGAGAGCATGGATATCTCAAGGAGCGGCGAAAAGGTCGTACATAAGATAATCTGCAGGATGGACAGGGACGATGCCCCGGATGTGGAGGCTATTGCCAGGCGGCTTATGAATATAAGCGGTGTTATCCGTGTATCTATATAAATGCTTGCGGCAAAAAAGCCGGAAATACAGGCCGGCCAGCCGACGCCGCCGCACCGTGAGGGCCAGCTGACGGGCACATGATTTCAGGCCGAAGGAGATGTTTTTGTTGGAGAAAAAACAGAAAAAGAAGAGCATAGGCAGGGAAATACTGGAGTGGATCGTGCTGATCCTCGCCGCTTTCCTGATCACCTCCATCATCCAGAGCGAGCTGTATGCCATAACCGAGGTCAACATGACCTCCATGATGGATACCCTCGTCCAGGGCGACAAGCTGATCATGAGCAAGCTGGCCTATGTTTCAAAGGAACCTCAGAGGGGCGACATCATCATTTTCCTCAGGGATGAGCCCATAGGCGGCTTCTTCGGGAGGATGGGCATATACATATCCGACGTTGCCATGAAGCTGAAGGGCGATTTCAGGCGGAACCGGCTCATAAAGCGTGTTATCGGTGTTCCAGGGGACAAGGTGGAGATCCGGAACAATGTACTGTATATCAACGACGCACCCGTGACCGAGGATTATGCCCGGATCGACCCGGACCTTGGGATCGTGCTCAACGGCAGCATGGATCCTGTTGTGGTCCGGAAAGGCCAGCTGTTTGTCATGGGCGACAACAGGGGCCAGAGCATGGACAGCCGAAACTTCGGGGTCATCGAATTGGATTGGGTTGAGGGCAAGGCCATATTCAGGATCCTGCCCTTCGACAAATTCGGCAGGATAGAATGATATAATGACCTTCCTTAAAAAGCTGCCGGGGACAGTCTCCCCGGCTTTTTTTCACCTCTTTTTGCGCCTCCGGAAAATTTTTATTTTGGGTAGTTGACAACGAAAAAAAACCGTGCAATAATGGTTCTTGCTGTTTAGTATAAGTAAACAACTTGTCATGTAATACTTTCACGTTGTTTACTGTTATTAAACTCCGGAAAAACGGGGCCTGCGGCCGTGGCGACAATGCCGCGGGGATTTTTGTCCACAGGTTTTCATCGGGGGAAACTGCCATGTCAATAGGTGAAAAAATAAAAAGACTCAGACTGGCGAATGATATGACCCAGGAGGAACTGGCAGACAGGTGCGAACTTACAAAAGGTTACATCTCCCAGTTGGAGCGTGACCTTACCTCGCCGTCCATTTCCACCCTCCAGGACATCCTGGAATGCCTGGGCACAAGCCTGCAGAAATTCTTCAGCGACGAAGAAGACGAGCAGGTGGTCTTCAAGGGCAACGATTTTTTCGTTAAGGAGATGCCTGAGGAAGGATATGCCATCAACTGGGTGGTGCCCAATTCCATAAATAGGGCCATGGAACCCATAATAGTGGAGATCCAGCCCGGGTGTTCGGTTACCGAGGACGACCCTCATCATGGCGAAGAATTCGGCATGGTGCTCAGCGGGAGCATACAGCTGCTCCTCGGCAAAGAGCGCATGAGGCTTAAAAAGGGTGACTGTTTTTATTTCAAGCCGGACAGGAACCACAGTATAAAAAATACCGGCAGGTCGGTGGCCCGAGTGCTTTGGATATCATCGCCGCCAAGCTTTTAGTGTCCGGACTACATTATGGAGCGGGGGATTGTGATGGAGAAAGAGAAGTATCTCATCGAACTGAGGAATCTTACCAAGTCATTTGATGGCGTCAAGGTTGTTGACTCCATCAACCTTAAGATAAAGGAAAACGAATTTGTAACGCTTTTGGGGCCGAGCGGATGCGGCAAGACCACAACCCTCCGCATGATCGGGGGCTTCGAGGAGCCGGACGAGGGCGAGATCCTCTTTGAAGGAAAGCTTTTGAATCCCGTGCCCCCTTACAAGAGGAACATAAATACGGTATTCCAGAGGTATGCTCTGTTTCCCCATATGAACGTGTTTGAAAACGTTGCTTTCGGGCTCAGGATAAAGAAGCTGCCCAAGGACGAGATCGTTGAGAGAGTTGAAAGAATGCTCAAAATGATGGACCTTGAGAACTTCGGGAAACGCCATGTGGATTCCCTGAGCGGCGGCCAGCAGCAGCGCGTTGCCATCGCACGGGCCCTGGTAAACGAGCCGAAGGTGCTCCTTCTTGACGAGCCCCTGGGCGCCCTGGACCTGAAGCTTCGCAAGGAGATGCAGATCGAACTCCTGGATATGCAGCGCAGGGTGGGGATCACCTTCATCTATGTCACCCATGACCAGGAAGAAGCCCTGACCATGTCGGACACCGTGGTTGTTATGAACGAGGGCCATATCCAGCAGGTCGGGACCCCCGAGGACATTTACAATGAGCCCACAAACCGCTTTGTGGCTGATTTCATCGGCGAGAGCAACATCATAGAAGCCGTTATGCTGGAGGACAAAAAGGTCATGTTCGACAACCATGTCTTCGATTGCGTAGACACCGGCTTTGAGCCCAACGAGCCCGTGGACGTGGTAATCCGGCCCGAGGACCTCAAGATAGTCAACAATCCCGAAGAGGGGATGATACAGGGCACGGTGACATCGGTGGTCTTCAAGGGAGTGCATTACGAGATGCTCGTCGAGAACGAGTACAGGGAATACATGATCCACAGCACCCTGATGCATCCCGAGGGAAGCCAGGTTGGCATGAACATACAGCCTTTCGATATCCACGTCATGAAAAAGGAGGGATATGGGTCATGAGAAGGATGAGGCTCCTTGCCTATCCCTATTCGGTGTGGATGGCCATATTTATCGTTGTGCCGCTTATCCTGGTGCTGCTGTACAGCTTTACCGAGGGTGACATAAGGAACCTCGCGGCGCTCAGGTTCTCCACGCGAAGCTATGAACGAGTGCTGGAGCCGATCTACCTCAAGGTGATCGTCAACTCCTTTGTCCTGGCGACCATATCCACCCTTTGCTGCCTTGTGCTGGGCTACCCCGTGGCTATGATCGTCTCCCGGGCCAATCCGAAGGTAAGGGGCATGCTCCTGATGTTCCTGATTGTACCCATGTGGATGAACTTCCTGCTCAGGACCTACGCATGGATGTCCATCCTTTCGCCCAACGGGTTTCTGAACAGGCTCCTGGAGCTTGTAGGGCTTCCGAAACTGGAGATAATGCCGGGGAAAACCGCCGTCCTCCTGGGAATGATCTACAACTTTCTTCCGTTCATGATCCTTCCCATATACACGGTGTTAAGCAAGATAGACAAGCAATACCTTGAGGCAGCCAACGACCTTGGCGCCAACAAGGCCAGGACATTTTTCAAAATCATACTGCCCCTGTCCGTACCCGGGGTGGTGTCGGGCATCACCATGGTGTTCCTGCCTGCCGTCAGCACCTTCGTAATCTCCGGGCTCCTTGGCGGAGGCAAGACACCCCTCATCGGGGACCTTATTGAACAGCAGTTTATGTGGGAGGGCAACTGGCACTTCGGGTCATCCCTTTCCATCATCCTGATGGTTATGATACTGATATCCATGGCCATCATGTCCCGCATCGACAGGAACGGCAAGCAGGATGAAAACGGCCGTGCGAAGGCGTGAGTCCGGCAGTAAAGGAGAGGTACTATGAAGAAATTGGCTGTCAGGATTTATATGGGGTTAATCTTTCTGTTTCTTTACGCCCCGATTATAGTGCTGATAATATTCTCCTTCAATAAGTCCAAGTCCCGGGGACAGTGGTCAGGCTTCACGCTGGACTGGTATGCCGATCTGTTCAAGGACCGGCTTATTACCGAGGCCTTGTACTACACGATTGCCATAGCCATACTGGCGACGGTGATATCCACCATCGTGGGCACCATCGCGGCAATAGGCATACACTACATGAGGGGATTTGGCAAAAACATGATGCTTAACATAAACAACATCCCCGTGCTCAATCCCGACATCGTAACCGGCGTGGCGCTGATGACCCTGTTCATCTCTGCCGGTATGAAGCTGGGCTTTGTGACCATGCTGATTGCCCATGTGCTGTTCTGCATACCGTATGTGATACTGGCCGTGCTGCCGAAGCTCAGGCAGCTCAACAGGCATATCGCGGAGGCGGCCCTGGACCTTGGCGCAACCCCTTCCTATGCGCTCAGGAAGATCATTTTACCCGAGATAAAACAGGGCATTATAAGCGGCGCCCTGATGGCCTTTACGATGTCCATAGACGATTTCGTTATTAGCTTCTTCACAGCAGGAAGCGAGGTCAGCAACCTGTCAATAATGATCTACTCCATGGCAAGAAGGGGCGTGAAACCCACCATCAACGCCCTGAGCACCCTTATGTTCCTGACCGTGGTTATCCTGCTGTTTATAATAAACAAAAAAAGCGGAGAAGGGGAGGAATTACTGCTATGAAGAAAAAGATCCTGGTTATCATTGCTATCGTAGCCCTGCTTGCGGTTTCTGTTCCCATGTCGGGCTGCAGCGAAAAGGTTGTTCTCAATGTGTTTAACTGGGGAGAATATATAGATGAGAGCCTTCTGGACCTGTTCGAAGAACGTACGGGTATTTCCATAAACTATAAGACCTATGACACCAACGAAACCATGCTTGCCAAGCTGGAGGCAGGCGGCAGCAACTTTGACGTGGTCTTCCCATCGGACTATGCCGTGTCGGAAATGATCAGGAAGGACCTGCTTCTGCCCCTCGACTACAACAATATACCCAATTACAAGTATGTGGACGAGAGGTTTAAAAACCTTGGGTACGATCTGGAGAACAAGTATTCGGTCCCGTATTTCTGGGGCACCATAGGAATCCTTTATGACAAGGAAAAGGTGGAGGACCCCGTGGATACCTGGGAAATCCTCTGGAACCCCAAGTATGCCGGGCAGATCCTGATGAAGAAGGATGTCCGCGATGCCATGGGCGCAGCCTTAAAAAAGCTGGGCTATTCCATGAACTCCAAAAACGATGGTGAACTCCGGCAGGCTCAGCAGGCCCTGATCCAACAGAGGAGTATAGTTGCCGGGTATTACGGTGATGAGATAAAGGATATGATAGCCAATGGCGACGCTGCCATGGGCCTGACCTATTCGGGCGATTTCATGGAACTCTACTGGGACGAAGAGGCCGATTTCAGCCATATCGGGTTTGCCGTGCCGAAGGAAGGCACCAACATGTGGTTTGATACCATGGCCATCCCCAAGACATGCCAGCATAAAAAGGAAGCCGAGATGTTCATCAATTTCATGCTTGACCCTGATATTGCCTACCAGAATGCGGTTACTGTCGGTTATCCGTCTCCCAATACCGAAGCCATGCAGAGGATCAGGGCAGAACATCCCGAAGTGTTCGAACTGGATGCCTTCTGGCCAGATGACGATATAATAAGCAGAAGCGAAGTCTATGTCGACCTGGGTGAATACAAGAGCGTGTACAACCAGCTCTGGACCGAGGTGCTTGTGGACTAGGCCGCATAAGGGCTCAGCATATGTACTGTCCCGCTGTTAATCACAACATCAAGAACCGTCCCAGGTGTAAATACTGGTACTGAAAGGCCAGACCTGGGCTGAGGGGTTGTGTGAGCATGAACACGCCCATATACAATATGCTTCTGAAATATTCCGGCAAAAGGCCCCTTCCCTTCCACATGCCGGGCCATGTGATGGGAAGGGGGCTGGCCGCATTTTTAACTAGCGCAGGTCCTTTCGATATCACCGAGATACCGGGATCCGACTCTCTGCATGATCCCGATGGCGTGATAAAGGATGCCCAGGACCTTGCCGCCCGAGCCTTCGGCGCCAGGAATACATACTTCTCGGTAAATGGTTCCACCATTGGTGTACATGCCATGATCCATGCGGCGGTGAAGCCCGGCGGGAAGATCCTGATCAACCGTGACGCCCACACATCTGTAATAAATGCCATCTCGCTGCTTAAGGCAGAACCGGTCTTTGTAATCCCGGATTACGATGAAAAACTCCATCTTACCCTTGGCTGCAGGAAAGCCGGCCTTGAAAGCGCCATGTCCCGGCATCAGGACATCGATGCCGTACTCATTACAAGACCCAATTATTACGGCATTGCCGCAGACGTAAAGGACATGATCCGCATCTCCCGATCCCGGGGTATTCCATTCCTGGTTGACGAGGCCCACGGGGCGCATTATGCGTTTTCCTGCCTGTTCCCGAGACCGGTGATGGAACTTGGCGCCGATGCCTGCGTGCAAAGCCTGCACAAGACACTTCCCGCCCTGACCCAGACCGCCCTTGTCCACGAAGGCGCATCCTCACATCTTGAACCCGGAAGCCTTTTCAAATACATGTCCATGCTGCAGACCACAAGCCCTTCCTATATACTTATGGCCTCCATAGATATTGCCCGCGAGATCATGGAAAAGAGGGGAGCGGAACTCTACGACGCATTATACGAAAGGATCCGGGCCTTTGACCGCGAACTTTCCGGTATTGCAGGCGTAAAGCGGATCAGACCCGATGCGCCCGGTATTGAAACCGACTTCTCAAGGATAGTGCTGAGCTTTGAGGAATGCGGTCTTTCAGGGTTCGAAGCGGAAAGGATTCTGCGGGAGTCCTTCGGCATCGTAGCCGAGATGGCGGACTATTACCATGTGGTGTTCATCACCACGCCCTTCCATACCGATGATGATTTTGTAGCCCTGATAAATGCGATCAGGGAGACAGTCCGTCACGGGTACGGACCGGTTGACGACAGGCTCTCCTTTGTCCGGGCGCCTGTTACCCTTCCCGAGAAGGCAATGAACCCCGGGGATGCCGTGCTTAAGCCTTCGGAGCGCATACCCCTGGAGAAGGCAGGAGGCAGGATAAGCGCCGCATCTGTAACGCCCTATCCTCCAGGGATTCCGCTGGTTTACCCGGGCGAGGTAATATCCAAAGAACTTGCCGGGTACCTTGCCGAAATCCAACGCTCAGGCGGCCGGGTTCATGGTATAATGGATGGTAGGGTGCAGGTTGTAAAACCGTAGCAAGGTTATTTCTATGAGGTTAATCCGATGAGCAGAGGCATTTTTATAACCTTCGAAGGCAACGACGGTTCCGGTAAAACCACCCAGATCCTGCTCCTTTCAGAGTACCTTAAGCAGAAGGGGCTTGAGGTGGTTACCCTGCGGGAGCCGGGCGGAACGACTATTGGCGAGAAGATACGGGAAATTCTCCTGGATAACAGGAACCGCGGCATGAGCCCTGTTGCCGAGATGCTGCTGTATGCAGCGTCCAGGGCCCAACTGGTTTCCGAGGTCATAAAACCCGAGCTTGAGAAAAACAGGGCCGTCATATGCGACAGGTTCGTGGATTCCTCTCTGGCCTACCAGGGAGTGGGAAGGGGCCTTGGAGTTAATAACGTCTGGGTCGTGAACAGGCAGGCTGTTGACGATTGCCTTCCCGACATTACATTCTTCATGGACCTGGACGCCGACGCTTCCATGGCAAGGCGCATCGCCAAGGGCGAGGAGGCGGACCGTATCGAAAGCGAAAAGATGGACTTCCACAGGCGGGTCTACTCGGGCTACCTGGAACTTTCAAGGCGGTACCCCGACCGCATAAAACGCATAGATGTAAACAGGAGTCCTCAGGAGGTTTTTGCCGAGATCCGGGGATACGTGGACGAGTTTTTGGAGAAAGCCGAAAGGTAAAAGGTTATGGGTCTTAAGATCGACAGGGGAGGTTCAGACAGGAGGCCTTCGCGCCTGACCTCCCGTGTGAGTATTCCAACTGAAAAGGTCCAGGATAAGGGCGGCGCCCAGTTCAGTTCACACATGGACAGGCATTTTGGCAATGCCCAGGAAGAGATGCTCAGGCAAATGGCCAAAGAGATCGAAAAACAGGGTGAACGCCTGGCCGAACACATCGACATCAGCGAGCTTAAGGTTTACAAGCGGATGATTTCGGAGTTCCTGGACCATGCCGTAAGAGGCTCCTCCAAGTTTTTAAAGGAGAGCTTCCTGGACAGGCGCGGAAGACACAGGGTATATGCCATTATTAAATCCATCAATGAAAACCTGGATATACTCACCCAGGAAGTCCTGAAGACTGAAAAGAACCGTTTGGAAATACTGGGCAGGATTGAGGACATCCGCGGCCTGATCCTTGATTTGATCCTTTAAGCGAGGTATACCGGCTTGGGAAGTATTGGCTTTATCGGACAGAAAGAGATTGTTGAAAGGTTTACAGAACAGTTCAGGTCGGGCATGGCAAGCCATGCCTATGTTTTGTCCGGCCCTCCCGGCATCGGGAAGAAAACCCTGGCTCGCGAAATGGCAAAGACGCTGATCTGCCTTGAAGGTCCGGATTCGGCGCCCTGCGGGAAATGCCGGGGGTGCAAAAGCTTTGATGCCGGGCTCAATACCAACTTCACAGAGATCGTTCCCGAAACCCGCAGCGTTCTGATTGACCAGATCCGGGCGATCCTCGACGATATATCGGTCCGTCCGGCCAGGGGCAGGAAGGTGTACCTGATCCAGGAGGCCGACCGTATGACGCCGCAGGCCCAGAACTGCCTCCTTAAAACTCTCGAGGAGCCGCCGCCCTACGCGGTTATCATCATGACGGCGGGCAACTTCGAATCCCTTCTCATTACCATCCGTTCCAGGGTGGTACATTTCAAGCTCAGCCGCTATTCCGACGAAGAAATAAGGATGATCCTGAAAAGGCACGGGAAGGATCTGCCTGCGGGCGACCCTGCCATTGCCTTCAGTGAAGGGATACCGGCAAAGGCTCTTGCCCTTGTGGATAACAAGGATTTTGGCAGAACAAGGGAGCTTGTGTTTTCGTATCTGTTAAGCGACGGGAGGGATCTGGCCGACTTCGAGCTTAACGAATATTTGTCTGAGAACCGGGACGCTTTGCCCGATTGCCTGGATATCCTGGAATCGGCATACCGTGACGCCATGCTGGTACTATGCGGTAAGACCGGCAGCTTGATTAATTCCGATAAATTCGATAAACTTATGGAGTATGCAAAAAAGAACAGCATACAGGGTCTTATTAAAAAAATAGAAGAACTGAATGGGGTCCGGAGCAAGCTCAAACGCTATATGAACCACCAGCTCGCGGTAGACCTGGTGACGCTGGCGCCCCATAAAGGGACGAATCTGACAGAGGTGCATTTATGATAAATGTTGTAGGAGTACGTTTCAGAACCGCCGGAAAGATATACTATTTTGACCCCGGCGATCATGATATACAACTGGGCGATATGGTCATCGTTGAAACAGCAAGGGGAGTCGAATGCGGAAAGGTGGTCATCGCCAAAAGAGAAGTTCCGGAAGAAGAAGTGGTGCTCCCCTTGAAGAGCGTGATCCGCAAGGCCACAGAGGAGGACCTGGAGCACGTTGAGGAGAACAAGCAGAAAGAGGTCGAGGCCTTCAGTATATGCCTTGAAAAGATAAAGAAGCACGGCCTTGAGATGAAGCTGATAGATGTGGAATACACGTTTGACAACAACAAGATCTTGTTCTATTTCACAGCCGACGGCCGCGTGGACTTCAGGGAACTGGTCAAGGACCTGGCCGCGGTGTTCAGGACCAGGATTGAACTCAGGCAGATAGGCGTAAGGGACGAGGCCAAGATGATGGGCGCCCTGGGCGCCTGCGGAAGGCCTCTTTGCTGCAGCTCGCATCTTTCCGAATTCCATCCCGTATCAATCAAGATGGCCAAGGAGCAGGCCCTTTCCCTCAACCCGTCCAAGATATCGGGAACCTGCGGCCGGCTTATGTGCTGCCTTAAGTATGAGCAGGATAATTACGAATACCTATTGAAGAAGATGCCCAAGGTGGACGCGGTGGTCATGACCCCCAAGGGACCCGGCACAGTGGTTTATGTGTCCCTTCTCAAGGAAAGGATCAAGGTTAAGCTTGACAATGACCAGGGAGCCGATATCGAGGAATACAGCATTGACGAAGTTAAGATCGTAAAGGACGCAGAGAAGAAATCCGACCAGGAGGATAAGCTCCTTGAGGAACTGGAAGAACTGAAGGAGCTTGAAGACTGATAAACTGTCGAAAAAGACAGAAAAAACCGATTGTTTGACAATTGATTGACATTGGTACCATGTTGGTATAGGATATTCCTGTGGTTATTAACCAACAATCCACTTGGAGGTGTTATACATGGCATACTACATCAGTGAGGAGTGCATCAGCTGCGGCGCATGTCAGGCCGAGTGCCCTGTAGGTTGTATCTCTGAAGGCGACAGTACATATGTGATAGATGAAGATGCATGCATCGACTGTGGTACATGCGCGGATGTCTGTCCGACTGGGGCTCCGCAGCCTAAATAAGGAAGTATACAAGAGCCAGGCCGAAGACCTGGCTCTTAGTTCAAAGGCTTCCTTCATGGACAACGCATGCGGGCTATACCCGCTTTTTTAATACCGACAATACCATAGCAAAAACCAACGTAACCCGACAGGAGTGAGCCTATTGGGATTCCTGGTTTATGATGATGAAACGCTGGAAGATCTGCAACTGAATAACCTGTATATCATCCAGAAGAAGGACGCCTTCAGGTTCGGCATGGATGCGGTGCTGCTGGCCGGTTTCGCAAAGGCCAGGCCCGGGGAAACCATCGTGGACCTGGGGACGGGAACCGGCATCATTGCAATCCTGCTTTCCGCCAAAACCAGGGCGGAGAGGATCATAGGCCTTGAGATCCAGCCCGGCATAGCCGACATGGCCAGGAGGTCGGTGGAGGGAAACGGGCTTTCCGGCAGGGTCAGCATAGAGGTTATGGATATCCGTGAAGCGGCCCATCATCTTCCCGCCGGCGAGATCGATGTGGTGGTGGCAAACCCTCCATACACGAAATGGGGCGGAGGTCTTGTGAATCCCGATGAATCCAGGGCCATATCCAGGCACGAGATCATGTGCACCTTAAAAGATGTGGTTAAGACCGCCGCAAGCCTTCTCAGGTACCATGGCGAGTTCTATATGGTCCACAGGCCGGACCGCCTTTGTGATATCATGGTGGAGATGAGGAAGAACCAGCTTGAGCCCAAGGAACTGAGAATTGTATGCCCGAGGGCCGGGGACCCGCCTTCGCTCCTTCTTATTAAGGGAATGCGCAACGGAAACCCGGGTATGAAGCTGCTTTCCCCGCTTTATATATACGATGCCGACGGCAATTATACAATCGAGGCAAGATCCATATACAACCTGCCTGAAAAGGCCGATACACCTGACGATGCGAGGTGAAACCATGGCGATATACCTGAAAACCCCCGTGGACCAGGAGGTTTTAAGCAGCCTTAAAGCCGGTGATGAAGTGTTCATCAGCGGTACCATATATACGGCAAGGGACGCCGCCCACAAGAGGATGATGGAGCTGATGGAAAGCGGAAAGCCCCTTCCTTTCGATATAAGGGGACAATTCATCTATTACGTGGGGCCGTGCCCCGCGCCCCCGGGAAAGGTTATCGGCTCCGCAGGGCCCACCACCAGCGGGCGCATGGACGTCTATACCCCGAAGCTCATTGAAATGGGGCTTAAGGGCATGATAGGGAAGGGAGCCCGAAGCAGGGAGGTCGTTGAGGCCATGAAAAAACACGGAGCGGTGTATTTCGGCGCAACGGGCGGAGCGGCTGCCCTCATAGCGTCCTGCATTAAAAAAGCGGAGGTCATCGCCTTTGAGGACCTTGGCACCGAGGCGGTAAGAAGGCTTGAGGTTGAAAACATGCCCTGCACGGTCATAATCGACGCCAGGGGCAACGACCTATACATAACCGGAAGGGCCAGGTATGAAAGAAAGGGGCAGGAATAACGACATGTTCGATAAGAGAATCAACATATTCACAGGCCATTACGGCACCGGAAAGTCCGAGATCGCGGTAAACGCGGCTGTAAGCATAAAGCAGGAAAGGGAGAACGTAGTCCTTGCCGACATGGACATAGTAAACCCGTTCTTCAGGAGCCTTGACGCGAAGAACATCCTTGAATCAAGGGGGATAAGCGTTCTGGCGCCCCTTTTCGCCAACACCAACGTGGATGTTCCCGCCCTGATCCCCGAGATAGCGGCGGCCATAAAGAACAGGAACAACAGCGTCATCCTGGACGTGGGCGGGGACGAAGACGGAGCAAGGGTCCTGGGACGTTACCGCAGCGACATCCAGGATGGCGAGTACGACATGTTCTTTGTAATAAACCGGGCAAGGCCCCTGACCGGCGACCTGGAGGACACGCTGCAATACATGGAAGCCATCCAGGAGGCATCGCGGCTTAAAGTCACAAAGCTTATCAGCAATACTCACTATCTTGACCAGACCACACCGGATGATGTAAGGCATGGCCTGGAACTTAGTCGCCAGGTATCTGAAAAAACCGGCATCCCCATCGCGGCGGTTTCGGTCATGGAAGGCATGGAATACCTGGCAAAGGACCCGGACATACCCCTGTTTGTCCTTAGAAAGAACATAAGGCTGCCGTTCTGATACCGATTATGAGATAAAGGATGTACATTGGCATTATTATATGATATCCTGAATATACCACTTGCCATTCGGCAGAGAAAAGCTCCATGGGGCATCAAATTACAACAGCTGCAAATAAAGCAGAATGAAAGAAACCAAAATGAGCATAATGCGTAACTCCATTGTGCAACGAAGGTGTCACCATGAAAATGCTACTGAGTCTTTACCTTATTTTTGCGGTAATTTTGGCCCAGTTTTTTGCCGCGTACTTCTTCTCAAAAGGCAAGAGCAACTATCGAAGAGCATTCTCTGCCATGGTCATGTGTGTCAGCATCTATCTCTTCGGCTTTTTAATGATCATTAACAGTAACGATCTGCAGGAAATGATATTCTGGAACCAGTTTCAATACCTGGGACTGCCTTTTATTTCTGTCTTGTGGCTGCTGGTGGCATTTCTTTACACGAAAGCAACATTTCCATTGAAACTCCGGCTGGAGTATGTGCTGTTTGTCGTGCCCGTAATAACCTTTTTCGTGAGGCTGACCAACTCATGGCACCATCTCTTTTATACAAAATGGGAGGTGAGGCAGGTCTTTGGTTATTACTTCCTGAATATGGAAAGAGGTTTTTGGTACTATGTGAACATTACATATACGATATTGTGCATGCTTCTGACCGTTATTATCTACCTGGCAGGATACCTGAAGAATAAGGTTGCATTTACCAAATCCCACTTTCTAATATTCCTGTTCGCTTCGTTATTGCCCCTTATTGGTACCGTGCTGGTTATTTTCGTTTTCAACGAACGGAGCATTGATTATTCCGCTTTGGTAATACCTATATCCCTGTTGACTATTGGTTATGGGATTTTGAAGCATGATTTTCTGGAAATAAGGACCCTGGCCCGGGAAACAATCTTTGAGAACAACGTGGCAGGAATGGTGGTTTTGGGTCCGGGAAAACGGATAATAGACTATAACAGGACAGCCGAGAAGTTTTTTAAGTCACTTGACATTTCATTGACCAATAGTCCCATAGAACAGCTTCTTGGTCATGAAACGGAATTGCTGGAAATTTTCAAAAGCGATACCAACCAGGACTATTCCACGGTGATAGACGGGGAAGAACGCTTCTTTGAGATTGACGCATTGCAGTTGGGAGATTCCGGTGATAAAAGCACAAAACTGCTTAAGTCTATTCGTGATGTCACAGAAGAAAGACGAATCCAGGAGAGACTTAAGTACCTGGCTACTACGGATTCATTAAGCGGCCTCAATAACCGGGCGCAATTCATGAACCTGGCCCGGAAGGAATTTGCTTTGGCAAAAATGGATAATGAGGCACTGTCAATATTGATTATGGATGTGGATAACTTTAAGACCATCAACGATACCTTTGGCCATGCCGCTGGAGATGAAATAATACGTGAAATAGGAAACATCATAAAGACAAGTTTCCGAAAGACTGATATTCCCGGGAGGCTGGGAGGAGAAGAATTTGCCGTGGTTTTGAGGAACGCTTCCCTGGACGAAGCGGAAATGGTGGCGGAAAAGGTTCGGAATAATATAGCCTGCAGGAAGGTTGCTTACGGTAAACATGTTCTCAGCTTTACCGTAAGCATCGGGGTGGCGGGAGTACAAGACAACAGGAATGATACCAGCGATCTTGAAGATATTCTGAAAATGGCGGACGATGCCCTGTACAAGGCAAAAGCAAAGGGCCGGAATTGTGTTGTAATTTCAAGGCCGGAGGACATCTGATTCAAGATGTTAATCAGGGGGAAGCGGGTTCAATACTGCTGACATGAATTCACGTGGGGGCATCCCGGTGTTCTCACTTAAAGTTTAACGGTCTTTGTCACAGGTACGGTCATTTTGACAGTCTACACCTGGATTTTGCAGGGATCTTTATTCGACGTGTGTATTCCAAACCATTGTTAATATAATATATAATGGTTATGATCCGTGAAAATACGCTCTGCAATATAAGACGAAGCAAGATACGAACACAGGATTAAGGGAGAAATGCTATGGAAATTGTAATGGATCTGCTGCTTATGCTGGGCGGAGTCGCAGTATTCATGTTCGGCATGAAGCAGATGGGCTCCGGCCTGGAACGGAGCGCAGGATCAAGAATACGAAACCTTTTCAAAAAGATGGACAAAAACAGGGTAGTCAATTACGGGATCGGAATCGGGGCTACCGCGCTTGTCCAGTCTTCCTCAGCCACTTCGATCATGACAGTCGGGCTTGCCCATGCAAATATCGTGACAGTCAGGCAAGGTTCGGGCTTTATCCTTGGAGCAAAAGTAGGAACAACTCTTACGGCGTTCCTGTTCGCCCTTTCAGGCATCAGCAAAGGCGGTTTTGACATAAGCTACGTTTTCGCAGCGGTTGCGTTCGTCGGCGTCTTCATAACTTTCGCCACAGATAATGAAACGCTCAACAATATCGCGCCTTTCCTGATTGGATTCGGTATGCTGTTTGTCGGCATGGAAGTGATGGAAAGCGCGATCGGCGGAGCGGATTCTACGCTGAGCATTGAACTCACAAAGCTGTTCAGGTATGAAATCATGCAGAATCCCATCCTGCTGTTGATTCTGGGCATTGTTTTCACAGGCATCATACAGTCATCCACGGCCGCAACCGGTGTTTTCATCGCTTTATTGAGCACGGGAGTCATCCAGAATGTGGACCAGACATTTTTCCTGATAATGGGCGCAAATATCGGAACATGCAGTGATGGCATCATGGCCTCCCTGACAACCAACGCCAACGGCAAACGCATCGGGCTGTTCCACCTGATTACAAGCATAATCGGCGCAGCCTCGTTTTCGGTTATCCTGGTACTTTTCAGGGAGCCAATCGTCGGCTTCTTTGAAAGCCTGTTCCCCGGAAAACCCCAGTTCAGCCTTGCAACCTATAACCTGATATATAATACGATTTACACACTGGTGCTGCTTGCGCTTATCGATCCATTGGTCAATCTCGTTACAAAGATGGTTAAAGACAAGCAGGCGGAGCTGGAGGAAGTGTCATACATCGACGAGCGTTTCTTAAGGACTCCGGCTGTTGCCATTGAACAGTCATTAAAGGAAATGTGCGATATGGCCCTTCTCGCAAAGGAGAACCTTGACAGGGCATTTTCATCCCTGCTCAACAGTGATACGAGCGAAAGAAAGGCGATCGACGATGCCGAACACCGTATTGACATTTTGACAAGCAAGCTCACAAGCTTCTTTATAAAGATTTCGTCAGTTACAAAACTGCCTGAGGACGAAGAACTGATCGGCGGCCTGCATCATGTGACCAACGATATAGAACGCCTGGGCGATTACGCTGTGCTTCTGGCAAAGGAAACAAAGTACATGAAGAAAAACGAAGTCATGTTCGTGGACCAGACCAGGGATGAACTCAACCATATCTACTCGCTCATATCCGAGATGTTCGACCTGGGGTTTGACGCGTTTAAAAACCGCAGGACCGAGAACCTGAGAACTATTGCTAATATCCAGAAGGATGTTAAAAAACTGATTAAAGCTACGCGGGACGAGAACGTGGTGCGCCTGAGCTCGGGGATGTACCCTGTTGAGGTTTCGAAGAGCATTTACTCCGTCCTGTTCTCACTTCAGAGGGTTGCGGATCATATCGTGAACATCGCCTTCTCAATCAGGTCCACCACCGGAAGAAAATCGGAAGCATTCCAGGCCATCGAGAAAGAAATGCAGAAGAAAGAGAAGTCTCTGTCGGCAAGCCGGTCCATATAAGGCTCTCAAAGGGGCTGCCCTGTCCAGCAAACCAGGGGGACGGTCAAACCAGGGGGACGGTTCTTCTGGTCCGATCTTCACCGTTCCCCGTTGCTGCATTACAAGCATTTCAAGCCAAACGGTCGGTTCTTTTAGCTTATCACCCGATCTCTGCCGCTGAGTTACAAACATTTGACCGGGATTACCCGGTCTTTATTTTTATCGTTTCAAAACACACATTTTTTAATCCCATGTGATAAAATTAAGGAGACCAAGCCATTATTCCTGCATTCGGGCGGTCAGGGGGATGGATGCTATCATGCAGGATGCATTTGAAAGTGAAGTCAAAAAGATAAATAAAGAAATCGCCTGGATGTGCTGGAAGAACAAAGTGGTCGGAGCCAATGTCGCGCTGTTTGATAACGAGAAGATACTGTATTCATACAATTATGGCTGCATAAACGAGGATGCGAACATTAAAAGCACAAACGACAGCCTGTACATGATAGGCTCAAACACCAAGGTCCTGACCGCGCTGGGAATCTTCAAGCTTATAGAAAACAATATGATTTCGCTGGACGATGATATCAGGAAATACATACCCGAGTTCAAAATAAACTCCCTTTTCGGAGATGTAAAAATTACGGTTGAAAACCTTCTGATGCACAGGTCAGGGATAGTTTCAGATCTATATAACCTGATCCTTGACCAGTCAAGGGATTATCATGAGGTTATTGAGGAACTGGGAAAAACATATCTTACTTCAGTCCCTGGCAGGATGTTTTCATATTCAAATGTAGGCTACACATTGCTGGGGATCATCATTGAAAGAGTTTCGGGATTGCCATATACGGAATATATCAGAAAAACCATTGCTGAGCCATTGGGAATAAAGATTCATTTCCTTAGGACAAGCGAGGAGAAAAAGCCGTACTCATCAATCATTTCACTGAGCTATGGCAAAGACGGAAAGGAGATGATTAATGAACCGACCCAGACCATGATTCCGGCCGGGTCAAATACATACATGTCCATGAATGATTTCGTGAAGGTCGGCCAGATCTTCCTGAACAAAGACAATACCATACTTAAAAAAGAAACCCTTGAATTCATGGAGAGGCTGAATGTTTCCGAGCAGATTGACAATGAGCTTCAAAATGTCGGGTATGGCCTGTTTCATAACCAGTACGATTATGGTGAATCCGTGGGCAAGGTATTGGGACACGGCGGCAATACGACCTGCCATCATGCAATGTTCAACTATATCCCGAGCCTGAAAATAGGCGTCATTACCCTCACCAACAGCGAGCAGGCCACCGCATTGTCCAGGGCAATAGGACATAAGGCTTTAGCCGCGTATTTGAAAGCAAAGGGGTATATAAGCAGCGAGCTGACCATAGAGCATAAACATGTGCAGGATAGCTGCGATGAATACCTGGGACAGTATGCGACCGCGCTTGGCCTCATGGATATCAGGAAGAACAAAAAGAACGAGTTGGCAACCAGGATACTTAAGTTCCCTGTCAGGCTTATACCCTGCGAAGACGGGTATTTGCAGTGCTATCCCGATAAATGGCTGCACAGGCTGCCACCCATAAAAAGGAGGATAAAAGGCATCCGGCTGAAACTGATAAATTACTGCGGCGATGAGGTTATGGTCCTGGAACAGACATCCGGGTACTTTAAAACCAGGACCACAATGGGATGCAGGTATTCGGAAACCGAGATCCCGGAATCATTCCGCGAGGCGTGCGGCCTTTATGAAGTAACGAATCAGAACTTAAGCAAGCTGAATATAAAATGCTCATTAAGAATTGAAGATGACAAGCTGAGGCTGGATGTAAAACTCAATGATATAAAGCTATGCTTTTACCTGAAAGTAATCGATGACAGCATGGCAATAACCCAGGGATTCGGCAGAATGGCAAGGGAAATGGTACAGATAAATAAAGCCGATGATGGCATATACTTGACTTGTGCCGGGATAATGCTGAGAAGAAAAGAAGACTGCAAAAAATAAGTATTTCTTTCATTTCGCCGAAAACCTGATGGTGAGGAATGATGAATGAAGAATAACCGGACTACAAATCATTTCATAATGCATCATAGTATGACAATGAACAGTAAATAGTTGTCTGTGAAGTTTAAACGCAATAACTATAAGGGGGAAGAGATAAGATGAGTAATTTTATGGTTAAGCACAGTAACCCGGAAGGATTATTTGCTGCAAGGTTTTACAGCCAGTTGGTCACGGTCAGCGGTAATGCAAAGACTATCTATATCGGAGGCCAAAACGCCATTAACAACAATGGAGAGCTGGTAGGAAAGGACGATTTCGAACTGCAGACAAAACAGGCTTTGGAAAACACTAAAATAGCCCTGGCATCCGAAAACGCTACCTTCAATGATGTCATAAAGCTTAATATTTACATAGCTGATGGATGCGATCCGGCGGTGGGCCTTAAAGCATTTATGGAGACCGTGGGTGAATTAAAAAACCCGCCTTTGATTACAGTTCTCAAAGTAGCTGGCCTTGCAAACCCTCTGTGCCTGATTGAGATAGATGCCATCGCTGTAGCTGAAGAAAAAGGGGATTGAGAAATATATGATGGATTTCTCCAGGTTATAAAGAAAGATAAACCCCATGCCCAAGGACATAGAGAAACAGCTTATCCAGGAAAACCTCATGGATGCATATAGAAGAAGGCCTCCATACCAGCAGAATGATTATTTAGGTTGGATCTTTAAAGCAAAGAGGGCGGAAACAAGGGAGAAGCGCATAGCATAGATGATCGAGGAACTGCGGATCGGTGACTGGTATATGGGTATGAATTACATACAAGATAAACACAAGTAAGAGCAATCTTAATAAGTTTTTTTAGCAAAGCAACCATAATGGTTGCTTTCATTGTATGAATGATCTGTCTTTGTCAATTACTAAATCATATACTATATGTGTATATAATAACCGCTGTAATATTTTCTCTTAATACAAATAACTAAGAAGTATCATTGTGGTAAATATAAACAGTACAAATAATTGCACAAACGAAATAAGCCCGAAAGTAGTTGATGTTTATCAGCCATGAATAAGAAACAGTTAAAAAAACAAATAAAGGCTTCATTAAAGGAGCAAGGCTTTGTTATTAATAAAAATCGGATCGAACTGCCTTCCGATATTGTAAAAAACAAAATAAGAGAATTGCATGAAACTTCTGTGCGCCATAAAAGGGAAAATGCCAGCAATAACCTAAAGAAAGGAGAGAAACGTCTTATCCAATATATTGCCAGAGGCAGTGAAATAGATCCGGAGAGAATTAGGCCAAGCCTGATCACAGTAACCCCAGGCTCGATTGAAGAATTGCTCTTCCGGTATGCCAGCCTGCATTGGAGTATACCCGTTTCTTCCGGTTACGGAAGACGGCTCCGTTTTCTTGTAATGGATTCACACCATGAGAAACTTATTGGTCTGATAGGCTTGGGAGATCCGGTATACAGCCTGAAAGCAAGAGATGATTGGGTTGGATGGAACAGCGAGCAAAAAAAAGAAAGGCTCAGTCATGTGATGGATGCTTTCGTTTTGGGTGCGGTACCTCCTTATTCTTATTTACTGTGCGGTAAACTCGTTGCGATGCTGGCAGCAAGCAATGAAGTCCGGGAAGCGTTTATGGAGAAATACGGGAATAAGGAGACCCTTATTCAGAAAAAAGTACATGATGGCAGCCTTGCTATGATTACAACTACTTCAGCATTAGGCAGATCTTCATTGTATAACAGGCTGAAATACCAGGATAGACTCCTTTATCATAAGGTAGGTTTTACAAAAGGTTTCGGCGAGTTCCATTTTTTAAATGGACTTTATGATGAAATCTATAAATATGTGAGCAGGAATTTCGAACCCACATCAAAGCATGCTTCATGGGGCAACGGCTTTCGCAACCGAAGGGAGATTATAGGAAAATGCCTGAAAGCTTTGGGGCTTACAAGTGATTGGCTGAAGCACGGTATACAGCGAGAGATCTATGTAATCCCTCTTGCCGAAAATACCAGGAATTTTTTACAGGGATATGATAATATATTAATTGAATACAATCAGTCTGTTGATGACTTATTTGAATATTTCAGGGAAAGGTGGCTGCTTCCCAGGGCAGCAAGAAATAATAATTACTTGAACTTTGACCCGCAATCATATTTATTGTGGGAACAAGGCGGGTGAGAGTAATGGATCAGGATAAATCATTATTTGCCGATTTACCAGTAGCCTTGGTTGATGAGGTATTGAGTAAGGCTTCGGATGCTGGAGCCAATATGCTGGAAACACTCAAGGAGCTGAAGAAGAATCGTGAAAACCAGCGCAAGGAACTGATAGATAAAGAGTTAATCATCCACGAATCCGACTTGGGTTATCCGCCATTGCCAACAACCTGCGGAGTAGATGGTTCATATGCGATCGAGAGACTTTTGACGGCTGATTTTGTTGCAGCGGCTGCGGTAGCCGTGGAAGGTCTTACCCCTCCATCAGAGAAACGTTATTGGGAACAGCCCAATCATTCTGTCTATATATCAACTGAAACACATAATCCCGATACTTCAACGGTGCTCCGAGCGGTAATGCTGGGCAGGGAATTATTACTTGCAATGAAAGCCCCTCACGACATTGTAATGCTGGACGGGACAATGACACTTCCCATAATATATTTCAACCAGGCTTTGAATAAGGCACCTGAAACTCCGGAGCTTAATTGTTCCCAGGAATTCCTGAATCATTTCCTTGAATACTTTGAAGCATATCTTTCCATTCTAAAGGGTTCGCGTTCGGACAAGCACTATGTTGCTATGCCAAAGTATTCTACCCGAAGAGAGATTGGAAAACTGATGCGTTGGGATATGAAACAGGACGACAGGGGGTTACTGACCAGTCTGTTAAAACCAGGAGAACTGACCAAGCCGGTTCCATTGGAGAAACCTGACCAGCCATGGCATCTAAATACAAATGCGGTTCCAAACGTGGGAGGCAGGGCATCAGAGATTAGTGAGCAAATCGTCAATGCTTTATATCAGGTATATGTATGTCATTATAAACCTCATAGTTGGCTTCCTGCAATCCGTTTGGAGTTTTCAGAGAGCCTTGCGAAAAACATGCATCGTATGGCGGTATTAATGCAAGGGATAAAACACCAATGTGCTACCGCATCGATGCTTGAGCCATATCCGATATATCTTGCGGATCGCACGGTGAAGGCATTGGCAAGGTCATTGCCGACTTTCCGTCAGGTCGCAACTCAATATATATCAGAAAACTATGATGGAGATATTGGAGAAGTCTTTTTTTCTATGCATGGTTACCGTAGCGAAACGGGGGGTTGAAAATGGAGATCATAACTGAGAGTGTAGAGCAAACTATAAGCCAAACAGAGAGGTTGGGCGTTGTCGGTTCTCCTTCCTCAACATCACAATTAGCCATGGATATTCTTGGGGTGGCAGCCGGAAGAAAGCTGGTGGGGGAACTGGCATTGTTCCGTTTCCCGCAGGATGGCCTGGAGCATTATGCAATTGGACAGATAATGGAAGTGGAGCTTCGAAATATATGGCATGAAGACCCGACAATGAGAAGCCTGATACGACAGCGGGGCAGGGTGGATGCAGTTAGTGAACGGCAGGATACTCACCTGGGTAAAATGATTGTGAGTGCAGTGTTTCAAAACACTGGAAGCAATGTATATGAGCCAAGTATCTTGGGAACAGTACCTTGCACCGGAACACCGATACATGTGGTAACAGACGAGGTATTGGATACTATTCTACGGCCATATCAAAATCAAATCTATTATTTGGGACATGTTTACGGGTCAAAGCCTAAACTCCCATTATGGTTCAAGCATTTTGACAAGGGCCCGGACGGCGCGGGAGAGGCTTACCATATTGGAATATTCGGGAAAACAGGTTCCGGCAAATCAGTCCTTGCTAAAATGGTATTGCTTGCTTATGCAAGATACCCTAAGATGGCGCTTCTGGTGATTGATCCGCAGGGTGAGTTTGCCAAGGATATCCAGGGACAGACATCTGGAGAATTCTCTTTACCGTTAGGAAAGATACTCAATAATCAGGGGAAGAAAACAGTTGTCATGACTGTCCGGAATCTTGTTCTGGATACATGGGAATTGTTTGAGCAGATACTATATGAGTCTCCATTCTTTGAAAGACTGAGCATTCCCAAGGGGGATAACAGAGAAATCGCCTGCAATATACTGGCTGAAAAGCTCGCAAAGGCCAGGGTAAAGCTTGCAGAACTATATCAGCCAGTATCGTTTGAAAAAGCATGGTCTTTGTTATCTGATGACAAGGTACAAAAGGTTATTTACAAAAGTGAAAGCGCCAGGGAAAGATTTGCTTCGATGCTTGAAGAAGCTGATAAAAATGAATTCTATAATGATTATTGGAAGCCTGTAGCCGAACTATTCCGTGAAGACAGGCATGGAGCTCGCTCGGTAAATAATGCTTTGGGATGGTTGCTGCAATTTGGCAGAGAAAAAGACTCTCCCAATGCCAGACCAGTGCTGGTTGTTGATCTGTCTCGGGAGCAAGCAAAAGGAATGTTCTGGAACGATAAGATACAATCCCTTGTAATTAAACGCTTACTGGATGCTTTAAACGCGAATGCCGAGTATTATTATCTCCAGGGACAAAACCTGAACACACTTGTGATCATAGATGAGGCGCATCGTTTAGCTCCTCGAGAGTTACCAAGGGACGATGATGCTGCCAAGGGGGTTCGCTCTATTCTTGTGGATGCGGCGAGAACAACAAGAAAATATGGTTTGGGTTGGCTGTTCATAAGCCAAACATTATCAAGCCTGGATATTGAGATAGTGCAGCAGATGCGCATCTTCTTTTTTGGATTTGGACTTGGGCTCGGGCAGGAGTATCAGGCTTTGAGACAGCTTGTTGGTTCTTCGGGTAATGCTCTGAACCTATATCAATTGTTCAGGGATCCGCACTCAGCATTTGACATGGCAAGCAGGCAGTATTCGTTTATGACAATAGGACCGGTAAGCCCATTGTCATTTGCAGGAACGCCATTGTTTTTCAACGCGTTTAATGCAGTTGAAGCTTTCCTTGAAGCGAATAATTTCAGAATGAGCTCTGCGCCATAATAAAAAGCATCAACCCCATGATTCTTTTTGCAGTTTATTCAGCATGTCAATACAGATAATAACTTGCTGTGGATTTTCTTATCGAGAGTAGCTAAAGATGCTTAATAATATTTAAGTCTGCTGTCTGAAGAATAAGCTAAAAAGGCAGATTGAGTGTTATAACTCAGAGGATATCTCAGCATAGGATGATATAGAATTAATAAGCGACCATCAAAAACCTTAGTAATAATCTCATCTGTTTGGCTGATTCTAAACCGGCTTTTTCAGTCTGCCGAAATTCCAGCATTAACTCAGATATTGCTGTTAACATATATTATGATAAAATTATAGATGTAAAACAAATAAAGTTAAGTTACCAAGGAGGATTAACTAATGACAAATGATCAAGCATTAAAAGATGGTTCTGCGTCAATTGTTGGGGTAGGACAAAGTAAAATGAAATCGCTATATGTTACTGGCAGATGGTCATTTAGATTGTCTGCCAGTTTCATTTAAAAGAACTATATTAAGCCATTACATGGAGTATTCTGTTTCGAAATC
>JAAXZX010000109.1 GCA_012719645.1 Clostridiaceae bacterium
ACACCTTGGACATACTACGTTTGATGGTATAATGGTCATGAGACTTGAACGCTCCTTTCTGGGAGGTAATGGGTTTTTGGCAATTTCCATTATACCAGAGGCGTTTCAGGTCTCATTTTTATTATTAAGTTAACAGAACAAGAGTTTATTAAGGGAGGAATAATTATGAGTTTTAACACTGAGGCGAAAGAAAACGCTGCATGGCTTAAGCAATTAATTATTAATTATGTCAATGATTCTTCTGAAAACTCCCTGGGCGAAGACTACAATGAAAAGGCATGGGGTGAACCATTAGTTGGTTTTTCAAGGGGCGATGATCCGTATTATACCTGGCTTAAGCAGGATATTGGCGCTTTTCACTTAACGCCTTATGAGATCTTCAGCAAAGCTTTCCCAACAGTTGAAACAAATCCATCAGGCTTATCTGTAATATGCTGGGTCCTGCCTCAGACAGAAGCAACAAAGGCGGATATGCGTGCGGCTGAAAAATATCCTGCCCAAAGGGCTGTGTTATCACGTGTAAACGGTGAAGGATTCAACATCAAAGTCATGAAGTATGTTATTGATGCCCTGAGAGAACGTGGTTATGAAGCAATTGCGCCTTCGATATCCGAATATTGGGGCATCAATATGTCAGAGAAGTACGGAATTGCTTCAACATGGTCAGATAAACATGTGGCCTTTATTTCAGGGTTGGGTACGTTCAGCCTGACTGACGCATTGATCACAGAATACGGATCAGCAATAAGGATAGGATCAGTAGTGTCAAATATTCCATTAGAAGCTACTGAACGAAAGTACTCCAAATATAATGAGTATTGCCTGCACTTTTCAAAAGGAGGCTGCATGAAATGTGCAGACAGATGCCCGGCAGGCGCAATAAGTGAGAAAGGGCATGATAAAATAAAATGCAGAGAATATCTGAATAACATAGCTTCAAAGTACATAGATGAAAACTACAAGGTTAATACAAACTTCTGCGGGCTTTGCCAATTTGGTGTTCCGTGCGAATCGTGTATTCCAGGGTAAAACATACAGCCTGACCGGAGATTATCTGATATTCACCGGATTGAAATGTAAAGTTATGGGTTGTTTTTAGTCTGAGTGTTAGGTATGCTATATTACAATAAGCAATACCCTGGTTTGTGCTAACAAAACGGAGGTCTTGCATATGCCGTATGCGGTAGAAATGTTCTTCGATAAGGAAAGTGACGGGTACATAAGGGGATTATGGCGCACTTTAAAAGAGAGCGGCATCAGTTCATATATGCATGATTCGGATAATGTTCCGCATATCACATTATCGGTATTCAAGGAACTGGATACTACCGATGCGGATAAGAGACTGGTTGCTTTTACGGAAAAGGTGTCTAAATTCAAGCTTGTTTTTGTAAACCTCGGCGCTTTTCCTACAGATGAAGGTGTTTTGCTCCTGGCGCCGATTGTTACCGAGGAATTGTTGCGCGTCCATAAGACATTCCACGACCTTTTCGATGATTTAAAGCAGAATCAGATGCCGTATTATCTTCCCGGCTCATGGATTCCTCACTGCACTTTGTCGCTGAATATACCAAGAGAGAAGGTACATGAGGCTCTTGACGCCGTGATAAGGACATGTAAACCCATAATCGCTGAAGTGGACCGGGTTGGCCTGGTTGAGTACCATCCCGTGAAAGTTCTGAAGGAGTACAAGTTCAAAGACTAATATAGAATGGAAGGAAAAATAACAGTTTCACATAAGGAACTTAAGATTACAAGAGAGGGGAAGTATTAAAGTGACAAGAGTATATTTCGTAAGGCACGCACAACCTGATACTAAGCATGGAGAGGACAGGAACTTTCCATTGACTCCTGTTGGTATGCAGGATCGAAAAAAAGTAACTGAGCTCTTGACCAGGTTTCCAATAGACTGCTTTTTCTCCAGCCCATATAAAAGGTCATATGATACCATCGCAGAATGCGCCGATGCATTCGGGATGGAAATTAAAACAGATGAAAGGTTCAGGGAGCGGAAAGCAGGAAAAAACGGGCATACAGTAGAATTGGTTGAAAAACGGTGGCAGGATTTCAGCTTCTGCGAGCCGGGCGGCGAACCGCTTGGCAGTGTTCAGAAGCGCAATATCGAAGCACTGAATGAAGTATTAGTTTCCCATAAGGACAAGAACATCGTTATCGGGACACATGGTACGGCTTTGAGCACTATTCTGCACTACTACGATCCAGGTTACGGGTGCGATGGCTTCAAGCGCATATGGTACTGGATGCCATACATTATCCGGCTCGATTTTGACGGGACCAAATATATCGGCAAGCAGGAACTATTGATAGTTGAAAGGGGATATGAAGAGTAAACATGGGAAAAAGGATTAGTGTCTTTTTAGGGACGGTTATCATGCTCGCCTTCTTAATGCAGGTTAATGCTTTCGCGAACTCCTCCTGGCACTGGGTTACCACAAGCCCATTGACCATTTTTCCCGTTGCGGTTGTATTGACATTGCTGATAGAATCCTTTGCAGTTATAAAATTTGCGGGGATAGAATCCAAATCAAAAGTCTTTTTGGTTGTATGCCTTGCTAATCTTCTTTCCTTTGCAGCACCGTATGTTTTCAGGGCGATACGCTTCAGAAGGGTATTGGGTGAGATCTCTATTTCTGCGGCATTTAACAAGGGGCCGTATTTCATGGTTATGACCGGCTACCTGCTGTTGACACTTATAGTCGAACTCCCTGTTGTATACCTGTTACTGCAAAAGCATGCCCGGAATAAAATACGTCTTGCCATAACAATTCTTTCTGCAAATGTTGTTACTACAGCTATGGTTGCGGTCTTGGAGCGGCTTATCTGTGTCGGGCAGTGGTAATTTTTCGATGCTGGTATTATATGTTTCACAGGTTCGATGAGGTAAGGATGTCAGGACCTGCTGATGATATACCAGCATCTCATTATGGAATGAAAAGAGTAGTTATTTATGAGCAGCCTGAACCTTGTTTCAGCCGACACCAAATACAAAGAAGAATACCTGGAATTTATCAAGGAGTGCCGTGACGATATAAAAGAAACGGGCTTTGATTCTGTAATACCTCTTTCAAGCGAGGAAACTGTTGAAGCTGACATAAAAAGGCTGAATGATTACCGTGCCGGGAAAAACCTCCCGGAAGGCTGGGTTCCGGCAAGTACATACTGGCTGATGGAAAACAACCGGATAATCGGAACCATAAGCATCAGGCACAGGCTTAATGTGAACCTGAAATTCAGGGGAGGGCATATTTCATACTATGTGCGGCCTTCCGAGAGAGGCAAGGGTTATGGAGCCAAACAGTTATCTTTAGCACTGGATTGCTGCAGGAACCTTGGCATGAAGAAGGTACTAATAACCTGCAAAAAGGATAATCTGCCTTCGGTAAAGGCTATAGAGAAAAACGGCGGCGTGTTGTTTTCAGAAGGTATTGATGGTTCGGACGTCATACTGAGGTATTGGATTTACCTGTAGTATTTAAAGGACTTGTAACTAAGCTTTACCGAAAAGTACACACCCTGGTCAGGCAAATTCTATCCGCATCCTGGAAGCAATAAAACCTTTCACACGTTGAACAGTCATGGTACATGAAAGGAAGGATCTAATTATGTCTCATGATTCATTTCTGATACGGCCGGCCACAGATCAGGATATTGACGAGATAGTCCGGATACGCATTAAGCTCAGGGAATATGAGGAGAAATGCAACAGGAACCTGTGGCGTATGAGCGAAAAAGAGATAAAAGGACTGCCGGCGAAATTCAAAGGATATATTGAAGATGAAAATGCAAGGCTGGTTGTTGCAGAAGATGCTGATGCAAACAGGATTATCGGTTTGGGCCTGGGCAGGGTCCAGTTCCACGACTCGTATATTCCCGGAAAATCCGGAAAGATAGACGATATATGGGTGGACGAGGACTACAGGCGAAAGGGGATTTGCAAGCGCATAGTCAAAACGCTTCTTGAGTTTTTTAGTGACAAGGGCGTGGAAGTAATCTGCCTGAATTATGTAAAGGGCAATTCGTTCGCGGAGATTGTCTGGCCGAACCTGGGCTTCAAGGACTCCCTGATCTTCGCGCAGGCTGATCTTAACGAGGTTCTTGAAAGGCTATAAAAAGAAAGGAGGAGGAAGCAATGATAAGAAAATATGAGGCATCTGACCTGGAACCGTGCGCGAGAATATTTATGGCAGCCTATAATAATGAGATATGGCGCAACAACTGGTCATTTGAAAAAGCAATGGAGTATCTGTCAGAAATAACTGAGCATAAGAAATTCGAGGGTTTTACTTTATTGGTTGAAAACGAGGTTAAAGGTGCGATTCTTTGCCGTGAAAAAACCTGGTGGAACAAGAACGAGATATTTGTTGAGGAGTTTTTTGTATCGCCCGAACTGCAAAGGAAGGGTTACGGAACCGCTTTGCTGAAAGAAGTTGAATCCTACATAAAAGAAAAGGGATTGGCCGGGTTTACCCTGTTGACAGGACGCTATACCCCTGCATCCAGTTTCTATAGAAAAAACGGCTTTTGCGATGGGGAGCATGTTCTTTTTATGTACAAGGTGGTCAGATAATACCTGTGTGTAACAATGAGGAGCCCTGATCCCTGGGATAAAGGAGATAATCATGAGAGAGGATTTTTCAAACGTATCAGAGGAAAGACTATCCGAATTGTTCCCGGTTATACTGGAACCATATAACCCGGAATGGCCGGTTTTCTATTCCTCCGAAAAAGAGCTCCTGGAATCCGTTTTCGGTGAGAAGATCCTGAGAATCAGCCATATAGGAAGCACATCCGTACCGGGGCTTATCGCCAAACCAACGATTGATATATTGCTGGAAGTATCTGAAGGAATTGATCTATCAGATATAACGGAAATAATGAGGGACAAGAGTTACATTGTAAATACCCCGGAAAAGGATATCATCATGTACCTGAAAGGATACACGCCGAGGGGTTTTGAAGGGCAATGCGTACATATCCATGTGCGCCATTACGGCGATTGGGACGAGTTGTATTTCCGTGATTATCTCATCGCACATCCGGAAGTCGCATTGGAATATGGGATCTTAAAGCTCATGCTGAAAGATAAATATTCCCATGACAGGGACGGATACACCGCCGCAAAGGGAGATTTTGTCAGGAAATATACTGAACTTGCTCGTAAGGAATTCCCCGATAGATATAATCCACTTTATTCATAGGATAATGGTATATGCCGTTTGGAGTAAGATAGTCATGGATGATTGGAAAAAGGATCGTATCGGTTCTGCGCTAAGAGGCGAGAATCCATCTGTAATCGCTAGGATGAAAACAGGTTTTGCCGTTATAGGAGATACACAATTCTTGCCGGGGTATTGCCTTTTGCTTTCATATCCTGTAGTCGGTTCCCTGAATGATTTGGATGCCGAAGCGAGAAAGGATTTCCTGTTCGATATGAGCCTGATCGGAGATGCGATTACCGAGGTATGCAAACCGCTCAGGATAAACTATGAGATTTTAGGCAATACCGATCCATATCTTCATGCCCATATCTTTCCCCGTTACGAGTGGGAAGAGGAAGAACGGAGAAAACGCCCTGTTTGGCTGTATCCGAGGGAGCAATGGAATGAATGCCAGTTTTCTGAAGAAAGGTATGGTTACCTGAAACAGCGATTAAGCATGAAGCTGAAAGAACTGATGGACAGGCATTATTGATTATTAAAGAGTAATTAATAAAATAAGGGATGTGTTCATATGGAAGTAACAATCCGTGAGGCAACTGTCCACGATCTGCCCGGGATACTTGAGCTGTATGCTCAGCCCGATATGGACAACGGCGAGGTCTTATCCGTAGAACAGGCAGAAGCGATTTTCAGGCGAATGTCAGCATATCCCAACTATAAAGTATATGTTGCGCTGCATGAGGGATTGATTGTCGGCACGTTCGCATTGGCTATTATGGATAATATGGCTCACATGGGCTCACATTCCGGTCTGATAGAGGATGTTGTTGTAAAATCGGCATTTCAAGGGCAGGGGATCGGAAAGCAGATGATGAGGTATGCGATGGATTGCTGCAGGGAGCATAACTGTTATAAGGTTGTGTTATCAAGCAATTTAAAGCGGGAAAAGGCGCACAGGTTCTATGAATCATTAGGCTTCAGAAAACATGGCTACAGTTTTCTGGTGGAATTATAAACGCATATAAATAAATAGCGGTCGTAACACATTGTATGGTTATGTGCCAGTTTGTTGTTCCAAAACTGTACCCATATTGCGGTTTGGCAGAAGCAGAATTTGATGAAAAGTTTGTATGGCATGGATGGATTGATTGAAGGTGCGCGGTATGAGACTGGCTGTTTTTCAGTTCCGCGGAAGCAGTGATATTAAAGAGAACCATAAAGCAATAAAAAGAGCGATTGAAAGCGCATCAAGAAGCAATGTAAGGCTGCTTGTCTTCCAGGAATGCGCTGCATGCGGATATCCGCCTGTTGAAACACCATCTGCCAGGGATATTGATTTTGGAGAACTGGCCGGAAACCTGGCGGAGATAAAAACGCTTGCTCAAAGATACGGCATGTACATCGCTTTGGGAACCATACGGAAAGAAGAATCATCATACTACGATTCAATACAGCTTATAAACCCGGAAGGGAAACTGCAAGACTTCTATGACAAAAGGGCACTATGGGGCTGGGATCTGGAAAATTTTGAACCGGGCAGCGAGACAGGCATATTTGAGATTGATGGTATTAAAATAGGTTTTCGCATATGTTTTGAACTCCGCTTCCCGGAATACTTCAGGGAATTGTTTAAAGCAAAAACCGATATATGTTTTGTAAGCCTGTGTGATGTCCAGGAACAGGAATCGGCCGAAAGGTATGAAGCGATCAAGAGTTATCTTTCAGCAAGGGCTATGGAAAATGTTATGACCCTAATATCGGTGAACAGTATTTCAAAATATCAAACCGGGCCCACAGCAGTGTTCGACATTAACGGCTCCATTATTCATGAAGCCCCGAGAAACCAGGAATACCTCCTGATTTATGATTACAGCACCCCGGAAATCAGCTTCGGCGCCAGGGGACGGTTGGAGCATTCAAGCATGCTGGTGAAATAGGGTTAAACGGTACCCCTGCACGCCGGGGTGCCGAAGAAAAAAGCTATATTTGTTCATAGACCATGGTAAACATTCACTAACATTGAGGAGGAAAAAACCCATGAAGGCGATACTGCATATTTTGCTCACATTGCCTGCAATCATCCTGCTGACTGGCTTTGGGAGCGCCGTATTTGAACTTGATTTCAGGGTAAGCACAAACGAACCCATACTGATTCTCGGTTGCGCCGCATCTGTTTTTGCCAGTATCGTTGCTGCCATTACATCTTTTATAAAGCCAGTAACGTGGGTTTACAAGGTTTTCTCTGCGCTGGCCATTTTATTGGCATGCTTGCTTTTTTCCTATGCTCTGTACATATTTATTGGAATAGCGCCGGTTATATTTGGCTGATTCAAAGGAAATCGTGCTTGGCATGATCGATGAAAATCAAAAGCTCAAGGATTGGTACAGGAAGCATGGTTTTGAAGGCGTCGGAATTAGGAGGTCTGTAAAGGCCCCGTTTACGGTTGGATACATGGAGTGCAGGCTTTAAGGAGAGTTGCTTATGGTAAGGAAAGCCACAATCGAGGATGTTGTACGCATAGCGGAAATCCATGTTACGGGTTGGAGGTTCGCCTATCGCCATCTGATTCCGGACGAGTATCTTTTCAAAACAATGAATGTTCCTGCCAGGATTGATGCGTTTACAAAGGCCATGAATGAGCGGAATGAAGATACATATGTCTTCGAGGAAGATCAAATCATAAAGGCTTTCATGATTATTGGACCCTGCAGGGATGGGGATAGACCATCTTCCTTCGAACTTTGGGGGCTTTATGTCGATCCTTTCATGCTCAGGAACGGGATAGGGTCAAAAATGCTGAACTTCTGCGAAAAGAGGGCACTGGACCTGGGATACAGGGATGTGGTTTTATGGGTCCTGGAGGATAACATGATAGGCAGGAGCTTTTACGACAAGATGGGATATACGTTTGACGGAACAAGGAAATACCTCGACAGATTTGGGCTGTATGAGATAAGGTATCAGAAAAACATAAAGTGAAAGAAAGACTGTGAACAACCATGCTGGTATCTAAGGGCGAAGTAATGATTGGCGAATCTAAAATGGACTTTTTCTGGAATGAAAAACCTGGCAGGTATCAGAACGAGGAAGAATACCCGGGGAAAAACGGAACCTGATGCTGATAAAAAGATACAGGTTATTTGATAACATATTCCCGGGGCTGGTTGGGTTTTCAACCGGCCTTTGCATTTTTTAAGCAAGCTATGGAATTATGGGCGAACTGCATTATGACAGAATTGAATCATATAACTTAATATTCTCTGAAAATAGGTATTGATGTTCCCGCAGTTTTAATTATAAAATATTTAAAATACCTGGAATCCGTAGGAAGAGGATTCCTGAAGGAAGCAGAGCATCGTACTGCAAATTGCAGGGAGATATATATGCTGAAGGGATGCGGTTATGACAGATTACAAGGAGTCCAGGTGGGCAAAAAGTATAATTTCGCTGCAGCATGAGGATGGAAGCTGGGGATTTTTCCATTCCCTATGTGTTCCGACGAAAAGTGATCCCATTACAACCGAACAGGCATTGAAACGCCTCGAGATACTCGGGTTTACGATTGATGACGAGCCAATCCAAAAAGCCGTGTCTTATATTCACAGCTGCCTTGCAGGGGAAAACCAGATCCCTGACAGGAGAGAAAAACTGCACGATTGGGGTATCTTTAATTCGATGATGTTTTCTGCCTGGATCAGGCGCTTTACAAAGGAAGACAAGCTGGCTGACCAAACGGCCAGGTTATGGGCTGAAATAATCCGCAATTCGTTTGCGGGCGGTACATATGAGCATGACAGGTATGTGAAGGCATATACACAAGTATTCAAGAAAGCGCCCCGGGGAGGAAGATTCGTCGACTTCGTCCAGTTTTATGTGGTTTCACTGCTTTCCAATTATCTTGAGGAAGCGGTGGAAGAAGCCATGTTCGATTATATCCTTGGCCACGATACCGGTATTTATTACATTTATGAGAAATGCCTGCTAAGGACGCCCGAGGTTTTCAAATCCAAGCAGGCAAGCAGGTATATTGGAGCGATTGAACTTCTTTCGGAGTACAATAACCCGAAATGCAAAGCGAAGCTGGGATTCGTCATCGAGTGGCTTAACAGCAACAGGGAACCTGACGGCTCATGGGATCTTGGGCCGGCCGCAAAAGACGGCGTATATTTTCCGTTATCGGATTCATGGAGATCGGCAGAAACAAGGAAAAAGGACTGTACTTACAGGATTTCAAAGCTATTGAGAAGCCTGGGGGGAGTTTGAATGAAGATCTGTTTTCTTGGAACAGGGGCATCACCGTCCTCGCCATTGCCCTTTTGCTGCTGTGAATTTTGCAGGACATCCCGGATGGCTGGAGGGGAGAACTTAAGGAAGCGTTCTTCATTACTTATCAATGATGATTTGCTTATTGACATCGGACCTGATATTTTCAGCGCTTCAGGCCAGTATGGGATTCCCCTGGAAAACATCAGGATCTGCCTGCAGACTCATCCGCACGGAGACCATTTTGATCCCGAGATGATCATTTCCAGGCATCCGGACTATGCAACTGTTATAAAGAACGAGATGACGATCATTGCGTCCAAGGAAACACTGATGGTCATGGACAGTATTATAAACAGCAAGTGCGATTACGGGAGCATATTCGACAAATCAGCCCAGAGGAACTACGGTATCAGGGTGATGCCGATAGCGGCGTATGAACGGCTGGATTGTGGTGGTTATCTTATTACGGCATATCCTGCAAACCATGGCGCGCCGGACCAGGGATTCATGATTTACAGCGTCATGCGGGGCGGGAGAAGCATTCTGTATGCAACAGATACGTCTGTAATATTTGAAGAAGTCTGGCTTAAGATGCGCGAATACAATGAGTGTTTTGATGTAATAGTCCTTGACCATACATATGGGGCAGGGATTGAGCCCAGTGACCACCTGTCATTAAAGGCATTTGTGGACCATGTTAAACGGTTCAGGGAAGAGGGTTTGCTAAAACCAAACGGTTTGGTGTATGCAACCCATATATCCCATGAGGGGAATTATTTATACTTCGAGTTTGAGACAATTGCTGAAGAATTCGGCTATCACATAGCGTACGACGGGCTTCAGATTGAACTGGAGTGATTTGATGCGACCGGAATGAAGCGATTTTACACTATTTATGCCGCAACAAAGAAGTTCAGGGGTTGGAACGATGTATTTCGAGTTTGTCTTTGGAATACGCAAGACAGGTGACGGAAAGGTTAAGGTCAACACCAGGGAAGCAGTAAGATCGGTAATATTCAAGAACGGGCTTCTATTAATGGTCAAAACCAATAAAGGAGATCTGAAACTCCCCGGGGGCGGGGTTGGAAGCAAAGAAAGCCATGAGAAGGCCTTGACAAGGGAAGTCCGCGAAGAAACAGGATATTCGGTCATTAGGGTAAGGGAAAAGGTCGGGACTGTAACTGAAAGACGCGAAGATTATATTGAAAAAGGCGCATTGTTCGAGATGGTATCACATTACTATCTCTGCGATGTTTCAGAGGACCAGGGTCTGCAGGACCTGGACGATTATGAGGAAGATCTTGGTTTTTACCCGTGCTGGGTGAGCATTGACGAAGCGATTGAGAATAATGAGATGGTTTTGGCCACCGGCGAGGAAGGCATAAACAGATGGGTGAAAAGGGAAAACGCGGTTTTGCGCAAGCTGAAAGAAATACTGGCTACAGACAGTTAAGGTGATAAAAACCATGTGCAGCATATTTAAAGCAGAAGAGAACCATATTGACGAACTGAACAGAATAGCGTATGAATCCGAAGCCTGGTGGGGATATGACTCCGAGTTCATGGAAAGATTCAGGGCGATTTATAGAATTACGGAAGAATATATCAGGAAAAATCCGACGTTTATCCTTGTTGAAAATGGCAGTATTATTGGATTTTTCTCTTTTATAAAAAGTGAGAATGAAACAGAACTTGAATACTTTTATATTGACCCTCGGTATATTGGAAAAGGCTATGGTAAAAAAATGTGGGATTCTCTTAAAGAGTATTGCAAGGAAACAGGCATAGAATCATTCTCATTGGTAACAAGCCCGCAGGCTAAGGGTTTCTATGAAAAGATGGGCGCTGTGGTGACCGATGAGGTGGAGTCATTATTGCGCAAAGGACGCAAGATCCCAAAGTTGGAATATACGGTGGGATCTGAATAGGTTTAGAAGGTGAAAAGCCTGATCATACCAGAGAGATAACGCAGGAGGAAGATGAATGATATCGAAGGAAGAGTATTATCGCGACGTAGTGCTTGTAAACCGGGCTGTTTAAACGATCCTGAGAACCTTAAATGCCCATGCCCGAAGGTAAAATGCGAATGGCACGGAAAATGCCGGGAGTGCGTGGCGTTACATAGGTATTATAAGGACCATGTCCCGAACTGTTTCCAGCTGTATATCAACGACAAGATCAAGGCGATTGCCCGGATCGGTGAACTGGAGGTTGTTGAAAAGGAAAAAACACCCCCTGAGTATGAAATCAAAGGGTTAAGGAAGTTATGGACATGAAAAGAAGAGCCGCTGCGGTACTTGTATCTGCCGCCATTATGATATTCTGTGCCGGTTGTGCCGGAACTGCAGTTAATAACAACCATGACGGCAATGATGGCAATGGTAGCAATTCAAGCATTGAAAGCAGAGAGATCAATGGGAACATTGAGGGTATTGAGAGCAATGTGAGCCAACCGGAACCCATTGAGGGGAAAAGCATATCCGCTGTCGCCACATATGACCTGGACGGCGATGGGACATTTGACAAGGCAGAATTGCTGCTGGACGGCCTTGATGTTGTATTAGCGGTCAACGGGGTGTCGATAAAGGTTTTCGATGTTACCGACGAGCAGCAGATATTTGGAGAGAATCCCTCGGACCATTTTTACTGCGAACTTAAGGTCTGCGGGAATAAAATCGCTGTTGGAAGAACCTACGTGTTTACGAACAAGTATGGCTCCACTGCCGAAATAGATTGCTTTGAATACAAACCGGGCAGGATAGACCGTATATTCTCGGCCCCATCGGACAGCAGGCCTCAATTTACGGTGGTGGAATACAATTCGGACGAAGGAACAATCGAAATGGATACAGGCTCAGGAATAAGGAAGATTATACTTTCAGGGGATGAAAAGAATGATTATGAAAGCTTTTCCTCGGGCCTTGAGAAAATGGGATATTCCCCTGCATTCGAGTACGCGGCAATGCCCGAATACAGGATGATTGAGAACGACAGCGGCATCGAAATAATTGCCCGGGGAATCGTCACATGCGGAGCCTGTCCTGTAACTGAGGTGTATTACCAGAAGTACCAGTTGTCCGGGAATGGGCTTATCGAAAAGGATAGCTGGTTTGGAAGCGAAAAGCCGGAACTGGCCGAGGATTACGGATTTGAGTAATACCGCGCTGCACGAAAAACAAGTCGTACGGTTTCCTGATCATTATGAGGAGGTCTTGTATGGAAGATTTGAAAATAAGGGTTTGTACCGATGACGACCTGGACATGCTGGCTGTTTTGAACAAGCAACTGATCGAGGATGAAAAGCATGACAACAAGATGAATGTGGAGCAGCTCCGGGAAAGGATGAAGGGGTTCATCCATACCGATTATAAGGCTTACATATTTGAAGATGGCTCAAGAACAATCGGCTACGCCCTGATCGACCATTCGAGGAAACCGCTGTATCTCAGGCAGTTCTTTATCTGCAGGGATGTGAGAAGAAAAGGATATGGCAGGGTTGCCCTTAATAAACTGCTTGATTTTATCAATGCGGATGTTATTGATCTTGAGGTCCTGTCATGGAATACGGGCGGGATAGGATTCTGGCGGGCTATGGGCTTCAAGGACCGCAGCATCTATATGAGGCTGGAAAACAAGCGCGAACAGGATGGGAAAGCGCCCTGAAAAGCGCGCCTGGTTTACGGAGGTATTATGATGGTCTTGAAAACAGGTATTGATGATCTTGTGCTAAGACCGTTCAGAGGTGAAGACGCCGGGTTCTACAGCAGGTATGCAAACAACTGCAACATCTGGAAGTTCATGAGGGATGAATTCCCGCATCCATATACCTATAATCATGCCGTAGAGTACATAAACGATGTGTGCATCCCCAATAAAGGATACTACTTCGCCATAGACTACCAGGGTATCGCCATCGGCGATATCCACATAGCGAAGCAGACCGATATCCTCCGTTTATCAGGGTTTCTTGGCTATTGGATTGCAGAGGAGTTCTGGGGAAAGGGTTTTGTTACGGAAGCCGTAAAAACGATAACAAGGCACGCATTTGACAATCTCGGCCTGATCAGGGTCTTTGCCCGGGTATTCGCCAACAACACAGGCTCAATTCGAGTATTGGAAAAGGCGGGATACGAACGGGAAGGATATTTCAAAAACGCGATAATAAAAGAGGGGGTAATCCTCGATCAGCTTCAGTACGCAAAACTGAAGCCATAATGGGGCTGGTAAATGGCTATAGAGGAATTAAGGGAGAGAATAAGAAATTATATAGGCATAAACCGAAGGAGCATGGCGCCTGCCTTCAGGATTCTTGACGCGCAGGACTGCGGCGGATTCACAAGGAGCCTTATATGCTACCCGGGCAGCGAGGATGACGAAATTCCCGCGTACTTGCTGGCGCCGAAGGGTGAAGGTGTTTTTCCGGCAGTATTAGTACATCATCAGCATAATGGCGAGAGGCATTTGGGCAAGAGCGAGGTTTGCGGGCTTGCGGGCAATCCTCTGCAGTCCTTTGGCGTTGAACTGGCAAAAAGAGGTTTTATTGTGCTCGCACCTGACTCGATATGCTTTGAAGACAGAAGGCCTCATATGAAAGGAGTTATCCCGGACGAAAAGAACGATTTCATCCATCATTACAACGAGATGTGCTACCGCATTCTGAAGGGAAGCTCTTTGATGAAGAAAGTGATCGATGACGCGAACATTGGGTTTGAGCTGCTGAAAAACCACCCGAAGGTTGATAAAGACAGGGTAGGGGTCTTGGGGCATTCATACGGCGGGAATACGGTTTTATTCCAGATGGCTCTGAATGAAGGGATAGCTTTTGGCTGTTCAAGCGGGGCAGCCTGTTCATATAAGCATAAAATGCGGGCAGGAACAGGGATTGAAATGGCGGAGGTCATCCCGGGCTTCTGTGATAAATTCGATATCCCTGACCTGGTAAAGTGCATGGCGCCGAGGCATGTATTATTGGTTTCTGCTACAGGGGACAAGTATTCGGCTGATGCGGACGATATCGCGGCCCAGGCTGCAGAGGCATTCAGGCAGTTTGGCGCCGAAGACAGGCTGGTGCATTACAGGTACAACGGGGGTCACGCGCTTACCGAAGAAAGGTTCAGCGATATTATCAACTGGATCGTGGAGGTTGCAGAAGAAATATAAACTGTATACAGTAGATGGGATGAAGCCCGGTCTTTACAGGACGGGAAAGTCAAAAACAGGTGAAAGCATGAAGGTTGAAAGGGTAAATCTTAAGCAAAAGGTTGATTCGATACCCGAGTTGTTCAGATATCTCAAGGTGGGGCAACTGAACGACCATATGCTCAATGTTCTGCAAGCCGAAAACAGGACGCTTGATTTTCACGTTCATCCTGATTCGGACGAGATGTTCTATGTCATTGAGGGTTCTTTTCAGATAGAGCTTGACGACGGTCTGATAGACCTGCACGAAGGCGATTTTATTATTATTCCGAAAGGCGTAAGGCATCGCCCTGTATGCAGGGAACTGGTAAAGTGCCTGCTTATCGAGAAAGTTGGCACCCTGAACAGGGATAATACAGGCGGAACCTATACCGAATAACATTTTTACAGGAAAAGAGGAAGTATCCATGGGAAGACCATATGTAAACATCAACCGAAACAATATAAGCGAAAAGCTTCTGAAGCATCTTGACGGGGTACTGCCAGGACTGAAGTCTTTGCCGGGTGTAGTGGGCATCACCTTGAACGGAGGGATTTCAAGGGGTTATGCCGATCATCTGTCGGAAATAGACGTTACCATATACCTGGACCCGGATACATACAAGCGCTGGCATGAGGACAAATCCCCTGTGCCCCTG
>JAAXZX010000014.1 GCA_012719645.1 Clostridiaceae bacterium
TTTTATTTGCACTGCCATTCTGCCATTGCGAGCGGGCATTACACGCGTTATTTCCATAAACATCTGCAGGTTAACGCCCATGTACTTTGTTGTCGTGTATGCAGCATAAGTGTTACCGGATACCTAAAGCAGGACTATGGCTGCTGAATACGTAACGTTCCGATACCAGATGTCTTGAGCATTTCAATAATTGTATATAATAAGTTATTTTTTAGCCAAAAAACGTTGACAAATTTAATCATAATGTATATAATCACATATATAATCGGAACGATACGATTTTACAGTCCTGGAGGAGTAATGAGATGGCTGTAACCATAAAGGATATTGCCAGAGAGGCGGGGGTATCAAAATCAACTGTTTCGGCAGCAATGAACGACTCGCCAAAGGTTAAGAATGAAACGAAAGAAAGAATAAAAAAAGTCGCAGAAAGGCTTGGATATGTACCGCATATCGGTGCAAGAGAATTAATAACAAATAAAAAACTGAATCTGGGAATCATGAATTTAATAACCTACCAGGCTGATGGGGATATAAAGAACAGCTATTTCAACCAGGCTTATGAGCCTACTTATTATGACATGGCATCTGTTATTATGACCGAGATATCAAAAACTAAATATGGGTTGCTGATTGAGCGAATTCAGATAGGTCAGGGTGAACTGTCATTACCTTCATTTTTGACATCAGGAAGAGTTGCCGGTGTGTTTGTAGTCGGTACGATGCATACCAGGGACTATATAATGAGGCTGAAGGAATATACCGACAACGTTGTTGTTGTAGGCGGCAACAAGAGTGATATTTGTGATTGCGTCAGGAATGACTATACTCAGGCTATCTATACAGCTGTCAGATATCTAATTGATAATGGGCATAAAAGTATTGCTTTTGTAAATGGTGACACTCTTAGCCAGGCATCGGATGATAAATTGCTTGGTTATAAACTGGCGATGGCTGACGCGAATTTACCCATTGATTCCAACCTGGTCGTGAATGCAAGATTTACAGGCAGAGCGGGTTATGATGCTGTCCGGAAAATATTCGAATCCAGCAAAAAAGCGCCAACGGCAGTTTGTTTCTCAGCAGATGTAATGGCTGTAGGTGCAATGCGTTACTTCTATGAAAATGGAATCAGAGTACCCGATGATGTTTCAATTATTGGGTTTGAGGACACATGTCTGGCAGAGTTTTCGAATCCCCAGTTAACGACGATCGATAGAAATAAAAGAAGATTAGGTTTGGAAGCGTGCCGGCTGATGTTAAGCAAACTCGAGAATCCAAAAAGGGGCTTCCAGGACATTGTTGTACCTTTTTCATTAGTTATAAGAGGTAGTGTAAAAGACTTAACCAGTAAATAAAGAATGATATTATGACTTAATAAGAAGGGGGGGCAGCATAAAAGAAAATCGGGGGGTGGGAAAATACCCAAAAAGTCGGAACGTTACGAAGAATAAAGGAGGGTTTATAATGAAAAAGTTCCTGGCTGTATTGATGTCAATCTTCATGATGGTTGCAGTGATTGGGTGCGGTACAACATCCAACAATACGCAAAGCACTCCTGAAGGGAGCAAAGCTGCAACACAAACGAATGATAATCAGGCCCCAACAGCCACAAATGAAAAAATTGAAATTCTCGTTTGGACATTTCTGAACCCAAGTGACACATCGGGCAGAGGAAAAGTACTTCAGGAAGTCATTGACAAGTACGAAGATATGTATCCAAATGTGAAGGTCCGGGTTGAATCACAACAATGGGATACAATGAGCGCAAAATTCTTTGCCGCGCATCAAACAGGCAATGCTCCTGATGTTATTTTTGTAAACGTTACGAATCTTGGTGAAGCGATTAAACTGGGAGCCGTAGAACCACTGGAAAACCTGTTCTTATCAGAGTGGTCGCAAGAGCAGATTGATGATATCAACGATGTGAGATTCCAGATGGGTGCCACCAACGACACACATTATCAAGCCTATATGTTTGTAAATGCATATGGGATTATATACCGGGCAGATCTGTTTGAAAAGTTTGGTATCGACCCGAATTTCAAGACTTGGGACGATGTGCTGGCAGCAGCTCAAAAATTAACATTTACCGATCCGGAAACCGGTATGAAAGTATGGGGATTAGGAACCGGATACAGCGAAGATGCTGCTGACAGCAGTTACCTTTTAACTGCCATTGTCACAAATTTTGGTGATGTTATTGATGAAAACGGTAAAGCTGCATGGGATAACGAAATAGGTGCAGAAGCGCTGCAGTTCCAGGTGGATTTGGTGAACAAATACGGCGTTATGCCTCCGAGCTGTATAACTCAAACTTCGGAAGAAGTATATGCTGATTTTACCGCTGGGAAGTTTGCCATGATCACGGGCGGCAGTGTTCGTATCCCTAAGCTCCGTTCAGAGTCGACATTTGATCCTAATGCAGTGCAAATAACAGCTTTCCCGGCGATAAACGGTAAGCCGGGTAAAGGACTTTGCGGTGGATGGAATGTGTGTATTTGGTCTAAAAGCAAACACAAGGAAGAGGCCGGAAGATTTCTGGAGTTAATGATATCGCCGGAATTTGATAAGCGTTGGGTGGAAGAAGGCGGCCAGGTACCGATGCTGAAATCTACTGTTGAAGGAATGAAAGAATTCTTTGCACAACCGCAGAATCAATATCTTAGTACAACATTGGATATTTTGCAGAAGAATGCGGCGGTTAACAGTACCAAGTTTGCTGAGTCAGGTTATCCGAAAGATTTGAACAAGGCTATGCAGTTGGTTATGGTCGAAGGGTACACGATAGAGCAAGCGCTGGCCAAGACGGCACAAGAGTTTAACGAAAGAAACGGTAACTAAGGACTGTGTTGGGATATGGGGAGCTTAGCTCCCCAGTATCTCAACAAAAAA
>JAAXZX010000001.1 GCA_012719645.1 Clostridiaceae bacterium
AGTGCCACCTTGTTTTCGAGGAATGATGAAAGTTTATCAGGGGATGTATATTACCGTGAATCAGGGGCATGATAATGCATGTAAAGGGTATGACGATTCAGCCAGGTCTGGCGCCTGGCTGATAGAAGTGCTCTTTACGGAGTGTCAACTTAATAGTATGGAAAAAGCCATGGCAGGTCTTTATGATCTGCCATGGCTTTTTTGTTGTATTAAGGCTTCCGGTCATTTACTGGCGAAGTAAATGAATGTATAATAATGGTGATATATTAATATATCAATTATCAATGAGGTGGAGGCCATGAAAAAGGAACAGATCATTACCCGCATCAAGGAAATCGGACTGGTGGCTGTAGTGCGGGCAGAGAGCGAAGAAAAGGCCCTGAAAATAACGGAGGCCTGCATGAAGGGCGGGGTTGCGGCCATTGAGATCACATTTACCGTGCCGGGAGCCCACAGGGTGATCGAGGCGTTGGCGAAAAGATTCAGCGAGGATGATATCATCCTTGGCGCAGGGACTGTGCTTGATCCCGAGACGGCGCGCATAGCCATCCTGTCGGGTGCGCAGTATGTGGTAAGCCCGAGTCTTAATCTGGATACCGTCAGGCTGTGCAACCGTTACCGCGTAGCCTGCATGCCGGGAGCCATGACCTTGCGGGAAGTTATCGACTGTATGGAATCAGGGGCCGATATCGTCAAGGTCTTCCCCGGAGAGCTCTTTGGCCCGCGTATCATCAAAGCCATCAAGGGACCTCTCCCTCAGGCAGAACTCATGCCTACCGGCGGTGTTTCGGTGGATAATGCCGCAGAGTGGATCAAGGCAGGTGCGGTAGCCCTGGGTGTGGGAGGCAACCTTACCGCGGGCGCAAAGACCGGGGATTATGACCAGGTAACCGAAGCCGCCAGGCTTTTTATCCAGAAAATCAGGGAGGCCAGGGGACAGGCCTGACAGCCTGCTTTTGGCCCATTTTTATCCTCCTGCCGTGCCGGGAAGGCACACGCAGATATGGCCGGCATATTGCAAGAGTCCGCAGTATTGCATGTTTTATAAAGAAGGTACCAGGGAAAGGAGAATCCGTATGGGTGTGCTGAATGTAAAGAAGAAGGAAGAGTGCTTTTACGACTGTATCTCCCTCGGGGAAATCATGCTCAGGTTTGATCCCGGCGAAGGAAGGATCAGGAACGCCCGGAACTTCAGGGTATGGGAAGGCGGCGGCGAGTACAACGTCACCCGCGGCCTGAAAAAGTGCTTCGGGATGGATGTGGCGGTTGTAACCGCCTTTGCGGACAATGATGTTGGAAGGCTTATCGAGGATTTCATCATGCAGGGCGGAGTTGATACCCGCTTTATCAGGTGGGTGCCCTATGATGGCATTGGTCGGAGCGTAAGGAACGGCCTTAACTTCACCGAACGGGGATTCGGAATCCGGGGCGCCCTTGGGGTTTCGGACCGTGCAAATACCGCCGCGTCACAGCTTAAAAAAGGCGATATCGATTGGGAGACCATTTTCGGCAAGTATGGCTCGCGCTGGTTCCATACCGGCGGCATCTTCGCCGCGCTTTCCGAAACCACCCCCGAAGTGGTGCTGGAAGCTGTACAGACGGCCAAGAAATACGGAACCATCGTGTCCTATGACTTAAATTACAGGCCTTCATTGTGGAATGGCATCGGCGGCAAGGAAAAAGCGCGCGAGGTGAACAGGGAGATAGCCAGGTACATAGATGTGATGATAGGCAATGAGGAAGACTTCACCGCCTGCCTCGGGTTTGAGGTGGAAGGGAACACCGAGGACCTGAGCGAGCTGAACATAGAGGGATACAGGAAGATGATAGGCGAGGCCGTTAAGACCTATCCCAACTTCAAGGTTGTGGCTACCACACTGAGAACTGTTAAAACCGCCACGATAAACGACTGGAGCGCCATGTGCTGCGTGGACGGAGAGATCTTCAAGGCCCGTGATTACAATGACCTTGAAATCATGGACAGGGTGGGCGGAGGCGACAGCTTCGCTTCCGGGCTAATCTACGGCCTCATGACCACTGGTGATCCCCAGAAGGCTGTTGAATACGGAGCAGCCCACGGCGCGCTGGCAATGACAACGCCTGGCGATACATCCATGGCAAGCCTCAAGGAAGTGGAGAAGATCATGGCCGGAGGCGGAGCACGGGTTGTCCGGTAAAGGCAGCATGGGACCGCGTACTTAGTGGGATATCCATTGGCCGGAATGGTAAAGAAGAAAAAAACGGTTTGTTCAGGCCTTGCGCTTGCGCGGCGCAAGGCCTTATTATTATATCGTAATTCTTCAATGTTACAGTATTGACACAGGTTTGATATGATCCAGAAACAGAAAACTGGTATGATATAGAAAAACACGGCTTAAGGAGGGGCGCTCATGAAGAAGGGCTTTCTTTTTTTAATTATTCTGGTGATATCGGTTATTCTGGCATCCTGCAGCCTTACTGCCATAGATCGTGATACGAATACCAATACTCCGTCATCCGGGAATTCTTCCGAACCCAACGGCGATTCGACCGATTCCGGCGATGACAGAGGACAGGACAGCATAGATCAGAAAATTGACTGGGACAGGATTCAGGCAGGGGACGAAGAATATATAAAAAGCATCATAGAGGAAAGGACCGCTGAGGTGCTGACCGCCATCAGCAAGTACGATTTTGAGAAGCTGTCGGAAGCGGTACATCCGGAGAAGGGCGTCCGGTTCTCACCCTATACCTGGGTGGATGAAGGAAAGGACCTTGTATTCTCGGCCGATGAGATCAGGAATATGGCCCGGGATTCAGGGACATATGTGTGGGGAAACTATGACGGCTCGGGAGATCCCATAGAACTCAGCTTTAGGGATTATTTCGCAAGGTTCGTCTATGACGCCGACTTCGTAAATGCCGAGCAGACCGGCTACAACAAGGTCCTTGGGCAGGGCAACACCATCAACAACAGTTTTGAGGTATACAAAGACTCGATCATAGTGGAGTATCATTTTTCTGGAATTGATCCGAAGTATGAAGGGATGGACTGGAGGAGCCTGAGGCTGGTGTTCGAAAAGGCCGGCGATACCTGGTATCTGACAGGCATTATTCATGATGAATGGACCATATGAAGCATCCATGTGATTTTTCTTGCCATCCGACCTCCTCTGAAATGAATTGCATGGCAGACGCCCTTGCCTTTGGCTGCTTCCCGCTATCAGGGTGGGCCAGGGACTTTTACCAATAAGGTTATGCCCATGCATGCAGAACTGCAGCAAAACGGTATGCAAAGCATCATGACATAAAGTAAGGCGAATCAGGTCAATTCATGCTTTTTACGCCATATTCTGTCACACAACATTTAATTTAGGACCGAAAAGGAGACAATATTGCCGAGTCCTCGGATGGGTCTCCTTTTTTTCCTATGCTACATTAAATTATGAAGACGTCTTATCATCTCAATCGAGGGAGGAGAGTATCATGAAAAAATTACTCAGTGTACTTCTTGTTGCGGTCATGCTTTTTACAATAGCAGGCTGCGGTTCTCAAACGGCTCAAGAGACCGGCACACCGCAGGCTTCAGCCCAACCGTCTGACTCAGCTAAACCGGCTGACTCAGCTAAACCGGCTGAACCTGAAGACCCCTCAACAGATAAGCTGGTTATTTACACAACGGTTTCCGATGCGACTGTTGAAGCCGTTGTATCCCAGTTTGAAAAACAGACCGGCGTAAATGTGGAGCTTGTCACAAATGGCGTAGGTGAACTTTTGAAGAGGATTGAATCTGAGAGACAGAATCCGCAGGGTGATGTGCTCTGGGGTGCGGCTCTTTCTTCCATTAAAGCGTATGATGAGAATCTGTTCTACCCCTATGTAAGCGTCAATAATGATGCCATACATCCTGATTATCGCATCAGCAACGGTCTCTATACCGTTTATGGCGTAGCTCTTCGTTGTCTGCTCGTCAATACCAACCTGGCTCAGGGCATCGAGATCACCGGCTACGAAAGCTTGCTGCAGGATAGCCTGAAGGGCAAGATCTCAATGGTTGATCCGTCCGCATCTTCATCCGGTTACGGGCATCTTGTAAACATGCTGTATGATATGGGAACAAACAATGACCCTGAATCAGACGCGGCCTGGGATTATGTAACCAGGTTCTGTGAAGCCCTTGACGGAAAGCTTCTGAACAGCTCAAGCGCAGTTTGGAAGGGCGTTTGCGATGGTGAGTACACTGTCGGCCTGACTTATGAAGAAGTTTCCCGCCAGGCATTAAAGGACGGCTACCCTGTAAAGATCGTTTATTGTAAGGAAGGCGCATTCGGCGAATCAACCACGGCTGCTATCATCAATGGCGCAAAGAATCTTAAGAACGCCAAGGCTTTCATTGATTACCTGACCAGCTTGGAAGTCCAGACCATGCTCAGTAATGATCTTTTCATGCGCGGCGTCAGGACAGACCTCGACTATGATGAAGGATTTGTCAGCCTGGACGAAATTACCATGTCAAATGCGGATTCAGCCTACGCTTCTTCAAGGAAGGAAGAATGGCTGGCCAAATTCCAGGATATTTGGACGACCGTAGCCGAGTAATCCCGTGCCGAAACGTAACTGGCCAATCAACCGATGAAGAAACAGTAAATGAAGCGCATATGCCATGAAGGAGGCTGCAGGCGTTGAGCAAGGAAATTATCATCGAACATGCCGTCAAGCGGTACGACAATGTAACAATCATCAAGGATCTCTCGCTAAGAATAGGCAATAGCGAACTGTTCACTCTTCTTGGACCGTCAGGCTGCGGAAAGACAACCCTTCTGCGCATGATTGCGGGGTTCAACACAATTGAAGGCGGTACAATCCGCTTCGGCGATACCGTTATCAACAATATCCCCGCCCATAAGCGCAATATCGGTATGGTATTCCAGGACTATGCCATCTTCCCGCACCTGACTGTGGCGCAAAACATCATGTACGGGCTCAAAGAGCATAAAGTTCCCAGGGAAGAGGCCAAACAGCGCCTTGAGAAAATGCTCAGGCTCACAAAGATTGAAGAATACCGCGATCGGCTCCCGGAACGTCTGTCGGGAGGCCAGCAACAGCGTGTAGCCCTTGCTCGCGCCATTGCAATACATCCTGATGTGTTGCTGATGGATGAACCTTTAAGCAATCTGGATGCGAAACTCCGCGTGGAAATGCGTGAGATTATCAGGGATATACAAAAGCAGATAGGCATTACAACGGTCTATGTAACCCACGATCAGGAAGAAGCACTGGCAATATCCGACCGCATTGCTGTCATGAACTTTGGCGACATTCAGCAGGTGGGCACACCACATGAAATCTACACACGGCCATTCAACGTGTTTGTTGCTGACTTCATCGGCCGTTCAGGCTTCTTCTGCGGCGAAATGGAAGGCGAGGGCAGCAGGCGCAGGATTAAACTGTCAAAGGACTACACCCTGGAAATGGACAACATTCTGCCCTCTGCCTCCAATGGCCGTGTTATCGTGGGCATCCGTCCCGAGGAGTTCTGCATTGCGGAGAAAGGTATGACTGCAAAGGTCAGGAAGGCTACATATCTCGGCAAATACATCACTTATGTCCTGGATTTCGAGGATTGCTCCATGATGGAGGACCAGGAGTCCATTGAGTTCTCGCAACACCTTGGGAATGCTGCATCGCTGCATCGTGTGGGAGATACGATAAAACTTGCCGCATATGCGCAAAGGATTAACGTATTCTCGCCTGAAACCAAGGAATCCATTATCAGGGGGGTTGCACGTTATGGGCAGGAAACGGTTTCGCTTTGATTTCTGGGTTCTCATTACCATAATAGTGTTCACCCTCTTTGCCCTGTTCATGGTTTGGCCGCTGGCGAAACTGCTCATCAGCGGGTTCATCGATCCTTCCACAGGGGAGTGGTCGCTTAAAAACTTCCAAACTTTCTTTGGAAGAAAGTACTATACCAACGCCATCTTCCACTCTCTGTACATCAGCTGCACGGTTACCATTCTGACAGTCATCCTGGGCACGTTAATGGCTTACCTGACAAGCACCTTCGATATAAAGGGCAGGGGTTTTATCCAGATACTGGTGATATTCTCCATGATGTCTCCGTCTTTCATAGGAGCTTATTCATGGGTCATCCTGCTGGGGCGTAATGGTCTTGTCACAAACTTCTTTGCGAACCTCGGCATTTCATTGCCCACGATTTATGGATTCCACGGGATCGTTCTGGTGCTGACTCTGAAGCTGTACTCGTTCATCTATTTCTATGTCTCAGGTGCGATTAAAAAAGTGGATCCTTCTATGCTTGAGGCGTCCCAGAGCCTTGGCTGCAGCCCGGCCAGGAATGTTGTCAAAATGCTGATTCCCCTGGTCCTTCCGTCGCTGCTGGCAGCGGCGCTGATGGTTTTTATGACCTCTATTGCGGACTTCGGAACGGCCATGCTGATAGGCGAAGGTTATCGCGTCCTGCCGGTACTGGTCTACAGGGCCTTCATGGGCGAGAACGGAAGCAACGCGAACTTCGCGGCCGCTATCGCTTTTGTTATGGTTGCCCTGACCGCCTGCCTGTATTTCCTGCAGAAGTATATTATCAATAAGAAATCTTTCAAAATGCGGTCTGTAAAGACCATACAAAAGCGTCCGATCAAAGGGTTCAAAGCGGTACTTGCCCATATTTACGTGTATGGCCTGGCGCTGCTGTCCGTATTGCCGCAGATGACGGTTATCGTTACCGCGTTCCTGAAGACAAAGGGTTCCAGGTTTGTGCGCGGGTTCTCGCTGGACAGTTTCCGGAGCGCCTGGAAAACCATACTCAGCACCACCAGGAACACCTATCTCTACGGCGCGACAGCAATTGTACTGATTGTTCTGATTGCAGTCTTCGTTGCTTACCTGTCGGTCAGGAAGCGGAATGCGCTGACATCTCTTCTGGACGTTGTCACGGTATTTCCGTACATCATATCCGGATCGATTCTTGGCATTATGCTGCTTCTGTGTTTCAACACGAAGCCGCTGATTCTTAGCGGATCGGCTGCAATCATCATTGTAGCATTCATCATCCGGCGCTTGCCCCATACTTTGCGTTCCAGCGTGGGTGTTCTGTACCAGATCAGCCCAAGTACCGAAGAAGCGGCTATAAGCCTTGGTTCATCGCCGCAAAAAGCATTCTTCAAGGTTACATTCATGCTGATGGTTCCAGGTATAGCGACCGGCGCCATTATGAGCTGGGTCACCGTGATCAATGAACTCAGCGCATCGCTGATACTGTATACAGGCGGGACAAAGACCTTGTCGGTTGCGGTTTACGAACAGGTATCCAGGGGAAACTATGGTGCGGCGGCGGCAATCGCATCAATACTGATGCTTACCACAATAATTTCACTTGCTGTTTTCATGAAAGCCACCGGTTCAAAAGAATACACCATGTAGAGGGTGAAAGAACCGGAAGACAGCATGATGACCCGTGAATATTCGGCTTTTATGTGGTATAAAGCTGTTGAAAGGGATGGCATGGTATGAAAAAGCCGAATAACAAATCGTTCTCAAGGGATATTCAGAAACTATTGCTGAAGTACTCGGCTATACCCTTGCTTCTGATATTCATCGCCATTGCGGTTATCATGCTGTCTTTATACACCTATTCCATCAAGCGTACGACAGTCCAGAACGCAAATAATGCCGCCAGTCTTCTGGAGGGCAGCGTTTCCGCCTATTTGCAAAAAATAGCCGAACTGGCCAATGATGAAGAGATCAGGCAGGTTGCAGAAAATGAACAGCAAACCCTCAGCGTGGTTGAAGAGTTGTATTCCTTTACAAACAGCCAGCCAGTAGGCGCTACATTCTATGTGCTTGATGCCCAGGGCGGCTGCATTATTGGCAGTTCCACGATTTTGCCTTCCTACCTGGATGTCCGTCCGCCATATTACGCCGGAATAATGTACCAGATGACTGTTTTTCCCGATGAGACAATCCTGATGCTGAACAATGCCGGGAATACCCGGAGAAAAGCCATGGTGCTGTCCATAGGCCGTGCCATTGCCATGGACGGTGAAGTCGCCGGATACCTGGTGTTTGAGCTTGATCCCAATGAAGTGATGGATTACATAAGCACAAGTTCTGCCGGTGAGCTTTTGGTGGCAGATAAATACTATACGGCTCTTCTGACTTCGAAAAACAGTTATCTGGACAAGTACGGAAAGATTGCGCCCGGACTCCGCAATGCCTCTGGCATTGTTAAATTCAATGGGGCTGCTTATTATGTCTCAAGAAAAGGAAACGAAACCATTGAGCTGGATGTGTATGCCATTACAGATATGAAACCTTTCTATTACTCGATTTCGGTAACTGCAGGCTTATCCCTGGTATTGCTGCTCATTTTGCTCACATTGGCAACCCTGCTGTCCAGACGCATGGTATCAGTGGAGGCAAGCGCTATTGACAGGCAGATGGCAGACATCCAGAAGATGCAAACCGAAGGCATCTATGTTCCGCTTGAATCGGACAGGCACAGCGAATTCGGCAGTCTTGAACATGCCTACGGTCAATTGATCGACAGTATCAGAAAACTGGTTGAGGCTAACAAACAGGAAGTTCTGATGCGGAAAACTGCGGAAATCAAGCAGTTGGAATCCCAGTTCAATCCGCATTTTATCTTTAATTCCCTGGAGGTTATCCGCGGGCTTATCAAGATTGATCCGGCCGCAGCCAACAGGATGATTCTGAACTTCTCGAAACTGCTCCGCTATAGCATCGATGCAACCAGGAAGACAGTTACCCTGAAGGAGGATATGGCGTATATCGATAACTATCTTTCCATCATACGGGAACGGAAAGTCCTGGACATC
>JAAXZX010000015.1 GCA_012719645.1 Clostridiaceae bacterium
CAAGGGAGTTATTGTGACAGAAGTGAACCTCGATGAGTTCAAGGCTGCCATGGCGCCGGCATGGGACCGTGTTGCAGAGTATGAAGGAAATCCCGATCACATGAAGAAGTTCCTCGAGATGGTCGAAGCTGCAAAGCCTAAATAGGCCTGAGCAACGATGGGCAGGGCGAATAACCGCGGGATTCCGCGCGTTATTCGCCTCTTCCCGGCAGAAAAACGCGAGGAGGCTTTCCTGATGATTGTACTGATATTCTTCGTACTGCTTATCGGATTGATTTTGATCGGCGTTCCCGTAGCCGTCGCTATGGGCGCCCTCAGCGCGGGGGCCTTTGCCTCCATGGGTTTTTCGGAGATTCTGGCTGTAATGGCCCAGCGCATCTATAATGGCACTACCGGCTTTACTCTTCTTGCAATACCGTTTTTTATACTTGCCGGCAACCTGATGAATACAGGAGGAATAACCAACCGCATCTTTAATTTTGCAAATGCAATGGTAGGCCGCTGGCCGGGCGGACTGGGACAGGTTAATGTAATCAGCAGCGTTGTGTTCGCAGGTATGTCCGGTGCCGCTGTGGCAGACGCCGCGGGACTCGGTCTCATTGAAATAAAGGCGATGGACGATGCCGGATATGACCGTAAGTTCAGCGCTGCCATAACAGCAGCTTCGTCCACGATTGCTCCCGTTATACCGCCGTCCATCCCATTTGTAATATATTCTTCCGTAACGGGGGTATCGGTACCCAAGCTTTTCGCCGCTGGCATCGTTCCCGGGTTGCTTATGGCGGCGGCGATGTGTGTTGTGGTCTATATCATCTCCAAGAGGAGAAAATACCCGGTAACTCCCCCGATGCCCTGGAAGCTAAGGTTGAAGTATTTATGGGATGCTATTCCCAGCCTGTTCTGCGTCGTGATAATAATTGGCGGTATCTGGACCGGCATTTTTACAGCAACCGAAGCAGCAATAGTGGCATGCGTTTACGCGCTGATCCTTGGACTGGCGTACAGGGAACTGAACCGTAAATTATTGGTCAAAATAATATATGAGAGCATCATATCCAGCTGCAAGACGCTATTCATTATTGCGGTTGCCAATTTCCTCGCATATTTTATGCTGCACCAGCGTATACCGAACCAGGTAATTGAAGGACTCATGAGCATATCAACCAGTCCGGCCGTTCTCATCCTTCTCATGATTGGCGTTCTTCTCATCCTGGGATGTTTCCTTGAAGGCGTATCGGTGATACTGATAACTGTTCCTATTTTCCTGCCCATAGTCGATGCAATCGGGATGGACTATATCCAGTTTGGAATTATAGTGGTGCTGGCATCCATGATAGGTCTCCTTACTCCCCCTGTCGGTATGAGCCTGTATGCGGTGTGCAGTGTGGCAAAAGTGAGGCTGGGAGAACTCTCAAAAGCGGTACTTCCCTATGTCATCGGCATTTTTGCGGTACTGCTGATATGCGCTTTCTGGCCGGGTCTTTGCCTGTGGCTGCCGAACTTGATGTGAGGAGGGTATTATGCTGAAAATACTGAAAAAAGCTGATGAAATTCTCGCAAAGTTTTTACACGGGTTCATTGCCGTGCTGTGTATCGGGATTGGAGTAATCCTGTTTGCACGCGTATTCATTCGGTTTACACGAATCTCATTTCCGATGGCCTGGTCCGACGAAGTTGTTGCGTGCATGATGGCCTGGATGATATTTACCGGAGCAACGCTCCTGTTCCGTGCAAGAGATCACTTCAGGGTGGATTTGCTGCAGGAAAGATTCAAGGGGAAAACATGGATAGAAATCTTGAACCTGATGATAACACTTATTAGCATAGTGTTTTTTGTCGCACTGCTATACTATTCCATACTGCTTGTTAAAACCGCCGATTGGCCCCAGCCCATACTGAAGTTTTCCACACGCTGGCCTTATTCGAGTATGCCCGTGAATTGCGCGCTGATACTGATATACCTGGTGCGTGATCTTGTCAACGGGATATCGGCCTTGGTAAAAGGGCGCCAGGAACCAGTGCCCGAGGTAAGCAGGGAGGTTTGTTGATATGGATGTTCGTTATTCATGCAGCCAGCGCGATTTCAAACGATACACAACCGATGAGATTCGCAGGGAATTCCTGATTGAGAACCTGTTTACACCTGACGTGGTGAACACGGTTTATACCCATATCGACCGTGTGGTAGTGATTGGCTGCATGCCTGTAAATGGAAGCGTCCCCATAGATAAAGGGATGGATGTATGGGCAAGCTTCGGCTCGAACTATTTCCTTGAGAGACGAGAAGCAGGTGTTTTCAATGTCGGCGGAAGCGGAAGCGTTTATGTGGACGGCAAGTCTTTCGGGATGGACAACAAGGACTGCCTGTATATCACACGCGGAGCCCGCGAAGTAGTATTCGAATCAAAGAATCCGGACATGCCCGCGAAATTCTACCTGGTAAGCGTTCCAGCCCACAGGAGCTATGAAACGAAGCTTATCAGGATTAGCGATGCGGCAAAAAAACATATGGGTTCTGTTGAAACGTGCAACAAGCGCGTTATAAACCAGTTTATCCATCCGGATGTTTTGGACACATGCCAGCTTTCCATGGGTTTGACCGAACTGGAGCCAGGCAGCGTATGGAACACAATGCCCGTACATACACATGAGCGGCGCATGGAAGTGTACATGTACTTTGAAATGCCGGAGGATCATGTTGTTTTCCACCTGATGGGAGAGGGGAATGAGACGAGGCACATTGTTGTAAAAAACGAGCAGGCGGTGATAAGCCCGTCGTGGAGCATTCATGCCGGCGTAGGCACCAGGAATTATACGTTTATATGGGCAATGGCAGGTGAAAATCTTGTTTATGACGACATGGACGTTATCACAACCTCAGAGCTTAAATAAACGGGGGTGCTGAACAATGGATATTATAGATATGTTCAGATTGGACGGTAAAATTGCGCTTATTACAGGAGGAAGCTACGGGATAGGCTTCGCAATAGGAGCAGCATATGCAAAAGCAGGCGCCACCGTGGTGTTCAATGACATAAGCGAAGAATTGGTGGAAAAAGGATTATCCTCGTATAAAGAGCAAGGGGTAAAGGCTCACGGATATGTCTGCGATGTGACCGACGAAAACCAGGTAAACAAGCTTATTAAGCGTGTGGAGGAAGAAGTTGGCGTTGTCGATATATTGGTAAATAACGCAGGCATCATACGGCGCATACCAATGATTGATATGAGCGCCGCTGAGTTTCGCAAGGTAATAGACGTGCATATTGCCGGCGCTTTCATCATGTCAAAAGCGGTCATCCCCGGTATGATCAGGAAGGGGCATGGAAAGATAATAAACATGTGCAGCATGATGAGCGAACTGGGGCGCGAGACAGTATCCGCATACGCCGCGGCAAAGGGCGGATTGAAGATGCTGACGCGCAATATTTGCAGCGAGTATGGTTCCGCAAATATCCAATGCAACGGTATCGGACCCGGGTACATAGCCACACCCCAGACAGCCCCGCTCAGGGAGCTGCAGCCTGACGGGAGCCGGCATCCCTTCGACCAGTTCATCATCGGCAGGACACCGGCCGGCCGCTGGGGCACGCCGGAAGACCTGACAGGCCCCGCGATATTCCTGGCCTCCGATGCTTCCAACTTTGTCAATGGACATATTTTATATGTTGATGGAGGCATATTGGCTTACATAGGCAAGCAGCCATAAAGCCACGGGTAAAGCCACGGGGACAGTCCCCGTGGCTTTAATTTATGGTGAAACAAACTATTCCACTATGAATCCGAGGCGGAATTTTTTAGGGCACGGTTCCTGTGGTTGATATTCCACCTATTGGTTCTGTATTGATCAGGTGGCATTTTTATATGCCGATGGACCGTACTGAAAGAAGTTCGCCCGACCACCGGATAATATTTTGTATATTTGAAAGTTTTTGCTTAAGCTATATTCGAATACTCTCGTTTATCTCTGATCTCCCTTGTGATGAAGCAGCCTGGTATCCTGACCGGCGTATGGATATATGCGAAAAATGCCAGGCTTGTTCAGCCGCTTGTCCGACAGGAGCGATTGAACCCGGTCATCGAATCATAAACACCCGGAAATGTTTAACAGCGATGAACGAGGTTCCCGGAGAGTTCCCGGAATGGGTTGCCGAAGATGCCCATAATTCCCTGATAGGATGTATGCAGTGCCAGGACTGCTGTCCGGCTAACAGTCAGAATAAACACAATATTGTTAAGGGTGTTACGTTTTCGGAGGAAGAGACCAAAGAATTGCTGACGCATAAGGATGAAGAACCGTATTCCGATATGCTTGCTTCAAAGCTTAAGGAGTCGGGATTTTACGAAGGGTTTCAAAAAGTGCTGCCCCGGAACCTGGCAGTACTGCTGCGCAAGGGGACGGGCCCCGAAGCGGCGAACCCATGTTGACCATCAACGGTTGAAACAAGGGGACGGTCCATCTGTTTGATAAAAAACTCCCGGGAAACCAGGCTCCCGGGAGTTCTTGTAAGTTTCTGAACTAGAACATAGGAACAACAGCGCCCTCATATTTTTCTTCGATAAACTTCTTTACTTCCTCACTCCGGAGGGCTTCAGCAAGGGCTTTCAGATCCTCCCTGTTCTCATCGCCCCTGCGAACCACCAGGATATTGGCGTATGTTGTGGCGGCAGCGGAATCCTTTTCTTCCCTGGCAAGGGCGTCGGTCATTGCGTTAAGACCGCCCTGGATGGCATAGTTGCCGTTGATGACGGCAATATCCACGTCCTGCAGAGAACGTACAAGCTGGGCGGCTTCAATCTCTACGAACTTCAGGTTCTTGGGATTTTCAACGATATCTTTTGGTGTAGCCTTAAATCCCGCATTGGGATCAAGCTTTATCAGTCCCTGGGTTTCCAGGAGCAGCAGCGCCCTGGCTTCGTTGGTGGTATCATTGGGAATGGCTACCTGCGCGCCATCCTTCAGGCCATCGAGGCTCTTGGTCTTGCCGGGGTAAACACCCAGTGGCTCATAATGGATGCTCGCAATGGGCACAAGGTCCGTTTTTTGCTCAGCATTGAAATCATTGAGATAGGGGGTATGCTGGAAAAAGTTCGCGTCCAGGTCCTTGCTCTGAAGTGACAGATTGGGCTGGATATAATCAGTAAACTCCTTTATTTCCAACTCATAACCCTTCTCTTTCAGGATCTCCTTGGCAACAGCAAGGATCTCGGCATGGGGCACCGGTGTAGCTCCCACCACAATCTTCTTGGGACCCGACGATGCGCCGCAGCCGGCGAGCAGGGTGAACGCCAGAATAAGTACAAGCAAGAGAGATAATGTTTTTTTCATGTAAATCCTTCCTCCTGTTTTCTATTTTCTTTTATCGCCTAACCTGGCTAATCTTATGCCAATCTCCTGAAAAACCTGAACGATGATAACCAGGATTACGACAGTCACGAGCATAATATCAGTCTGATACCTATGGTAGCCATAACGGATAGCAATGTCGCCCAAGCCTCCGCCCCCCATAAAACCGGTCATGGCTGAATAACCCAGGATGGTGGTAACAGAAATGGCGGCGCCAAGGATGAGTGAAGGACGGGCTTCGGGAAGCATGACCTTGCAGATGACCTCAAAAGGAGAAGCTCCCATGGACTGGGCGGCTTCAATCACGCCCTTGTCCACTTCCTTTAGCGAGGACTCCACCATTCTGGCGATGAAAGGAGCAGCGCCAATCACCAATGGAACAATGGTAGCTGTCGGACCCAGAGAGGTTCCCGTAATAAAACGCGTAACGGGAATAAGTGTAACCGCGAGAATAAGGAACGGTACAGAGCGAAGCAGGTTGATGATAACACCTAAGACTCTGTTTAAACCTGGGGCAGGCTTGATACCGTCCTTGTCGGTAACCACCAGTATGATGCCAAGGGGAAGTCCCAGCAAATAGGCCAGGGCCGATGACACCAATGTCATGTACAATGACTCCAAAAATCCTTGTCCGAACATTTTCAAAATCGCCGGATCAAACAAAATCCTTCACCTCCTCTACTGTCAGGCCCCTGTTGCGAAGATAGGCCATCATCTTTTCTCCCGCCAGCTTATCTTCGGGCAGTTGGATGACAATCTGCCCGAAGGCTTTTCCGTCAATGTTCCTGGTATCGGCAAAGATGATATTGACGGGCTGCCTGAATTCAAGCACCATATTTGCAATAACAGGTTCAAAGGATGAACTCCCGTTAAACACAATGCGGCAGCATCGCGAACTGATAAAGTTCTCAACCCTTTCCCCTTCGGGAAATACGAGCCGTCGGGCCGCATCGGTCGTGGGCTTTGTAAAAATGTCATGCACATAGCCAACCTCAGCGATGTGCCGGCTGTCGATGATGGCTACCCTTTGGCAAACCTCTTCCACCACGCTCATTTCATGGGTGATGATGACGATTGTAATGCCCAGCCTCTTATTGATGTCCTTAAGCAAGGCCAGGACTCCCTTGGTTGTGGCCGGATCAAGGGCGCTGGTTGCTTCATCGCACAGGATAACCTTGGGATTGTTGGCCAAGGCCCTTGCAATGGCAACACGCTGCTTCTGTCCGCCTGAAAGCTGTGAAGGATAAGCCTTTGCCTTATCGGACAGGCCTACCAGCTCCAGGAGTTCATATGCCCGGGCTTCAGCCTCTTTCTTCTTAACACCGGCAATCTCCAGAGGGAAGCATACATTTTTCAGCACATTGCGCTGCATGAGCAGATTAAACTGCTGAAAGATCATCCCTATGGACTGCCTGATCTTGTAGAGTTCCTTTTGGCTCAGGCAGGAAAGATCCTGATTGTCAATGTACACGGTGCCTTTGGTAGGTTTTTCCAGAAAGTTCAGGCACCTAACCAGGGTGCTCTTACCGGCGCCGCTCATACCGATAATTCCAAATATTTCGCCTTCCATGATGTCAAGATTAATGTCCTCAAGGACATTGAGCTCGCCTGCATCGGTCTTGAAAACCTTGCTGAGTCCCCTGATTTTAATGAGAGAAGTACCGGCACTCATTTAAAATTGCTCCCATCCATTTCATATTATTCATATATGAATTGTTTGTCAATATTATTTTATTTTTATAAATGACTTCGTCAATACTTTACGGCAGTTTTCATGTATTTGCAATAGAAAACATCGGGTTATTATGCCTGTCTTGTAAAAAAGCCGCTCTGCAGGCGGCGGATCTGGGGCGGAAGAACGGGTTATCCGTTTCGGCCACGGAAAGCCGGTAAAAAACAGGGTTTGAATGAAAAATTCATAACGGATACGAAAACAGGAGCGGTTCATACCGCTCCTGTTTATAATTCCTCTGTTTACGCTTAGTACACTTTGACGTTGCTTGCAGGGGATGCGAACGGACCAGGGATAACATGAACACCGCGGTGATTTCCGAAGTAGTCCGAGTCAAACTGTATTGGAGTTCCATCAGGATTCTCGAAGTACTGCTCCGGCTCGAAGGCTTTGCCGAGAATTTCGGTGTTAATCATCCTGGCATCAAAGTCCCTGATAAAATCGAATATGTTGGTGTCCAGGTAATAATTCCCGTCCTTTTCTGCAAGTTCAACCTTGATTTCCTGGTCATTTTTTTCGGCCAGCAAGAAGTTCACTTCTTTTTTCCATGGTTTGGCGCCGTTCAGGTATACGTTTCCTTCGCTCCATACCGGCAGATGACCAAAGTGAACAGGGTCCAGGGCCATCATGTCGGGATGTTTAGTAAAATCAAACTGTGAAATCCATTCATCATATGTCGGGTACTCATCAAATACATGCGTACCGACAAGCCTGTTCTCCCGCCTGATTTTCTGCGGGTCATGGTCGTCCTGTGTAACATAGTCCTCAGACGGCCATTTCTGTACGAAAATATTGTTGCAGAAACGATCGTCGCCGTGAAGGATGGTCATAAAGCCCATAACTTCGGTACGGTGCGGTATGTGATATGGTGTATAGCGCCACGTGGTTCCGCCGCCAACGCTGGTAAATGCGCCGCAGATCAGGTTATGCACCATAGCCACGCCCTGTGTCGCGATCCGAAGGCTTACGTCCGAGAGCAGGATATTGTTATCGATAAGCGTTGGGCCATGGCTGACTTCCACAAACAAGTCCTGGGACATCATGCTTCCGCGAAGATGCTTTGCATATGGAGGCCGCTGGTTATCATGGAGCAGGTTCTGGGTGATGCGTGTACCCTGGGCCTCCCAGTCACACCAGATCCCCATGGTGCAGTGGTGGATATGATTGCGGCGCATGATTACATCTATTGCCGCGTGAAGTTTAATGCCGGCAATCTCCGCTCCGCCGAGTTCCTGCATATTGTTGATATGGTGGATATGGTTGTCCTCGATGATGCTGAAAACACCGCCCATGCGGCCGATAATGCCGCCCTGCTCACAATGATGGATGTTGCAGCGACGGATGATATGGCTTCCGATCTTCTCTTTCAGCCAGCCGTGATACTGACCGCGGCATACCGCGTCGCGCTCCATCTGGGTAGGGCTTTTAACGTGTTTGAATGTGAAGTAATGCTCGTTTTCGGGATCATAGTATTTCCCAAGGGAAATGCCGGCGCACCTGCTGTTCGATATCTCGCAATCCTCAATAATCCAGCCTTTACTCCAGTGGGGGCCGATCATGCCGTCCTGGAAGGCTGCAGGCGGCGCCCATGTGGTGGCTGCCTTATCGATTTTGAATCCTCTTACTGTAATATAGCTGACGCCTGTTTTGGATGGCATGAAACATCTGCGGCGTACGGTGATCTCCACATTTTCCTCATTCGGATTCAGCCCCTGGAAATTGGCGTAAATGATGGTTTCATCGGCATCCGGGTCCTGTTCGGTATACCATTTGTAAACCGATTCTTCGGGTACCCAACTGCATTCATATACTTCGCCCCTGATGCACTCTTCCAGGGTCACGGCTTCATACATCGCCCTGTCGTTAAGGAAAACGCATCCGGTATGCTTGTTCGGCGTTGCAAAATACCAGTCACCAAAAACTATGGTCGTATAAGGATTGTAATCGCCGAAAACGCTGTTTGGTATCCGGCACACCCATACATTTTCTTTGAAGTGTTTCCAGGTCTTTATCTGTTCCGCCCCGGTAATTACTGCGCCAAGAGGTTCAGTGCTGATATAGGTGATTCGGGCATCTTCAGTACCGGGATTAGCCGGGTCCACATACTCCCGGTAAACCCCGGGCGCTACCAGAACCTCATCACCGGGAAGCGCTACTTTTGCGGCATCGCTGATACGCTTGAACGGTCTTTCCCTGGAACCGTCGCCGTTTCTTTCGGCGTTTACATCAACGTAGTGTTTCATGCGAATACACCCTTTTTTAAAAATTTGGATATCATTTCTATAATTATGATACCACCATTATGATACCACTTTGTGAAAGCTAAAGGGAGGGTTATTGGAAAGCCATGGGGGAAATCTGGGGAAAAACAATGGGGACAGTCTCTTTGGTTCAGGTGAAGCCTGCTCCGGTGAAAATTGCTCAAACCACGTGTCCCGGGCAAGACGGATCACTTTAAGGCATGAAGGGTATTCCTTAATAAGGGATACCCCCTCTTAGACGTCCGTCATTATACTTTTTAAAAGGGCATAATGACAGGGCAGATGCAAATATGTTATTTTGAGTTGGAGAAGTTTAATCCGGCCCATGAAGGGAAGAAACTTTTCAGGGGCGTTAATCAGTTGACTGTATATGCTGGATCCGGAAACGGGGTGGATTATGAATTCATTCGATAAAGTCAGTACAGGATTGGAAGGATTCGACCAGGTAATCGATCACCTGCGGTTCGGGGATAACGTGGTTTGGCAGGTGGATTCCATCTCAGGCTATAAGAAGATGGCGGCCTGTTTTGCGGATAACGCAAGAGCAGAAAACATGAGCCTGGTTTATATCCGCTTCGCCAATCATGAACCCATACTGGAAGCCTTCCAGGGCATAAGGACATATCATGTCGATGCAAGCAAAGGCTTTGAGAGCTTTACCATTGAAATACACAATATCATCAAAGAAGAGGGGAAAGGAGCATTCTATATTTTTGACTGCCTCACCGATCTGTTGGAGTATTGGCATTCGGACTTGATGATCGGCAACTTCTTCAAGGCCACCTGTCCGTATTTGTATGAACTGGATACAGTCGCATATTTTGCCCTGAAGCGTGGTTTTCATACCTACAGCACCATTGCAGGCATCCGTGAAACGACCCAGCTTCTCCTGGATTTATATCAGATCAGTGATAAAACCTATATCCACCCCCTTAAGGTCTGGCAGCGATATTCGCCCACAATGTTTTTCCCCCATCTGATCCAGGGTCAGGAAGCTATCTGCATTACATCCAGTTCTGATGCATCCGAACTTTTCAACAGGATCAGCCGTGGGGAGATCAGGCTGGATTATTGGAATACCGTCTTTAACGATGCTAAGAAAATGCTGGGCTTTCCAATTGAGCAGCAGGAAGCGGTGAAGAAGCAGCTCATGCATATGCTTATCGGCAGTGATTCCCGGATGTTCCGGTTGTGCGACCGGTATTTCACCTTAAGAGATATTCTTGACATTGCATCCAGGGAAATCGGCACCGGTTTTATTGGCGGCAAGAGCGTCGGCATGCTTCTTGCAAGGAAGATATTGGAGAAAGATGTAGGCGACCGTTTTGCGCCGTACATGGAACCCCATGATTCGTTCTATATAGGTTCCGATGTTTTTTACACATATATAGTGCAAAACGGCTGGTGGAGCCTTCGCACCAGGCAGAAAACGCCCGAGGGTTATTACAGGTATGCGGCGGAGCTTAAAGAAAAGCTTTTGCACGGATCCTTTCCCAAGGATATCCAGGAACAATTCATCCAAATGCTGGAGTACTTCGGTCAGTCTCCTGTTATTGTACGTTCCAGTTCCCTGCTGGAAGACAACTTTGGAAACGCGTTTGCCGGAAAGTACGAGAGCGTTTTCTGCGTAAACCAGGGAACGCCCCAGGAGCGTTATGAAGCCTTTGAACAGGCTGTACGCATTGTTTATGCGAGCACCATGAACGAAGACGCGCTGAACTATAGGATGAACCGTGGACTGGCACAGCAGGACGAGCAAATGGCAATATTGGTTCAGCGTGTATCGGGTGATCGGCATGGAGATTACTTTTTCCCACATATCGCAGGCGTGGGAAACTCATGCAATCTTTACGTATGGGATGAAACCATTGATATGAACGCGGGGATGCTCCGCCTTGTATTTGGATTGGGCACCAGGGCAGTGGATCGGACCGATGGTGATTATGTAAGGATAGTATGCCTTGACGACCCACTGCGGCTTCCACCAATGAGTTATGAAGATCAGAAGAAGTTCTCCCAGCACCGGATGGACCTTCTGTCGCTCACAGAAAATACCCCGGTAAGCAAGGACGTGGATGAGGTTCTATCTCTTCCTGTAAAGGCAGACAGGGAATTGTTCATAAGTCCTGACTATGCTGCCCTGGCCCGTATGCGTGCATTGGGAAATCAGAACCGGAAGATGCCTGGTTTGCTGGATTTCAAAAGACTTTTTACAGATACAAATTTTGCAGCCATAATGAGAGAAATGCTGGCCCTGCTGTCAAAGGCATACGATTACCCGGTTGATGTTGAGTTTACGGCTAACTTTAATAAGGATAACAGCTTTAAAATCAATCTCCTGCAATGCCGCCCGCTGCAAACCAAGGGCCTGGGCAGGACCGTAAAGATACCGGAACTAAAGGATCCGAAGGATTGCTTCTTCTCATGCAAAGGCAATTTCATGGGCGGAAGCGTGCGTCTGCCTGTCGATTATGTTGTATTGATCCGTGCGAATGCATACCTGGACCTGAGTGAACAGGGGAAATACGAGGTGGCCAGGCAGATTGGCCTGATTAACAGGGAAATGAAAGGGAAAAATGCTATGCTGGCAGGCCCCGGCAGGTGGGGGAGCACCACGCCATCCCTTGGTGTTCCTGTACACTTTACAGAGATATGCAATATGAAGGTTCTATGCGAGTATTCTTCAAAAAAAGAAGGTTTTATGCCGGAACTGTCCTATGGCAGCCATTTCTTTCAGGATATCGTTGAATCTGATATCTTTTATGTGGCTATATTTGATGGATACCAGGATGTAGTTTTCAATCCTGATCGTATTTTCCGGGAAGAAAACCTGCTGACTTATTTCCTTCCCGGAAGCAGCCGGTTTGAAAATGTGATCCATATAGCAAAAACCAGCGGTATGGAGATATACTCCGATATAGTCACTCAAAAGCTTTTATGCAGATGAAGAGAGATAAAGGACAGACAGGAAACACATTATCTGAATGTGTTTATGCGTCAGGAGAACCGTCCCCTGGCGCGCCCCTGGCATGGAAGGAGAGCTGAAAATGAGTAATCAGAACATTTATGACAACCAGGAGTTTTTTGATGGTTACAAGAAGCTAAGAGATGATCCTTCTGCAGCAAACTACGTTGTTGAAAAACCCGCACTGTTCAGTCTCGCTCCCGATTTGAACAACAAATCCGTGCTTGATCTCGGCTGCGGTTATGGTGAGAATTGCATCCGGTTTCTTGAGTTGGGTGCAAGGAAGGTCACGGGCCTTGATATTTCTGCAAAAATGCTTGAAATGGCAAGAAATGAAAACTCATCTCCCAGGATTGAGTATATCAACAAGAGCATGACTGATCTGGATGATATCACAGATAAGTTTGATGTTGTGTTCAGTTCTCTTGCCGTTCACTATATTGAAGATTTTGATAAACTGGCCAGGGACGTTTACCGGCTTTTAAACCCGGGCGGTTATTTTATATTTTCACAGGAGCATCCGTTAACGACTGCTTTGTTAAATGCGGATTATTGGACCCGGAATTCTGAAAATGACATTATTCATTATAATTTAACCACATATACGGTTGAGGGCGAAAGAAAAGTAGCATGGCTTGTTGACGGGGTTACAAAATACCATCGTACATTTTCAACTATTATCAATTCACTCTTAGGTTCCGGCTTTGTTATCGAAAAAATGCTCGAGCCTGTCCCGGGCAGCGACATTATGGAAAAATGCCCAGCATACAAAAGATACATTCACAAACCTGACTTTTTGCTTATTAAAGCCAGAAAAAACAGCTGATCAGTCCATTTGCCAGTCACAGGAGGGTATTTCAACCATGGGGACGGTTCCTGCGGTCCGGCCATGTCAACCATGGGGACGGTTTGGGGTGACCCCCTGGCAGTGTACACTTTGGGTACGGTTAAATTAACTCGATTTTTTAAGTATTTTTTATCCTATAGGCGCTTGGGGACAATCCCCCAAGTGCCTTTTGCGGTCTATGATTTATATAGTAA
>JAAXZX010000110.1 GCA_012719645.1 Clostridiaceae bacterium
AACTCTATTTAGTGGGAGATGGACCATGCCATGACCAATTGTGTAAGCAAGTATCTGATATGAATCTTAAAGAGGCTGTTATTATGCCAGGTATGGTAAACAATGTGGAATATTATTACGCAATCTCAGACGCTTATGTACAATCATCGCATAGAGAGGCATTACCTCTCTCAGTGCTCGAAGCTATGGCTGCTGGGTTACCTATTATCTCAACAAATGTCGGAGGCTTGAAAGATGTAATTTGTGGGAATGGATACTTGGTAAACGATAATGAAGAGGACGGTTTATACAATGCTATGCTATCCCTTTTGAGTCTATCAGAAAGCCAAATGGAGATAATGAAAAAACGTTCATTAGAAATTGTGTCAGATTACTCATCGGAAAAAATGGCTTCAGACTATTGTAATATATATTATGATATCATAAAAAGGGGAAGCATAAAATGAATAAACGCGATCGTTACTTAATATATTTATATCTACTTGGACTTGCTGCACTATTGGTACTACGTGATAATCTTATTTTATTTTATTCTTTTAGCGTTGCCTTCGAGTTATGAAGCACTAATTACAATGCTGTGTTTTACTTTTCCGTTAATATGTGGGCTACCAGGAACTTATATGATGCTGTCTGCCCTTATTTTTTTGGTAGTGAAACGCAGGAGTATAAATGCAAGACAGTTTCTTGGTATACTATTTTTGCTTCTGATGGAATTAAGTGCAAGTATATGGTATATAAAAACAGATATTGCGGAGATAATTAAATATTTATCTTATGCCGCTGTGGTGTTTATGATGTCATTTATATAGTATTCTATTAGTCAGATCACTAAGCAAGTCTATTCTCCGTAACCGTCCGGATTGTTTTTCTGCCAGTTCCATGAGTCCCGGCACATGTCTTCCAGGGTCTTTTCGGCTTTCCAGTCCAATACCCTCAATGCCTTGCTGGTGTCCGCAAAACATATATCGATATCGCCAGGCCTTCTGCCGGTAACCTTGTATGGTATTTTTATGCCATTGGCATTCTCAAAGCTTTTCACCACGTCAAGAACACTGTATCCCTCTCCTGTCCCAAGGTTGACCGCGTCAATACCCGCACTCGTCAAAACCTTTTCAAGCGCGCTGATGTGCCCCTTAGCCAGGTCCACCACATGGATATAGTCCCTCACCCCTGTCCCGTCATGGGTGTCGTAATCATCACCAAAAACCTTGAGGTATTCCAGCTTGCCCACTGCAACCTGGGTGATATAGGGCATGAGATTATTGGGAATACCATTGGGATCCTCGCCTATTCTTCCGCTTTCATGAGCCCCTATGGGGTTGAAATACCTGAGCAGGATCGTGCTCCAGGAATTATCCGCAACATAGATGTCCCTCAGTATTTGCTCTATCATGAACTTGGTCCATCCATAGGGGTTTATGGCTGAAAGGGGCATATCCTCGGTGAAGGGCGCCTTGTTGTTGACGCCGTACACAGTGGCTGAAGAACTGAAGACCATCCTCTTTACATTATGCTTCTGCATAAGGCTGCAGAGGTTCAATGTACCCGTCAGGTTGTTATGGTAATACTCCATGGGTTTTGCTACCGATTCCCCTACAGCTTTCAGACCCGCAAAATGGATGACTGCGTCTATCCGGTGCTTTTCGAAAACCTCTTCCAATCCATCTTTGTCAAGAAGGTCTTTCTTATAGAAGAGAAAGTCTTTACCGGTTATTTCCCTGATCCTTCTTAGAACCTCGGGCTTGCTGTTTGAAAAATTATCGACGATTATGACATCATATCCCTGGTCCAGCAGTTCTACTACCGTGTGGGAGCCGATATATCCGGCGCCGCCGGTTACAAGGACAGTGGCCTTTTTTGCCGTATCACCCATGAATAAATCACCCATCCTGGTTATTTTGATGTCAGATGAATATTATCACAATGGCAGAAAGCGGTCAACGACCAAGGAAGATTGGCCGGGACTGTTATTTGCATCTTTTTTGTCTCTTTTTCACATCCTATGATAAAATCATAGCTGAAATACTGAATAGCGGAGAACACTATGAAAAAAACAAAGGCTGCGTTGCTGTGGGACTTGTTTATAACCTTCTTCAAGATCGGCGCTTTCACCATAGGCGGCGGGCTTGCAATGCTTCCCCTCATTGAAAGGGAGATTTCTGAAAGAAAGAAGTATATTTCTAAGGAAGAGATCGTAGATGCCTTTGCAGTATCCCAATCCCTTCCAGGTATTATTGCTATCAATTCCGGCATCTATATCGGTTACAGGGTAGCCGGCATAGCAGGGGCTGTTGTGACAGCCCTTGGTGTGATACTGCCTTCCTTCATAATCATTTTGATAATAGCCATACTGTTCAGCACCGTAAGCGGTAATATCTATGTAACCAAGGCCCTGACTGGAGTAAAAGCCGGTGTTGCGGGCGTAATTGCGGTTACTGTGGTAAGACTGGGCAAGTCGGTGGTCAGGGATGTATTTGCACTGGTCCTTGCGGTTCTTGCCTTTGTTTTGACCACCTGGCTTGGAATAGGCATTGTTTTCATTATTGCCGGAGGCGCTTTGGCAGGCTTCCTTTATTACTACATCATGAGGATGAAACGTAATGATACTGATTAAGCTTTTCCTGGTATTTGCAAAGATCGGCCTTATCGGTTTCGGCGGAGGGTATTCCATATTGACCATCATCCAGCGGGAATTGACCGAGCGGGGATGGATATCGCTGCAGGAGTTTTCGGACATTGCGGCCATATCCCAGATCACTCCGGGCCCAATTGCGGTTAATGCCGCAACATATGTAGGTTACCGCATCGGAGGGTTCTGGGGATCGGTTGCGGCCACCGTGGGCGTATCGGTACCTTCTTTCATCCTGGTAATCCTGGCTGCCCGCTTTATCCTGAGGTTCAAATCAAGCAGGGTTGTGGAATCCTGCATGAAGGGTATAAGGCCTGTAACGGTTGCGTTCATTGCGTCGGCTGCCATATTCTTCGCCCTGGAATCATTTATCAATCTCCAGGCGCCGCTCTATATAAACTGGGGACCTTTTGTGATTTTCGCAGGAGCTGTTCTTGCAGCCGCATTCACTAAAATCAATATTATTCTCATTGTGCTCATGGCCATGGGGGCAGGGCTGCTGCTGTGCTAAGGATTGCCGCGCCCAGCTTCGCTTGGCTCGCAATGACAGTTCGGGTATGTCATTGCGAGGAGAATAGCGACGAAGCAATCTTATACCGCATTGTGCTGCAACGAAGAGATTACCGCGTTCAGCCTCGCTGGGTTCGCAGTGACAGGATAGGAAGTGCAATAGAAAAAGCCCATTTTTGGGCTTCTGTTGTTTACTCCTATTGGCTGATCTGCCGCTCAAAGGCTGTTGTTAAAATGCGTGTGAAGGATGCTTCCGCCTCGATTCGAGGGAAAAAGCACCCTTAAGCCTGTCATTCAACGATAAAGCTCTTTATCTCGTTGATGAACGCATCGTAATTGTCACCATGAACCTCCATCCTGATGGGCTTGCTCAGGTCCAGGCTGAAGATGCCCATGATGGACTTGGCATCAACAATGTACCTCCCGGATGTAAGGTCTACGTCAAAATCATACTTGTTGACGATATTGACAAAATCCTTCACATCATTTATGGACTTCAGTAAAATATTATATGTGGCCATACAATACACCGCCTTTCACGCGATATTGCTGCATAAGTCAACCATATTACTTATATTAGTACCCTTTGGGTGTGCAGTCAATAATAATAATGTTAAATATTTGTTAAGCTGGTTGGCCGCGTTTAAACATATTGTCGGTTTTGCAGAACATGTCCGGGTGCGTTGCGGCCGTCCGGAAGGAATTGAGGATATGGCAAAAGAGAAGAGTGTAGCTTTCATAACATTGGGATGCAAGGTTAATATCGCCGAAACAGAGGGGATGAAAAGGCTCTTTGAGAAGGCAGGCTACCGCATAGTTGACAGCGATGAATTTGCTGATGTGTATGTGATAAACACCTGCACGGTTACCAACATGGGCGACCGGAAGTCACGACAGATGCTCCGCAGGGTTCACGCCATCAACCCCGAAGCTGTGGTTGCCGCCGTGGGATGCTTTGCGCAGGTTTCGCCCGAGGAAGCGGCAAAGGTTGAAGGGGTAAGCCTTGTTGTCGGCAATAACATGAAGCATGAAATCGTTTCCCTGGTGGAACAGGCGGCCGGTTCCGGCAAGGGGATATATGTCCGCGGCAGGCAACAGCTTGACGAGTTCGAGGAACTGCCAGTAGAAACCTATACAGGCCATACACGGGCTTTCATCAAGGTACAGGACGGATGTGACAACTTCTGTGCCTATTGCATCATACCCTATGCCCGGGGGCCTGTGCGCAGCAGAAAAATGGAGGATGTTATAAAGGAAGCGGTAAACTTTTCCCGGCAGGGATTCAAAGAGATCGTGCTTACGGGCATACACCTTACCTCATTCAGGGACAACGGAACAGGTGCCGACCTAATTGACCTGATCGGGGAGATAAGCCGCATTGACGGTATTGAACGCATCAGGCTTGGATCCCTTGATCCCGTGTACATCACGCCGAGGGTAATCGAGTTTGCAAAAAACACAACGAAGCTCTGTCCCCATTTCCATATTTCGCTGCAAAGCGGAAGCGCTGCGACATTGAAGCGTATGAACCGCAAATACACGCCAGATGATTACAGGCGGGCAGTTAATGCCTTGAGGGAAGCTATCCCCGATGCAGCCATCACCACCGATGTGATGGTCGGTTTTCCCGGAGAAACCCGGCAGGAGTTTGAGGAATCCCTTGCCTTCTGCGACGAGATGGAATTCCTCTGGGCCCATGTGTTCAAATACTCTCCCAGGAAGGGGACACCTGCAGCCCGTTTCAAGGACCAGGTAAGCCCTGGGGGGAAAGAGGAGAGGAGCCGGGCAATGATTGCCCTGGCTGAGAAGAATCGGGAGAAATTCTACAGGCGCTTTATCGGTACTCAGCAAGAAGTGCTGTTTGAGCAGCCGGTACCCGGATCCCCCGGATCGGTGGAAGGGCTTACAGCCAACTATATTCCGGTTGAGGCGGAGCTTGATGAGTCAGTGATCGGAAAAATATTGCCTGTAAGACTGGTTGACATACGGGGTGAACGCATGAAAGGCGTCCCGGAAGATTAAAGATTGATTACAAAAAGGTTTCGAATGCTTGATTTGAGCCGGAGGATGTATTAAGATTAAGTAAATGGTTGGAATTATCATGCAATGAATATGGATGTGGTTGCCGTAAAGCCGTAGTATGGACCAGCCTTCAGCATGCAAAGAGAGTTTAGCTGCCTTTTGAAGACTGCCTGCATTGGGATGCAACGTGGGTTGATTTTTATGAAAGCAGGTGAAACCATGAACCAAGGCACAGTGAAGTTCAGTTTCAACAATGAGAAACCAAACCAGACCCGAGATATCATTCTGAAGGTCTATGAGGCGCTTGCAGAGAAGGGGTATAATCCTATCAACCAGATAGTGGGATATATTATGTCGGGAGATCCCACCTACATTACCAGCCATAAGAACGCCAGAAGCCTCATCAGCCGGGTGGAGCGGGATGAGATAATGGAGGAACTTCTGCGTTTTTACCTTGATCAGCACAGTACCTGATCCGTAATGAACAAGGCCTGCCTTCGGGCAGGTTTTTTTGTTGCCTGAAAATTAACCGCCAGGGTAAGTTTGTGGTATATTAGGAGAGTGTTCATAACAAACCGGCTTGTTATATACAGCCGGGAGGCAACGCACAGGGGTGTACGTTTTGGAGTATAAATTTCTGGGAAACACGGGAATCAAGGTATCGCGATTATGCTTTGGAGCCCTGGTGATAGGACCGCTTCAGAGAAACCTTAGCGTGGAAGAAGGAGCGGAGGTCATAGAAGAAGCCCTGAGGCTCGGCGTTAATTTTATAGATACAGCCGACCTTTACGATACTTACCCATATATCAGGCGTGCCATAGAAAGAAGCGGGATCCGTCCCGTAATCTCATCAAAATGCTACGTCTACACAAGGGAGGATGCCAAGCGCTGTCTGGACAGGGCTCTTACCGAAACAGGGATCGATTATATAGACCTTTTCCTGATGCATGAGCAGGAAAGCGAACTTACCATCCGGGGACACAGGGAGGCTTTCGAATACTACCTGGAACAGAAGCAGGCCGGTGTTATTAAAGCCGTAGGGATATCTACCCATCACATTGCGGCGGTGAAGGCCGCTGCTGCGATCCCTGAAATGGATGTTATCCATCCCATTGTCAATAAGCGTGGCCTTGGGATCTGTGACGGAACCGTCGAAGAAATGCTGGAAGCAATAAAGGAAGCCCACGAGGCGGGGAAGGGCATATACGGCATGAAGGTTTTCGGCGGCGGGAACCTTTTATGTGATTTCGAGGATGCCCTGAGGTTTGCCCTGGGCATACCCTGGCTGGATTCCATAGCTGTTGGCATGCAGAGTATAGAAGAAGTCCGGATGAATGTAGCCCTGTTTGAAAATATTGAAGCCATAAGCCAGTACAGGTCCCGGCTTGCGGAGAAGCCGAAGAAGGCGCTGCATGCAGATTTCTGGTGCGAGGGGTGTGGGAAATGTGTCAGGCGCTGCCAGCAAAAGGCGCTATCCCTGGAGGACGGAAAGCTCCGGATCGATCATGAAAGGTGTGTTCTGTGCGGGTACTGCTCCGCGTCATGTCCTGTATTTGCGCTGAAGGTATATTAGGGTCGAAACTTGAGCCAAAACCTTCGCTGACAAGTAGTTGACTCCAAGCCTGCATGGGTTTAAAATGAATATAATTCAATATATATTTATAGGTACAATCTTCGGGGCAGGGTGAAATTCCCGACCGGCGGTAATATGGCAAAGCCATTAGCCCGCGAGCGTAAAAGCATGATCCGGTGAGATTCCGGAGCCGACAGTAAAGTCTGGATGGGAGAAGATGGACATTATTCTGATAAGTAGCCCTGAGATTGTTTCAGGGCTTTTTTATATCATAAGACTGTCACAGCCCTTAGACATCTCAGTAATTGATACCCCGGTTGTACTGAAGAAAAGGAGTGTTGGTTATGCAGAGAGATAAAGCTAAGTTCATTGCCAAGGTTGGTGTGCTTTCCGCCCTGGCTGCGGCAATCATGTTCATTGAAACCCCGCTTCCTTTCATGCCGCCGTTTTTGAAACTGGACCTGAGCGAAATCATTGTGCTTCTTGGAGCCTTTGCCCTGGGCCCCCTGGCAGGGATGACTATAGAGCTTATAAAAAACCTGGTCCATCTGCCCTTTACCATAACAGGGGGAGTGGGCGAGCTTGCCAATTTCATTGTGGGATGCGCCCTGGTAGTTCCGGCTGCCTGGATATACAAGCGGAACAAGACGATAAAGACCGCCATAAAAGGACTGGTTATCGGTTCGTTGTGCATGGTGGTTCTGGCATCATTGGTCAACTATTTTGTGATGATCCCCCTCTATGTGGAGATATTTGCCAAACGGTTCAGCATCACCGCCGATCAATCCCTGCAGAACATAATACAGATGAGCGCGGAGGAAAACCAGGGCATTGCGGACCTGAATACCCTTATCCTGTTTGGGATTGTGCCTTTCAATATCATCAAGGTTATTATTGTTTCATTACTGACTTTTGTGACTTACAAGCGTGTTTCACCCCTGCTGCACCGATAATGAGCAATAAATATTCTGGATCAGGGAATGATGTATATAGCTGTGATAAAAGTGTGTTAAATTTTTGATAAAGTGGCTCAAATGCAGAAGTAAATTCAGCATTGCATAAGTAAGTTCTATTGATTTTTTAATGCGGGTTTGGAAAGGCATTTTTGTACAGAGGATATGTGCTTTTTGGGGTCCATTTTACTCCTGAAGACAGAAAAAAGGTATA
>JAAXZX010000111.1 GCA_012719645.1 Clostridiaceae bacterium
CCAGGAGAACCGTCCCCGTGGCTAGCCAGGAGAACCGTCCCCTTGGTTTGAAACAAGCGTGATACCTGCAGCAGGAAGGCTTCAAGGCGAGACTCGATAAGCTGCGGGAAGGTGTTCCCATCGGTTTCCACCGAGAGGAAGGGCAGCGACGGCCAGACCTTCATCACCCTGGCCACAAGTTCGGCATCGCGGGCTATCTTCGGCTTATGGGTATTCAGCCTGTTGGTTATCAGGGCTTCAGCGATGCGGGAAGGCATACATCCGAATGGCCCAAGGGCCAGCACGCCATCCACGCTCTCCACGATCTCGGCCAGGGCCGCTCCAACCGTAAGTATGGCCTCGCCAGTCAGCCGGGGAGATATCAGATCCCGGGCAGCTTCAACCAGGTGGTCCACATCGTTGTCAAATACCCTGTAGAAGCCGCAATTGGCGAATATATTCCGGATCTCGTCCTCAAATGGGTTCTTGACCATGCATGTGATTTTATTCTTCAGCCGGTCACCCCACCTGGACTTGGCCACAAGCCTGTGCTGGACAATATAGTCGCAATATTTTATCCACTCGGCCACGGGAGCAGTCCTGACCCAGATACCCTGTTTGCTGATCCGCTCCACCAGGTACTGCCGGGAGAACCCGTCGCGCCGTACATAGATCTCCCCGATGAGGGCAATGGACGGAATATCGCTGAGGCTGCACCTTCTCGGCAGTTCCGAGAGGATCCTGGAGGCCTGCTGGATCTTGCTCTTCAGGACCTTCCACGGGTCACGGGCAATGCTGTCAATGAGGATTTCGGATATTTCCCGGAAAACCCTGGTCGCATGGTCCGGGTCGCTGGCTATGGCCAGAATGGCGCTGTATATGTCATCCAGAACATCGGACAGGACAATGGTGTGCCAGGCCCGGAGGGCAAACTTAATCCCGAACCCGGCGTAGGAGTTCTCGGAGGTAAGGGAAAGCATGGTTACCCTGTCCAGTTTCTTTTTTCTCACTATTTCCCGCATCATGATGTTGTACTGGCCAAACCTGCACGGTCCGGAGGTTTCGGGCATGAAATTCACCAGGATGTCCTCGCCGTTCCATTTCTCCTCTATATAGCGTATCAGGCTGCCCGCCGTGAGAAGCAGCGGCAGGCATTCCTTGCAGGAGGCCACGGTCCTGCCCAGGGCAAGTTCCTTCTCACCGGCAGGCGGAAGCGACACGGTTTTGACCCCTACGTATTCCATAGTTGCAGCCAGCATCCTGGCGCCAATCTCTCCCATGGAAGGCATCAACACCTTCACCCTGGGATGGGTAAGCGGGTATTCTGATCCGTCTGGGAGAACAACCATCATTTTCCCGGCCACGGTTTCAAGGCGGGCCGTCCGGAACGGTTCCTCCCCGGCAGCGGTCTGCATATCCCTGCGTACCATATCATCATATCTTTTCACAACATCAATGAAGGCCTCTATCCGGGTATCAACACCGGCATCGGCGGTATGGGAATCAAGCTCCAGGGTAAGGGACGGCTTTTGCCCCATTATATCCCTGAAATAACTGATCAGGAATGAATCGGGACCGCAGCTGAAATTGGTTATATATGCAGCGAAAAGCCTGTCATGCCTTTTCACAAAGCGTGCGGCTTTAAGGATCCATTGGCCCGATGCCCAATACATGTTATCCAATGAGTCTTCGGGGTCCACGGGCAGGAAATCCTGCGGTATTACCCTGTAGCCACGGGACGCGAATTTCTTGGGTATTCCCATGTTCCCCATGCTGGAAAAGGCATTGTAGGGGCGGCCAAAAAGGACTATGGAAAATCCTTCGGGGGAGGCTTCAGCCTCCTTTAGGGCGCGCTTCCCGGCTTCCCTGCACGCCTCGTGGAAGGCATGCTGCGCTCTAAGCCCCACTTTAAAGGCCAGCCTGGTCTCCCTGGCGCCGTGGCCAAGCCTGCGGCCTATCTCCATGAAATCGCCTTCCGCAGCCTCATAACTCTTTGTCATGTCAAGAACCGGGCTTAAGACCTCCAGTTCTGCCAACTGTGGAAAAGCGGCTTTCAGGGTATATGGCTCCGACTGGACAAAGGGGCATGACACCCGTACCTCGTCGCCGCCGGGCACAGGAAAGGCCTTGATATGCGGCAAAAAGACAGCGTCAGGTTTCTTGTCAAGAAGAGTTTTTAAAGTTCCGTGGGCCTGTTCCATGGGCCAGCAGAAAGCTGCTCCCTCCATCAGGCATCCTTCCGGATCTATCCCGTCGGGCAGGACCACCTCGTAGCCCAGGGTCCTGAAAAAGCCCTCATAAAGAGGAAGAAGGGTGTTGGTCATCAGGGAGAGGTTTATCCCGATGCGCTTGCCGTTGGGCCTGACATTTTCGGGCACAAACCTTCCCGCGGTTTCACACAGCAACTTTTCCCTCAGGGCCACAAGGTCCAGGGAAGCCACGTCCACATCATCATGCCGGTTTATTATGTTGTAATACTTGTTGCAGACTCCGCCGAAGGGATACACTTTGCCGTCCAGCCGGATACGGTTTATGGTGCACTTCCGGTCGCACTTCTCCTTTCCCCCGGCGCAGACGAAAGGCTCTTCATAAACCACCTCCCGGTCTGCCAGGACTTTGAGGTCGAAGCTCTGTATGGGAACCTGCCCAAGCTCCTGCTGCGACATGGTTTCCATGGCTACGCCATAAGCTCCCATAAGCCCGGGTTCAGGAGGCACCACGATCTCCCGCCCGGTAAGGGATGCCATAGCCACAGGCACGGCCTTGTTGTAGCAGACACCGCCCTGCATGAAAACCTTCGCGCCCACCGGACGGTTTCCTTTAACCCTGTTCAGATAGTTCATGCATATGGAATAAACCAGCCCTGCGGCTATATCCGCCTTGGATATGCCGCTCTGGATGGCTGTCTTAATATCGCTTCCTATAAATGCCGCGCACTGGTCGCTGAAGTTGGGCGGGGCATCCCCCAGCATGGCCAGGTCACCGATCTCCTCAACCTTCAAATTCAGGGACTCCAGTGCCGACTCTTCAAGAAATGAACCTGTCCCTGCCGAGCATGCCTCGTTCATGGCATAGTCCGACGCAACGCCATTGGTCAGGTATGTGTACTTGGCATCCTGTCCGCCGATCTCGAAAATGGTGTCCACCTCGGGATCGAAGTATGCCGCGGCCCTGGCATGGGCGATGATCTCGTTTATTACCGCGGGGGTAAGGGCATGGAGCCCGGCAATCTGCCGGCCGGAGCCGGTCACCCCGAGGCCTGTTATATTTATGGGAACATCTACCTGTGAGGAAATGCCCGCATAGCATTTCCGGGACGCTCCAACCGGGTCGCCGTTGGTCCGAAGGTATATTCCGGCCAGGATTGCCCTGTCCTTACGCCGTACAAGGACCGCCTTGGTGGTGGTTGATCCCACATCGAGGCCCAGGACACAGTCGTCTCCCGCCCTGGCTTGATCCCGTATGGGTTCCATAAACCTGACCCTGGAGAAGGCATCCCTGAGCGGCGGGTGCTTGGAGAAGGCATGTTCCCCTTCAACAAACAGTTCGTCGGATCTAGGTATTGGCTTTGTTTCATGGGAAAGGGCCCATATAGCAGCACCAAGGGCTTCGAAGCAGCGGCTGTGTTCCGGGATGGCAACATTTATGCCTTCTTCCTCCAGGAACCGCACCATGATATGGTTTGAGGCGCTTCCGCCCACCAGGAGGACAGTGCCCGGATCATCACCTTTCAGAAGCTCGGTGATCTTCCCTGCCATCATTTTGCAGAGCCCGGATACGACACGGGACTTGGGAGCCCCCTTGTTCAGGGCATGGGTGCAGTCGCTCTTGCAGAATACGCTGCATCTGCCGGCTACCTTGTATGGATTTGAGGCGTCGGCTATGCTCATGGCCTCTTCAATGGATAAGTCCATCCTCTTAAGCTGCTGCAGGAAGAATTCGCCGGTGCCTGAGGCACATTTGTTCCCGCTTCGCACCTCGATAATGCGGCCTTCCCCGTCCAGCCTGTACACCATCAGGGTCTCTCCGCCCGCGCTTACAAGAGTCCCGGCCTTTTTCCCGGAAACCTGCGACCACCAGCGGTAAGCCGCTTCCAGGGCTTCAGGCTCGGGGATGCCGGTGGCATTTACCAGGCGCCTTAGTTTGCGCCCGGTTACAACCGCCTTGTCCGGGGTTGTGGAAAAACCTCCGGCAAAAAGCTCCGAAAGTATCTTTCTGGGATTCCCCTCGTGGGGGATGGAACATGTCCTCTCTATTTCAATATTGCCATCCTTGAGGCTGATCTCTGCGACGGTTACAGTAGATGCGCCGACACATATTCCCGCTGTTTTCATGTACGACTCCTTACAAGGGTATTCTATAAAAATATATCACATATCCGGTTTGCAAAAAAAGGAAAATAAAGGGGCAACCCTGCTTTCAGAACTGCCCCGCTTCTTTTTCTCCAACAGGCTTCAACTATAAGCCCTGAATTATTGCCCTTAACAACCGTTATCCCGGTTTATCAATAGCTGTACCCGGCGCCCCTGGAATATTCGTTGCCGCGAAGCATATCGAGGTTGTCAAGCGCCTTTCCGGTGCCCATTGCCACAGCCGAAACAGCATCATCGGCAATGATTACCTTAATGCCCGTCTTATGCTCCAGCAGCTTGTCCAGGCCATATACCAGGCTTCCTCCGCCGGTCATTACAATTCCCCTGTCACTGATATCCGCGGCAAGCTCGGGAGGCGTCCTCTCCAAAACGGAGTGAACGGCTTCAACAATGCTGGATACCGGCTCATCCAAGGCTTCCATCAATTCGGTGGACGTAACCGTAATGGTTTTAGGAAGCCCGGATACAAGGTTCCTTCCCCTGATGTCCATGGAAACTTCCTGTGGCCTCGGGAATACCGTTCCTATGCTTATCTTGAGTTCCTCGGCGGTCCTCTCGCCGACCATCAGGTTATGCTTCTTCCGCATGTATCTTACAATGGCTTCGTCAAACTTGTCGCCAGCCACCTTTATGGATGTGCTTACGACCGTACCGCCAAGGGAGATGACAGCAATGTCGGTGGTTCCGCCGCCGACATCCACCACCATGCTTCCGCAGGCCTTTGTAATGTCAATTCCCGCCCCGATGGCCGCGGCAATGGGTTCCTCTATCAGGTAGGTCTTCCTGGCGCCCGCCTGGATGGCAGCATCCTCAACCGCCCTTTTTTCAACCTCTGTTACGCCGGAAGGCACACAGATCATCACGCGGGGCTTGAAGAGCCTGAAAAAGCTTGATGCTGTCACCTTGTTGAGGAAGTACCTCAGCATCCTTTCAGTTACATGGAAATCTGAAATAACTCCATCTCGGAGAGGACGACAAGCTACGATGTTGCCTGGGGTTCTTCCCAGCATCCGACGAGCTTCCTCTCCCACTGCCAGAATCTTGTCAGTATTCTTGTCGATGGCCACAACAGAGGGCTCCTGAAGGACGATGCCCTTTCCCTTTACATAAATAAGCACCGAAGCGGTTCCCAGATCTATTCCTATATCCAATCCAAGGCCCAAAGCATACAACTCCTTTGCTTATAAACATAACACATACACTTAACATCTTAACAATATCCGGGTATTATTACAAGTCTGAATTTGAGCAATATCAAGCCTTTCGGGACGATCCGGGCACTGCCTGAAAGCCCTTTGAAAAAATAAAAAAGACCGGTTTTTACCCGGTCTTTCATTTTTCGGCATACGCCAGTTTACTCCACCCTGCTCTGCCTGAGGGAAAGCAGTTCCGGGAAGTATTCCTTGGCAAGCTGCTCCATCTCCGCATCGCTCATTACGGTTGTCCTTCCGTTCTCATATTCCTTGTCTATCCAGGCCTTGATCTTTGCCACCTTTTCATTCTTCTTGTCGATGGCCTTGTCCCCTTTCAGCATGAAATAGCCGTTGAGCCATGCCGCTACGCCTGCCAGCCCGGAGTGCTTATCCACCACCACAACGGGAGGCCTTCCCAGGATCTTGGTAGTGTCGAATATGTTGTAGATCTCCTCATCCTTCAACAGGCCGTCGGCATGGATGCCTGCCCTTGTAGCGTTGAAGGCCCGGCCCACAAACGGTGTCCTGGGCGGGATCTCGTAGTTCAGCTCGTTCTCGAAGAACTCGGCAATCTCGGTGATAACCCTCAGGTCCATGCCTCCCGAATCGCCCCTGAGCTGGACATACTCCATTACCATGGCTTCCAGCGGAGTGTTTCCGGTTCTCTCGCCTATACCCAGAAGTGAGGTGTTCACGTTGGCCGCGCCATATAGCCATGCAGCGGTAGAGTTGGTCACAGCCCTGTAGAAATCGTTGTGGCCATGCCATTCAAGCCACTCGGAGGGCACTTCCCCGTAGTTGACCAAGCCATAGATAATCTGCGGGACGCTTCTGGGCAGCGCCACGCCCGGGATGCCAACACCCAGGCCCAGGGTATCGCAAGCCCTGATCTTCACAGGCATATTGGCCTGTTTTGACAGATCCATGAGCTTGTTTACAAAGGGCAGAACAAAGCCGTAGAAATCGGACCGGGTGATGTCTTCCAGGTGGCACCTGGGGATAATACCTGCCTCCAGCGCCGATGAAACAATGCGCAGGTACTGTTCCATCGCCTGTACCCTGTCCATCTTCAGCTTCTTGAATATGTGGTAGTCAGAGCAGGAAACCAGGATTCCCGTTTCCTTGATCCCCATATCCTTTACCAGTTGGAAATCTTCCTTTTTGGCGCGTATCCATGAAGTGATCTGGGGGTATTCGTAGCCTTTTTCCATGCATTTGACCACGGCTTCCCTGTCCACCTTGGAGTACAGGAAGAACTCGCTCTGCTTGATGATGCCGCTCCCGTTGTCCAGTTTGTGGAGAAGATCGAAGAGCTTGCTGATCTCATCCACAGTGTATGGAGAACGAGCCTGCTGGCCGTCCCTGAAGGTGGTATCAGTAATGTAAAGCCTTTCCGGTGTGTTCATGGGCACTGTCCTGTGGTTGAAAACCAGCCTCGGGACTTCATTGTATGGGAAAATGTTGCGAAACAGGTTCGGGTCCTTCACATCCCTGAACTGGAACTCTATTTCCATCAGCCTGCTTTTTCTGTTGAATTTTACGTTCATAGGCACCCTCCGTTTATCGTATTTCGTTCCGTACTGAAAACCTTCTGCCCTGCCAGTTCCTGAACTCTGCCTTGTCCTTTCCGATAAAGAGAATGTAATTGGGAAGAATGGGCGTTTTCCCGAGTCCTTTCGGGCCGTTGACGATATATGTGGGGATAGCCATGCCCGATGTCCTTCCCCTCAGGGATTCCATAATCTCGAGCCCTTCCTCCACCCGCACCCAGAAATGGGAAGTGCCCTTGACCGTCTTGGGATGGAATATATAATACGGCTTCACGCGGATGGTAAGAAGAGCCTGGTTAAGCTTTCTCACCACAAACTTGTCGTTGTTTACGCCACACAGCAGCACCATCTGGTTTCCAAGTGGTATGCCGGCATTGGCCAGCTTTTCGCAGGCGGCTTTTGCCTCCTCGGTGATCTCCCTGGGATGGTTGAAGTGGGTGTTCACATATATGGGGTGATACTTTTTCAGCATGTCCACCAGGCTGTCAGTAATCCTCTGGGGCAGCGTAACCGGGGTCCTGGTGCCAAACCTGATTATTTCCACATGCTCAATGCTTCTGAGTTCCCTGAGCATCCATTCTATTGTGGCATCGTCAAGCATGAAGGCATCGCCGCCGGTGATAAGTACATCCCTTATCTCCCTGTTGTTCCGCACATAGTCTATGGCTTTCTTCAGCTTCTCTTTGGGCGCATGGGTGTCATGCTCGCCGATAAGCCTTCTTCTCTGGCAGAACCGGCAGTACATGCCGCATATATTTGTAACCTTTATGATAAGCCTGTCGGGGTACCTCCGGGTGACAAGTTCCTCGGGGGTCCAGCCTTCCTCGTCCATTGGATCGAGTTCTCCCTGCTCATTAAGCTCTTCAAAGGATGGTATGGCCTGCCTTTTTACCGCGCAGTCAGGATCGTCGGGATCAATAACAGAAAGGTAATACGGGGAAATGGCAAACCTGTATTTCTCAGTAACCTTCCTGATCCTTTCAGTCTCATCCTCCGTCAGCCCAATGATATCCCTTATATCCTCAGCCCTTGTAAAGCGATTTCGTAATTGCCATTTATAGTCGTTCCACTGTTCTTCGGAAGCACCGAGTTTCTTCATGATCTTTTCCTTTTGCCGTGCAATCTTTTCCCTGTCCTGCAGACCGGTCTTTATGGTGTGTTTGACGCTTTCATAATCCTCAATACTGCGCCTCAGCTCGTCAAACCTGTCGTATTCCATGTTCCGGCTTGATTTTAAAGCGGTGCTCATTTTCAACCTCCTTCCGTGTAATTGAAATAACAAAAGCGATTGTCACCAACATGAGTGAGAATCGCTTTTTAGGGCAAAAATATCCTGTTTTCCCTTCAAAGCTTCCGAGGTTAGCTGACGGATTCGGACCGAAAGGACTTAGCCCTACCGAAAAAACTTCCGGATTCACCCCAATGATTGGTTCCCCCGTATCCTGTCCCAAGAAATCAAAACAGGAATTCAGCACTCAATCGATATTCAGTTGTATGCGGCGCCTGCCTCTGAATATTATACCGCATTTTGGATTAATGGTCAAATGATGTTCAGGAAATGATTTGCTTGATTAATTACGTGCAAAAAGTCGGTGTTACCCGACTTTTCTGCCTTCTCTCCCATATTTCATCCTGGTCGCTTCGCCGCCGCGGATATGCCTTTCCGCTTTGTTCTCATCCAGTATCCTTTTCACCTGCCCTGCCATTAACGGGTCAAGCTTTGCAAGCCTTTCAGTTACATCCTTGTGCACCGTGCTTTTGCTGATTCCGAAATTCTGTGCAGCCGCTCGGACCGTAGTCCTGTTTTCAATGATGAAGCTTCCAAGCTCCAAGGCGCGTTCCTCTATGTAA
>JAAXZX010000016.1 GCA_012719645.1 Clostridiaceae bacterium
CCTCCGGCGAGGATGGGGTGCAGGGGCAACGCCCCTGCCATGACCAGGAAATTGCGTAACCTAACTTATGGGTAGGGGGTGAAATTTTCATGCGATAAATTTGACCCATTTAGGGTGAAATATTCAAAAAGTATTGACACATACCCCGGCATGACACGGTTCGGGGGTATACAGGCCTATCCATTTAAAGAACCCTGTTTTCTTCTTGACAAAGATTGAATAGCATATGAAAGGCAGTCCGATAAAAATGACGTTTTTCTTCCTGTTATCCGCCTGATAGCGGATAAAGTACAGTCAAGGCCGCCCCATTTTTGGAGCGGCCTTTGTCAGCTTAAGAGCCTGGCTTATTTCATCTCAGCCATTTTCTTATAGGTTTCGTACCTCTCCCTGGCATCGGCTTCAGCCTTTGCAAAGAGCTCGTCGGCGATTTCGGGGAATGTCTGCTTCAGGGAGGTGTAACGTACCTCTGTGTTCAGGAAATCCTGGAAGTTGCCGGTAGGCTCCTTGGAATCCAGAACGAACGGGTTCTTGCCCTGTTCCTTGTTCTCAGGGATATAGCGCCACAGATGCCAGTAACCTGTCTCCACGGCCAGCTTCTCCCTGGTCTGGGTGCGGGACATACCGCCCTTGATGCCGTGGTTGATACAAGGCGCATATGCGATGATGATGGAGGGTCCCTTGTGGGCCTCGGCTTCCATCACGGCCTTCAGGAACTGGTTCGGGTTGGCGCCCATGGCAACCTGCGCCACATATACATAACCGTAGGTAGCGGCGATCATGCCCAGGTCCTTCTTCTTGACCTTCTTGCCGGAAGCGGCGAACTTGGCCACCGCGGCAGTAGGCGTAGCCTTGGAAGACTGGCCGCCGGTGTTGGAGTAAACCTCGGTATCGAATACCAGGATGTTCACATCCTCGCCGGAAGCAAGCACATGGTCCAGTCCGCCGTAACCGATGTCATAAGCCCATCCGTCGCCGCCGACTATCCATATAGACCTCTTCACCAGGTAGTCGCGCTTCTTCAGGACATCCTCAACAAGCTCGGCGCACTTCTCGCAGGGCTTGAAGTTCTCAAGAACCTTTATGAGTTCGGCAGATGCCTTCTTCGAACCTTCGCCGTCATCCTTGCTGGCGATCCAGGCTTCAGCGGCAGCCTTGACCTCGTCACCCACATCGAGTTCAATCAGCTTCTTCAGCGAATCCTCGATCTTGCTGCGGATCTGGTTTACACCAAGAAGCATACCGAGACCGTATTCAGCATTGTCCTCAAAGAGGGAGTTAGCCCATGACGGACCCTTTCCGTCCCTGTTGGTGCAGTATACGGTGCTGGGAGCCGAGCCGCCCCAGATGGACGAACATCCGGTGGCATTGGCGATCATCATCCTGTCACCGAAGAGTTGTGTGATAACCTTGATATAAGGTGTTTCACCGCAGCCTGCGCAAGCGCCCGAGAACTGGAGGAGCGGCTGTGCGAACTGGCTGTTCTTGATGGTGTTGAGTGGCGCCAGGTTATCCTTGTATGTAACATTCTTATTCAGGTATTCCCAGTTCTCCACTTCTGCCATCTGGGTCTCAAGCGGCTTCATTACAAGAGCCTTTTCCTTGGCAGGGCAGACGTCGGCGCAGTTGCCGCATCCGGTACAATCCAGCACTGAAACCTGGATTTTGTATTCCAGTCCCTTGAACTGAGGTCCGGTGGCGGGCTTTGTAACCATTCCGGCAGGAGCGGCCGCCTTTTCTTCCGGCGTCAGAAGGAACGGACGGATAACAGCATGCGGGCATACGAATGAGCACTGGTTACACTGTATACAGTTCTGAGGCTGCCATTCGGGTACGGTAACCGCTATACCGCGCTTCTCATATGCGCTGGTTCCCATCGGGAAGGTTCCGTCTTCACGCCCGGTGAATGCGCTTACCGGCAGTTCGTCGCCCTTCTGGGCGTTCATGGTATCAGCTACCTTCCTGATGAATTCAGGCCTGTCTTCATCAACAGGGGTTTCCTCGCCCTTCGCTGTCTTCCAGCTTTCGGGGACATCAACCTTGACCAGGGATTCAATACCCTTGTCAACAGCCTTGAAGTTCATGTCCAGGATAGCCTGCCCTTTCTTGCCATAGGATTTGACAATCTCATCCTTCAGGTATTTAACAGCATCATCAATGGGAATAACATTGGCCAGCTTGAAGAAGGCTGCCTGCATGACCATGTTGATCCTGTTGCCCAGGCCGATATCCCTGGCAATGCTGGTAGCGTCAATAATGTAGAAATTGATGTCGTTGTTGGCAATCTGCCTCTTGAGATCAGCGGGGATCTTCTCCTCGAGCTCATCCACGCTCCACTGGCAGTTGAGAACAAAGGTTCCACCCTTCTTGAGGCCTGCGATCAGGTCATACTTGCCCACATATGCCTGGTTGTGGCAGGCGATATAGTCAGCCTCGTCGATGAGATATGTGGCACGGATCTTGTTCTTTCCGAAGCGCAGATGCGATACGGTGATACCGCCTGACTTCTTGGAGTCGTAGGAGAAATAGCCCTGGGCGTACATGTCGGTTTCGTCACCGATAATCTTGATGGCACTCTTGTTGGCGCCAACGGTTCCGTCTGAGCCAAGGCCCCAGAACTTGCAGCGGATGGTGCTGGGATCCTCGGTGACAATCCTCTCGTCCACAGGAAGCGACAGATTGGTTACATCGTCCACTATGCCGATTGTGAAGCCGTTCTTGGGATTATCAAGCTTCAGGTTCTTGTATACGGCAAGAATCTGACTCGGTGTGGTGTCCTTCGAGCCAAGACCATAACGGCCGCCAACAATAACCGGAGCGTTCTCGGCCTCATAGTACAGGGACTTGACATCCAGGTAGAGGGGTTCCCCGATGGAGCCGGGTTCCTTTGTCCTGTCGAGAACAGCGATCTTCTTGACGGTCTTGGGCATTTCATTGAAGAAATACCTGGCTGAGAAGGGCCTGTACAGGTGTACCTTCATCACGCCTACCTTTTCGCCCCTGGCCCTGAGGTAATCCACAACCTCTTCGATGGTTTCAGTGACAGAGCCCATGGCTACTATGACATATTCTGCCTCAGGATCACCATAGTAATTGAATGGCTTATAGTCCCTGCCGGTCACTTGGGAGATCTTCTTCATATAGTCGGCAACAACGTCCGGTATGGCTTCATAGTAGGGGTTGCAGGCCTCTCTTGCCTGGAAGAAGATATCCGGGTTCTGGGCTGTTCCCCTTGTAACCGGGCTCTGAGGATTGAGAGCGCGGTTCCTGAACTCGTCAATGGCCTTCCAGTCCACCAGTTTGGCAAGATCATCATAATCTATGACTTCTATCTTCTGGACTTCGTGGGAGGTCCTGAAACCGTCAAAGAAATGCAGGAAAGGCACGCGGCCTTTGATTGCGGAAAGATGCGCTACACAGCCGAGGTCCATAACTTCCTGGACGCTGCCTGAAGCAAGCAGGGCAAAGCCTGTCTGCCTGGTAGCCATAACGTCGGAATGGTCACCGAAAATGGAAAGCGCATGGGAAGCAACAGCACGGGCAGATACGTGGAATACGCCCGGAAGAAGTTCCCCTGCTATCTTGTACATATTCGGTATCATCAGGAGCAATCCCTGAGATGCGGTATATGTAGTGGTCAATGCGCCAGCTTGAAGTGAGCCATGAACCGCGCCGGCCGCACCGGCTTCGGACTGCATCTCAACAACCTTTACAGGCTGCCCGAAAATGTTCTTCTGTCCGCGGGCTGCCCACTCATCGGTTGACTCAGCCATCGGTGAAGACGGAGTGATGGGGTAAATTGCCGCGACTTCGGTAAATGCGTATGCCGCATACGCCGCTGCGGTATTACCGTCCATCGTTTTCATTTTTTTAGCCATGGTTTAACCTCCTTGTATAAGATAAAATATGTACTTTGTATACACGAATTCACGCGAATTTCCTTTTGACTAAAGGACAATTCGTTAATATTATATCATACTTTCAATAGCTAACAACAATATTTTTTACACTATAATAAACCTGCTTTCGGTCCCGGATCAGGCAGGGCAATTGTGTAATCTGCCCCCTGTGCGTTTCGGGTACATTGCGTTCAGGGGCTCTTTATGATATATTAAAGTCTGAATTTTGTACCATTGAAGGTTATGGCAGCCTTATAACTGCGAGCTGTGTTGGGTTCACTATTAATGCGCTTAATATAAACAAACATAAACGATAGGAGGAAGACACATGTCAAAACTGGTAGGAAACGCAATATTCGGTCAATCCGGCGGGCCCACTTCGGTAATCAATGCAAGCGCGGCAGGCGTTATCACCGAAGCTCTCAAGGCAGATGAAATACTCAAGGTATTCGGAGCAGCCCATGGCATCCGCGGCATACTTGAAGAGAAATTCTACAACATGTCTCTTGAGGACTGGAAGGAACTCGAACTGTTAAAGACCACCCCTTCATCGGCTCTGGGTTCGGTACGCTACAAGCTGGCCGATCCGGATAAGGATCCCACCGACTATAACCGCCTCCTGGAGGTTTTCAAAAAGTACGATATCCGCTATTTCTTCTATAACGGCGGAAATGACTCCATGGATACCTGCAACAAGGTAAGCAAGTTTATGCAGAAGGCTGGTTATGAGTGCCGTATTATCGGAGTGCCGAAAACCATTGACAACGATCTTTGGGCCACTGACCATTGTCCCGGCTATGGAAGTGCGGCAAAATATGTGGCAACCGCCACCATGGAGGTATACCATGACGCACGGGTTTACGACACCCCGATGGTCTGTGTCCTGGAGGTTATGGGAAGAAACGCGGGATGGCTCACAGCCGCTACCGCCCTGGCAGCCTACAAGGGCGCCGGCCCGGACCTGATCTATCTTCCCGAGATCGATTTTGACATGGATAAATTCATTGCCGACTGCAAAAAGGTTTATGAAAAGAACAACGGCAAGCTCATCGTCGCAGTTTCGGAAGGCATCCGCGACAAGGACGGAAAATACATCTCAGAGTATGGCTCCGATCTTGCAAAAGAAAAGGATTCCTTCGGCCATGCACAGCTTGGCGGAGTCGGGCAGGTGCTTGCTGCTGTGCTGAAGAAAGAACTCAAATGCAAGGCAAGGGCCATTGAATTCTCCCTGCTCCAGAGATGCGCTGCCCACTGTGCGTCCGCAACCGATGTGGAAGAGGCGTTCACAGCCGGTCAAAAAGCTGTCCAGTTCGCCATTGAGGGTGCAACAGACCGTATGGTGGCTTATGAAAGAACCACTGATGAAAATGGCAATTACAAGTGCAATTACGTACTTGTGGACCTTAATGCTGTGGCGAATGCCGAAAAGAAGATCCCGAGGGAATGGATCAACGAGGACGGCACCGGTCTTACCCAGGCTTTCATCGATTATGCTCTTCCCCTCATCCAGGGCGATTCCCGTCCGCCTCTCGAAGATGGGCTGCCTCGCTTTGCCAAACTGAAGAAAGTGCTTGCGACAGTTTGATGACATCAATAAACAAGGCGGTTGAACGTCGAGGTTCAGCCGCCTTTTTAAACTGTTCTTTATATTCCTGTGCGTCCTGCTTAATGCTTTACAGGCCTGCCCGATTCTATTTCATTTATCCTGAGCCTGGAATAGCGGGCATATTCCGAATTGGGGTAATTCTCAATGATCATGTTGAAAATGTCCAGGGCCTCCTGGATAGCCTCATCCTTGGAGGGGTATTCTGACAAGGCTATGGCCTTCGCACCGTAATAGTAGATCAGGATCGTGTTATTGGGCTTGTTCGCATCGTCAAGCTCTTCTATGATCCTTATAGCCATCTTGAATTCATCCGCCGACTGCTTGTAAACGTCCTTGCTCTTGTTGTTTGCATTGCTGTCGTATATGCTTTTTGCGGACTCATATATCTGGCCGATAGCCTTCGGCTTGCTGGATTCATACAGCAGCATGATCTCCTGCTCGATTTCGGCCGGAATGGGCATCCCTTCCAGTCTTTCAACCTCCACTACCAGATCCCTGTACTTGCCCGCAGCGGCAAGACTGTCCAACTGGCGGAGGGTCCTGCTCCATGCCTGGTACTGCTCCAGTTCGTCACGAAGACTCTTTTCCTTTTGGTTGGATTGCTCAAGGCTTGCTCTCAGTTCATCGATAACCTGATTCAACCGGTCGTTTTCGTCCTTAAGCGCCTGGATCTGCTGGCTGCTGTCCGTCTTTGGGCTGATCTGAATCAGCGGCTTATCGGCAGGCATGAGCAGCCAAAGTACGCCCATGGCGATCACGCCGATAACAAAACCCAGTATGTATTTTAAATAGAAGGGTGTTGTCTTCTCAGGGGACAATCCGCGGCTGAGCCATGAAACAACCGGGTTTTTCTCCCGTTTCTTGCCCCCGGCCGCTCTGCCGTCATCCTTACCGTCCAGCATGTGAAGATACTGCTGGGCCCGGATGCTGCTGTCATCCATTTCAATGACCTTGTTGAACATATATCGGGCGCTTTCCTCATCCCCGAGGCTTTTATAGAGGACGCCCATCAGGTTCATTGCCTCATAGAAAGCAGGATATATGGAAATGGCTTTCTTGAGTGCGATAATGGCCATGTCATCATTTTTCCCGGCCACATCCTCAAGAGCCTTATTATATAATTCAATGGCGTTTTGCATGTCCTCCGGAATCTGACCAAGTTTTTGGCGTATACTGCTCAGATCAATAGGTTTGAATTGCTTCAATTCCGCATTGACATCGAACATAAAATCCCTCCAAAGAACATTATACCCTTTATATGCACAGACTTCCAAAAGATCCTGCGCATTCAACGCCAAAAGACCTGGCTTTCTCCCAATTCTCATTTATTGTATCACTATTCGCAACTTTTTAACAATAGGTGTTAAGGGTTTATTTGGACTTCAGGCACAAATTATGTCCGTGTACTTCCATACCGGGACCGGCAGGTGGGATGGTGTATCAGGAAGCACAGAAACTGTCTCCTGATTCCAGATAAAGGAATATCATGTTATATGTCGAATTATTACATACAAGCAGCATTGTTCAGGAAACAGGGTATGAGTTTATTATGCCGGAGGAGTAAATAAAGAAATGAAAAGAATTTTGTCATTCATATGCATAGTGTCGCTTCTTTTGGTTTCATGCCAGCAAACCGGTACGGATATTTCCCAAAATGAAGCGGCATCCGAAACATCTGCAACACCGGCAGCCACTGCAACACCGACATCTTCTGCGGCGGAAATCGTTGACAATACTTATACATATGATTACGACTCATCCATATACGATATATATACGGCTGAAGATTTTTTAAATGCGCTGGGAAGCGACAGGACCCTGAGGGTTCATAAAGATATTACTATTGCAAGCCGCTTGAAGTTTGAAGGATATAAAAACCTGAAAATTGAAGGCGCTGCTGGTGATAAGGAAAAAGTAAAGATAATAATGCCTGAACCTGTCGAGCTTGGTATCCATATGGTTGCATGCAATGATGTAGAATTCTATAACATTGCATTCATTTGCGGCACTGGATCTGCAACACTGAAGGAACCTGTTGCAAGCAGTATCTATATACAGGATTGCAGCGACATAAAACTCGATAACATGGCAATCATCTGCGGCAATGAATCTGCTGTTACCATTTTATTTTCAGACTTATGCAAGAATATGACAATCAGTAATTGTGAACTTATTGGCAGTAACGAGTCAGGTATAAAGATTTCAGGCTGCAAAAACATGGAAATACGCAATTCAATAATCAGGGATTGCAAGAAGGATGCTGTTTATCTTGATGAATCTGAAGTCAGCTTAAAAAACGTGCAGTTTATTAATGCCGGGATAGAAAACTTTACCAGACTGATTGCCTTAAGAACCAATGACGGCATCTTTAAATATTATTGGGGCAGCAAAGATATAGGAATAGAACTGGAAATTCAAAAACCGTCCGACTGGCCGCCGGGAATCGTTATGGAAAACGTTGTCGCAATTAATATAGATAATAATTTGGAAAGATATAAAGAAACGATCGGCGCATCCAGTATCATTATCAGCAAAGGAAAATTAACCATAGAAACAGGGCAGCTGATCAAAGATTACGATAAGCTCAGCACGCTTTTGAATAATATAAGGGAGTTTTTTAATGATCATGCATACCCGGATATATCAAAAGCAGAAATTATCTTCAGTAACCTGAGAATAGACTTGTTTTACTGGGTAAATTGGCTCAGACGCGGAGATAATAGCTTTGATATAACTATTACCGACGATTCTGCGGAAATACCGGATGCTTTTTGGCTGAAGCATGGGATTAACAGCACACCCTCGGAGTCGATAAAATCAGTTTACAGGGTGCTGGGTATGCCTGATGCCGGTCCAACCGGAGATTTTCCAGTCAGTATAAGGTTTGCAGGAGTCAAATTCCTGCCTTCTGACTTATTCTACCAATATGAAGTAAAACGGATACGGCGTTCAGGATCGTATACCCAGGTATATCCTCTCTTTACCCTGAATGTTCAGCCAGAAACAGGACTTGTCGCCGATAATGATTATAAAAACCTCGAATACGTGATTTATCCGCTTGACCCGGAAGTCCGGCAATGCCTTCTGGACCATCCCGAACTTGCAGACGGTTTTGTTATTTCATCTGACTCTGTCATGACGGTACTTGAAAACTATAAATATGAAAAAATTATAAAAGCAGAAGGAATTAAGCACGGTGAGCCGCCTGGGTCCAAATTATTCATCCTGCGGGTTAAGTCTGCCGATGGCAGGTGGGTCGTTGCGAATGAAAGCATAGTTGCTTTTGAAGAATATAAGAATGATCCGTATATGAAGCATACCCGCTTCGGAGTAAGCCAGGATATCATCCGGAATAACCTTGGCCCCACGGAAACCTTTGAATACTCCCAGCTGAGTGACGACGAAAAAGACCTTGTGGCAGCTATTGATGAAACCTTGCGTAAGGGTCATATGTATATAGTTGATATAAGCCCTTCCGGACAGATAAAATATGATTTTAACAGTGATGGCGTATATGAAACCTTATCGTATGATTATTTCAGGGCGGAAAGCATCTCTTCCGGTTACTATGGCAGTGCAGGCTACTACGAGTTTGAAATCAGGTTAGGTTCAGGCGGCGCATACCATTTAGGATACTATGATGGAGTTGAATCGCTGGTTATCTGCGATATCGATAAAAGTGACGGATGTGTCGATTTCTTTGTCCAGGAACGTGACCATGTGTATTCCTACTCAACAGTATACAGGCTGAACGGGACGGGGTTGGAACTGGTGGTAAGCATGCCGCAGATCATGGCTGTTTCAGGTGACGGAAAGATATATTACTGGGGCGGCAACCTGTTTGAAACATATAATGAGGATTTCGATCCCAATGCCGTGCTTAGCTATTATGACATAAAACTGGGAGATTATGCAGGAACCGACCAGATCATCGGAAAGGTATTTACGAATTTTGGATATAAAGTCATCTATGAAAGTAAAGAGTATGCGCCTTGGGGACCGCCTGTCGAAGAAAACCTGTCATTGCCCGGAGCCATCAGGTATGTAAGAGAAGGCGAGAAGATAAAAATACTTGAAGTGGATGGAAATGTGGCTAAGATCGAAGCGGAGGACGGCCTTATCGGCTGGCTTGGAAGCTTTCACATGGTTTGGGATTAAAACCTCTCTTTTTTCAAAAAGCGTTGGAGCGCCGAAGCCGTTATTCCCGGCGCCCCAACATATATTATCAGACCTGTATAAAAACGGGGATCGCTCCCCGTTTTTGCCTGTAATGCACCATAAACTATAAATTGCTGCCGCAGCATTTCTTGTATTTCTTCCCGCTGCCGCAGGGGCAGGGGTCGTTTCTGCCAACCTTGAATGATTCTCGTTTTTGGGGTTGCCTTACCCGTTGTGTTTCGCCGTGGGTAGCGGATGTTTCCCTGGCAACCTGCTGCCTTTGCACCACGATATTTTCCTTCTTGATACGGAACAGCATCTTTACCGTATCCTGCTGGATGCTCCTGACCATCTCGTCAAACATATCGAAGCCTTCCCGCTTGTACTCGACAACAGGATCCTTCTGCCCGTATGCCCGGAGGCTGATGCCATACTTGAGCTGGTCCATGGCGTCGATATGGTCCATCCACTTCTCGTCCACAACCCGCAGAAGCACTCGGCGTTCCAGTTCCCGCATGACATCCTCGCCAAAATCGGCTTCCTTCTGCTCGTATATCTCATGGGCCTTCTGCCGGATCTTTTCCTTCAAGTCGCCGGTTGTAACGGTTTCAAGATCTATGTCTGACAGATTGAGCCAGCCCTTGGGAATCATCACATCCTCGGCATAGGCGATCAAGGCCTTGAGATCCCAATCATCGGGCGGTGTTTCATCACTGCAGTACATGTCCACGATCCTGTCTGCCACGGCGTCAATCATGTTCATTATGTGGTTCTTAAGGTTTTCGCCGTTAAGAACCTTGTAGCGCTCGCCGTAGATGATGTCGCGCTGCGTGTTCATGACATCGTCATACTGGAGGACGGATTTTCTTCTCTGGAAGTTTATGCCCTCAATCCTCTTCTGGGCGCTCTCGATCGCATTGGACAACATCTTGGCCTCGATGGGCTGGTTCTCATCCAGACCCAGCATCTCCACCATCTTCAGCATCCTTTCGGAGCCGAAGAGACGCATCAAATCGTCTTCCAGGGAGATATAGAACCTGGATTCGCCCGGGTCACCCTGGCGCCCTGAACGTCCGCGGAGCTGGTTGTCTATACGGCGGGACTCATGGCGCTCGGTTCCGATGATCTTCAAACCCCCGGCTTTTATAACCAGTTCCTTTTCCCTGTCGGTTTCGACCTTGAACTTGTCGTGCAGTTCCCTGAAGATTTTTCGGGCTTTGAGTATCTCTTCGTCATCGGTTTCGCTGAAGGTTGCCGAAGCCATGATGAGATGCTCTTCCATGCCCATTTTCCGCATCTCCTGCTTGGCAAGAAACTCGGGATTGCCGCCCAGCTTGATGTCGGTGCCGCGGCCGGCCATATTGGTGGATATGGTGACAGCCCCAAGCTTGCCGGCCTGGGCTATGATTTCCGCTTCCTTGTCGTGGTATTTGGCATTGAGCACATTATGCTTTATTCCGTTTTTCCGCAGGATATTGCTGAGCATCTCGGATGTTTCTATGGAAATGGTGCCCACAAGGACAGGCTGGCCCTTCTTGTGGCTTTCGATTATATCCTGCAGCACGGCGTTGAACTTACCGGCCTTGGTCTTGAATACAACATCGGGGTGGTCGATCCTGATCACCGGGAGGTTAGTGGGTATGGGAATGACGTCCAGTTTGTAAATGGCACGGAATTCCTGCTCCTCGGTAAGGGCCGTGCCGGTCATACCCGCAAGCTTGTGGTACATCCTGAAGAAGTTCTGGAACGTGATGGTGGCAAGGGTCTTGCTCTCACGCTCCACCTTGACGCCTTCCTTGGCTTCTATTGCCTGGTGCAGGCCGTCGCTGTACCTGCGCCCGTACATGAGCCTGCCTGTGAATTCGTCAACAATGATGATCTCCCCATCCTTGATGACGTAATCCACATCCTTCTTCATAAGGCCGTGGGCCTTAAGGGCCTGGTTGATATGGTGGGAGATAGTCAGGTTTTCTATATCGGAAAGGTTTTCAATGTTGAAGTATTCTTCGGCCTTTTTCACGCCCCTGGCTGTAAGGGTTGCAGTATGCGCCTTCTCGTCAACTATATAATCTGCGTCCAGGTCGTCTGCAAACTGCCTGTCGTCGGTTTCCCTGAAAACCACCTTTTTAAACCTTCGCACAAGCCTGTCGGCACGGTCGTACAGCTCGGTTGACTCTTCCCCCTGCCCGGAAATAATCAATGGGGTCCTGGCCTCATCAATGAGGATGGAGTCAACCTCGTCCACGATGGCGTAATGCAGGCCGCGCTGCACCATGTTCTCCTTGTAGACCACCATGTTGTCACGGAGGTAGTCAAATCCCAACTCGTTGTTGGTGCCATAGGTTATATCGCAGTTATATGCCTTTCTCCTGGCTTCGTTGTCCAGCCCGTGGATGATGACTCCCACTGAAAGACCAAGGAAGTTGTAAATCTTGCCCATGAGTTCAGCCTGGTACTTTGCCAGGTAATCGTTCACTGTAACAAGGTGGGCGCCCTTGCCTTCAAGGGCGTTCAAATAAAGAGGAAGGGTTGCCGTAAGGGTTTTCCCTTCACCGGTCTTCATTTCGGCAATTCTTCCCTGGTGAAGAACTACGCCGCCCATCAACTGGACCCTGAAAGGCCGTTCCCCGATAACTCTTACGGCGGCCTCCCTCACCACGGCATAGGCTTCGGGAAGGATATCGTCCAGGGTTTCACCGCTTGCCAGGCGCTGTTTGAACTTGTCGGTCATTCCCCTGAGCTCGGCGTCAGACTTGGCCTTCATCTCAGGTTCCAATGCTTCTATAGCATCCACTATGGGAATTATGCGCTTTAGTTCCCTCTCGGCATAACTCCCGAAAATCTTCTCAAGAATATTTGCCATCTATATGATCCGTCCTTTCAGGAAGGAGCAGTTCTTCATTTGTTTTTCTCCGCTTCTTCCCCTTTATCCTTTTCTCTTTCCTTCATTCGTTCCAGGATCAGCTTGTAGCCATCCGCGCCATAGAACAGGGCCCTGTTGACCCGGCTGATGGTAGCCTCGCTGGCGCCTGTTTTGCTATGGATCTCCTTGTATGTCTTCTTATCCATCAGCATGCCGGCCACCTCAAAGCGCTGTGCAAAAGCCTTGATTTCGGCGACCGTGCCAAGATCTTCAAAGAACCTGTAGCACTCCTCGATGGTTTCCAATAGCAGGATGGCTTCGAAAAGCCTGTCTGTTGATTTATCCTTGAGCTTGGGATTCAAAGGTATCATCTCCGATACACATTTTCGACGGATATCCCGGGGAATATCCCTCAGGCGTGTATTTTGAGTCAGCCCGTCAAATAATTATCTCATCATGCAGGCATAAATGCAAACCATACCCGTGGCCGGGCTGCAGTGTTCTTAATCGTCTACTATATTCTACACTATTTTTTGGTATGTTGTAAGACTGTAATATTCTCCACGAGTTTGATACAATCTTTAAACATAAGCCCGTGCATAGGAACAGAAGGAGGATATCATGCATCCTGACTGGAAGACCGAATCACTGCGCCTGGAAAAAACACTCGCGTTCATCTCTGCGCGTTTGAAAAACAAACTGGCCGAAAAGGAATACCTGATCCACCAGCAGAAGGACATAAACAAGGACATGTGGGAAGAGGTCCGGGCTATGAAAGACCTGGAAAGCATCTCTGATTTCATGCAGTACATCGGTCTTCTGAAACAAAACATCTCCTGGTCGAAACAGACCATGAAGGATATTATCCGACTGGACCGGCAGCTCTCTTCCCCCTATTTTGGCAGGATCGATTTCTCCCAGGCGGGATCAAATCCTCAAACTATTTATATAGGTATCAACTCGCTCACCGATGAGGACACCATGGAGATCCTGGTCCATGACTGGCGCACTCCCGTCTGCAGCATGTTCTATGACTCCGAAACCGGCCCGGCATCCTATTTATGTCCCGCCGGGCGCATCAGCGGCGAATTGACCCTTAAAAGGCAGTACAAGATCGAGGGCGGGCGCCTTGTCTATTTCTTTGACTCCAGCCTTGCCATAGGCGACGAGATGCTGCGGGAAATGCTGGCGTCAAATGCAGGGACCAAGCTCAGGAATATAGTTTCCACAATACAAAAGGAGCAGAATGCTGCCATACGCAACGAGACATCACGGCTATTAGCCATCCAGGGCGCCGCGGGAAGCGGCAAGACATCGGTGGCCATGCACCGGGCTGCCTACCTCCTTTACCGCCACAAGAAACATATTGAGTCTGAGAACCTTGTCATCATTTCATCCACGGATATCCTGGGAGACTATCTGTCCGATGTTCTGCCCGAACTGGGCGAAGATGAGATAAAGGGCGTTACCTTCCATTCCATCGTAAGAAAACACATGCCTGACGTAAGCCTGAGGATCCAGACGCATCCCCGGTTGATGGAGCATGTACTGAATACTGCCCACACGGTCCACGGAAGAAAAATACGCGAGATTTTACGGTTCAAATCATCCAGGGCTTTTCTCAATATACTGGAGAAGTTTTTCCAATATGCTCAGGAGCATCTCTTTCCTTTCGAGGATATCTGTTTCAAGGGGCAGACCGTAATAACGGGTGAGGAGCTTTCCCGGCTCTTCCGCCATGATTTTTCGGGCATGGCCCTGGCAGCCAGGCTCAAGAGGATGGAAACAAGGGTTTTTGACCTGGTAAGGCCTTTGAAAAGGATGCGTCAGCAGCAAAAAACCAGGGAACTGCTTGACGGGGACGGATACATGAGTTCCGGCGAAGCCCGGGCCTTATCAAGGCTCATGCTCAGGAAGGAGATGGAGTCCCTTGAGCAGCAGTTTGAGAGGATGTTTTCAGCCAGCGCCCTTTCACTTTACAGGAGGCTTTTCGAGAACGATGACGCCTGGAATGCCTGCACGGCAGGCAGTGATTTCCCCGGGAAAGACGTCCTCAGCGAAGCAAGAAGGTATACCCTCGAGAACATTGAAAGCGGTCTTTTGGGCTTTGAGGACGCCGGTCCCGTTCTTTACCTGTCGCTGATGCTTGGAGAAACCGCGCCTGATACGACAATCAGGCACCTTATCGTGGATGAGGCACAGGATTACTCACCGGTTCAGATAAAAGGGATGGCGCATCTTTTCCCTTCCGCGGGGATTACCATACTCGGCGATATCAACCAGAACATAAGCCCTTATGCCTCCGAAAGCAGCCTTGAGGACATTGCCCGGCTGATCTCATCCGATGACTATGAATTCATGCAGTTGAACAAGAGCTACCGCTCCACCATGGAGATCAACCGGTTTGCCTCAGGATTCCTGAAAAAGCCTGAAGGCGAATATTTCGGGCGACATGGCGAGAAGCCGCGGCTGGTCCTTTGCGGCGATTATCAGGGGCTATGCCATGCCCTGGCTGAGGCCATGGCTGCGCTTTCCGAAAGGAAGTATAAAACAGCGGCAGTTATCACCAGGACCCTGGCTGATGCAAGGCTGCTTTATAAAGCGCTCCAGAAGCAGGCAAAAAACATCTCCATGCCATTCAGGCTCATGGATGAGGATTTCGAGTATGCCCTGGAAGGCATCATGGTTATGCCCGCATACCTGGCTAAGGGACTTGAGTTCGACGCGGCCATGATAGTCATTTCCGATGAAAGGGACTATTCCTATCCAGAAGAACTGGGCCTTTTCTATACTGCCGTAACCCGCCCGCTGCATGACCTGTCCATATTCTGTCCCTGTCCCGATCTTCCCCCGGTTCTCCGCAGGGCAGATTCCC
>JAAXZX010000112.1 GCA_012719645.1 Clostridiaceae bacterium
GCCTGCGGAGCGTAAGCACATTGGCAGACAAGTTCTTTGATAAGGAAGGATACTCAACACAGCGGAGTTCCATTATACAGTTTTGAGGGTGCTATTACAGAGGTTAGAAGTAAGAGGTTAGAGGTTAGAACTTAAGAATGGTTTTGAAGCTTGACTTAAAGAATGCGAAGACGTACTGAGGGATTCTTACCTCTGGCATCCGACCTCCAACATCCATAAGTTAATATTTCTGGTGGCAATAACGGAGAGGCAACACCTGTTCCCATCCCGAACACAGAAGTTAAGCTCTCCAGTGCAGAAGATACTTGGCTGGAAACGGCCCGGGAAAATATGTCGCTGCCAGAATTATATAAAGGCCTTACGGTTATATGCCGTAAGGCCTTTTCCATTAAGCTCAATAACATATGTCGGAAGAAAAAGGGTTATCAGCGGCATAGAACCATCTCTGGGATGCCGCGTCTAATCTATATGTGGCTGCCGTGCTCAGTTTTGCGATGCCTGAAAGGATGTCATTGCAGGGAAGCATTACCGGCACAGCAATCTCATTTTAAATAACCATTACATTGATAATATGATATAATGACTACAGGATTATAATTCGGCTGAATACCCTGTTATGAACCGCATGGAGAACTTTGTAAAGAGAGAATATCCGACTTCTTGTCCATGTCAAAACCAATAACCTATGGGGGTTAAAAATGAGAAGGAAGATTCTTATTGTTGATGACGAAAAGAACATTGTCGACATACTTAAGTACAACCTGCAAAAGGAATCATTTGATACTCTGGAGGCATATGACGGAAGACAGGCAATCGAGATAGCCGAGAGAGAAAAGCCCGATCTGATTATACTGGATATCATGCTTCCCGAGATGGATGGTTTCACTGTATGCAGAAAGCTAAGGCAGACCATGCAGACTCCCATTCTCATGCTGACAGCCAGGGAAGAGGAAGTGGACAAGGTCCTGGGACTTGAGCTGGGAGCCGATGATTACATAACAAAACCATTCAGCCCGAGGGAACTGATGGCAAGGGTTAAGGCAAATTTACGAAGGGTAATTGATGAAGCCGCCCCTGGCCGGACCGATGAGGTCATAAAGATTGCCGACCTGGAGATCAACATCAACAGGTATGAGGTAAAGAGGGGCGAAACAGTTATAGAACTGACTCTCCGTGAGTTTGAACTGGTCAGGTTTCTGGCTATGCAAAAGGGACAGGTGTTTACCCGTGAGAACCTGCTGGAGAAAGTATGGGGTTATGAGTATTTTGGTGATGTGCGCACAGTTGATGTAACTGTGAGAAGGCTCAGAGAAAAGCTGGAGAAGGACCCGGGCAAACCCGAATACATCCTTACAAAGCGAGGTGTGGGCTACTACTTCAATCCTGCCCTGTAAACGTGGCCATGAAGAAGAAGCGATATAGAAGAATCATCTTTTTCCGGAGCATCCAATGGCGCCTTGTCGCAATACTGGTTTCTACAACACTCATACTCATGAGTGTAATATGGGTTTTTCTCAATTTCCAGCTTGGGAATATTTTTTATGCCGATTTCAGGGAAGGCATCGAGCGTAATTACGAAGAATTATCCATAAATGAAAACACGAGCTATGAGGACCTGGAATACAAGCTTATAAACGACCCTCGCATATCCGGCCTCATCCGCGGCCTGGACAAAAGCTTTACCATTATTCGCAAGAGCGATGAAGTGATCATGTATTCATCCGATCAGTACTATCAGAAGGACAAGGTCGGATTCAGAAACGAGATCTATAAATCGGAAAATCTTCTTGCCGCGTTGACCAAAAGCGGCAACACAGCTGTTTCACAAAACAGGAGCTTTACCAGGTCGAAGCTGGGGGACTACTATGACTATGTAAGGGTCCAGACTCTGAAAGACGGCGATTATATACTGTTTTTCAAGTATGACCGCCAAAGGGCGCTGAATGTAATCGGAGAACTCAACGGCGTCATCATCTGGGGAATGCTTGTTTCCATTCTCGCAGCTCTCGGCATAGGGTACATGATGGCAAGGACCATTACCAGGCCCATATCAAACATCATGCAGAAAGCCGAGAAGATTTCCAGGGGCGACTTTGGGCAGAAGCTGGACATCGAATCCAACGATGAGATCGGTAAACTGGCGAAAACCTTCAATTTCATGTCTTCCAAGCTGAGGGATACCCTGGCGGAGATCACCAGTGAGAAAAAGAAGATAGAAACCATCATGAAAAACATGACCGACGGCGTTGTAGCCTTTGACAACAACGGCGGCGTGGTGCATATCAACGACGCCGCAAGGGACATGCTGGGCAATATGGTCCTGAACCTTAACCTGGACACCTTTTTAAAAGCCTTTAACATCACGCCTCCTGAGGAAGGCCAGGATGAAAATGGCAGGCAGTGCCTTAACGGCGTCCAGCACAGGGTGGAGTTTGGCGGCAGGTATTTGAAGCTGCAGTTTGCCGCCATTACAGATGACCAGGACAACATAGAGGGTCTTGTAACCGTTATCCAGGATATCACTGAAGAGCAGAAGCTGGACAACATGAGGCGGGAGTTTGTCGCCAACGTATCCCACGAATTGAGAACACCCCTCACCTCGGTAAAAAGTTACACCGAAACCCTGCTGGACGGAGCCCTTGGGGATCCTGCCACAACAGAGCATTTCCTCAGGGTTATCAATGACGAGACCGACCGCATGGCCCGCCTTGTCAGGGATCTGCTTATCCTTTCCCAGCACGACAGCGGCATCAGACTGAACATGGAAGACATTTCGGCAGGGGATCTGGTTGCTTCATGCGTGGAGCGCCTGAGAAGGGAAGCGGAACAAAAAGAGCAGGATCTCAGGTATAATATAAGGCCGGGCATACCGTTAATCAGCGGGGACAGGTACAGGCTGGACCAGCTTCTGGTCAATGTTATAGGCAACGCCATAAAATATACTCCTGAAAAGGGCAAGATCACGGTCAACTGTTACAGTGAAAGGGATAAGGTTATTATCATCGTGGAGGATAACGGGATCGGAATACCTGAACAGGACGTGGAAAGAATATTTGAACGGTTTTACCGGGTTGACAAAGCCCGGTCCAGGCAGATGGGAGGAACCGGGCTGGGCCTTGCCATAGCCAAGGAGATCGCTGTTCTGCATGGGGGAAATATTACCGCAAAAAGCAGAATAGGCCGGGGCACACAGGTATTCATAGAGTTGCCTGTAAAGAAGACCAGCGCGGCGGTTTAGGCATTTTATACCGGTAATGTCATCTTAAATCCGATGTAATGGATTTGTAATAAGAATTGATGTATACTATAATTGTATAAACGGGGCATTGTCGCCCGTATAATATTGTTTACCCACAAAATCGGGACTTGTGTGGAGGATTTAAGATGGCCAGGAAAATCGTATTTCTGTTGGTGCTGCTGCTTGGGCTAATATTAGCCTCTGTTTCAGCGTACGCAGCAACAGACGATGGCACAACCGCTCCCAATACAGGTCTTACAAATGATAAAGTTTCGTCCGTGTATAAACCCGGCACGATTGCAAGCATAGATACAGCAAGCACGTCGCCAGACGCTGCGGCTGCGTCAGACTTACAGAACAGCATTCCTCCCCAGGCTTCCCCAGGCACAGAAGCCAACATCCCTGAGGAAGAAGAGGAGAGCTTTGGCTACGAGAAGTACATCCTCGATTATCTGGACCCGGCTGCGGAAACCACCGAGAACTTCCTCGTCAATATCAAGTGGAACCAAAAAGATCCTGTCAACAATCCTTTGAATTATGTTCTTACGGGTACTGTAAAGCAGGATTCGGAAAACGGCAGCCCTCTCATAGTTATGCTGTTCATCAATGCCGACGGAGTATACATCCCGCTGGTTTGTGCGGATGGATCCAATGTCATTGAAGTTAGCGGTGTTGCCTTTGTTTCCCGTACCGATCTTCTCTATCTGGGATCGGACAAGGTGAATGAAATCAGAATAATAGCATTCAGGAAAGAAGATGCGGACAATCTTATTCCAGGCGTGAATTTGCAGATTACGGACAAGCTGATTACTGCGAAGAAGACGGTCATTATACCCGTGCCTATTAATCTTGACAGCGTTCTGGATGCGCTCAAGGTCAAGTAAAGCAAGGAATTAATGATGAAGAGGCAGAAGAAGGAACGCCTGAAGTCCGGCTTGTTAGCCCTGCTCATGGTTTTAAGTATGGTGCAGATAGGAATCCTCTGGAATCAAACTCAGGGGTTTCCTTTTGCTTTTTTATTGGAGTCTATTTTTGCTGACAACGGAAACGAGTACGTGAATGTTGAACAGGTTAAGGATTACTACTTTAATCCTGAGCAGATCGTTGTATACGTTAATTCTTTCAACCAATGGATGCTGACTGACCGGCATCCGGGCTTTCAGGTCATATGGGACGATATCAGGCAGAACTATCTTCCCGTGATATTAAAGACAAAGCCACGTCGTATATACCCGGCAAATATGTGGTCAAGTCTTAGGGATGTATCGTCCATAAGGATAGATTTCGCCGCCAGATATCCAAACAGCATGCTGCTCTGGCTTGCCGGGCTTAAATCAGGCAGCCCCAGCTTCAATGGAATAAAAAGCATGATCATACTCCCCCAGGAGAATGTAAATGTTACCGTCAACACGCTTTACGTCTATGATGAAAGCAGCGTCTATATGTATCATATCGAAATAAAGGAAAATATGCGGCCTAAAGCGTATTACAACGGGCTGCCGGCCGAGATGCGCAGCCAGGCCGAGATCATGCCCATGAGCGCCATTGGCGAGACATTTCCCGATTTTGCCGACCCCTCCTATGAGGATATGCCCATATATGCCATGGATTCTGACTTAAGCCAGTCAATGCAGGCCATTGAAGCCGCGATACCAGAAGCGCTGGCCCTCGATCCTGAAAGCGATGACTTGAACAGTATCCAGGAAAGCATTCTTTTAGAACAGAAGGACAGTTTTCTTGCTATGCGCGACAAAACAGAAAACACAGTTGTGTTCTCAGACCTCGAAAATGTCTATCAATTGAATTCCCGGGGCGTGCTGGAATACAAATACCTTCCTGACGAGCAAAAGACCGACAGTATCGACGCGAAGTCGGCATTTATCCACGCAATCTCATTTATCGAACTCAGGAAGGACCTGATAGGGGAAGCAGATATTGTGCTGAAGGACATTAATCAGGAGGGACATACTTTTACCTTTACCTTCGGATATCAAATGGACGGGTTGGATATCTATTTATCGAATGTTGAAAACGACATGTTTTTAACTGCGCCTGCCATCAGGATCAAGGCTTCGGCTGAAAGAGTCCTGGAATGTACCTGGGTTGTCAGGGAGTTTCACGGCAATCATGATTTCCGGGATTACAGCGTGTCCTTTATTGATTTGCTGAATAATATATATTCCAGCAATCCCACAATCTTAAAGCTTGAGAAATTCCAAAGCGTAAAGATGGGTTACCACCTGTTTGTTGACGTAGAATCGGAAGAACGTCTCCGTCCATGCTGGCTTGTTAGGACAGATCATGCAGCATACCGGATACCTGTCGGGGAGAAGGAGGATTGACATGGAGTGGTCCAAAGCAAAATCCATACTTATCTTCCTGTTCGCCATCCTGAATATCTTCCTGCTCTCCAGCATTCTCTGGAACGAATCCCGCAGCAGGCCGGGAGCGGACTACATAAAGCATGTGGAGAATCTGCTTGAATCCAGGAATATCAGGATAGAATGCAAGGTCCCATCCTACAGCGCGGATTCCGGAAGCGTTGTATACAGCGACACGAGCATTGATGAGACCAGTGTTGTGGATTATTTTCTGGGCCATGACGCGGCAGATGCCGGTACCGGGGAAAAAGTATGGCGCAATGACGGGAAAGTACTGGAAATTGGCAATAATATCATTGTGTTCAAAGACAGTTCCCCTGATACCGGTTTGGATATCGGGGATAGCAGAGCAGTCTCAGCGGAACTGATGAAAGTACTAAAGGGCCTGGGCATGAAGCAGAAGGATTATGTCCCAGATGTATGGCAGGAACAGGACGGACGGCTGCATGTAAGGTATGTTAAGAAATATATGGGGCAGCTGCTTTTTGACGTATACGCCGATTTTATTGTTTCTTCAGGCGGCATTGAGTGCGCAGCCATCGTGCCCGGAGAGGTTAACCATACCCTGGCGGAAAGCGAGATACTTTCAGCGTGGCATATTCTGGCGCTGGCCAAGATTCGTGAGAATTCGGTGATTACCGACATATGTTTCGGATACAAGAGAATAAATGAAGGTGAACTGTACGACAGTCCCGTATGGCGGATCCGCTTCTCGGACGGCTCAGAACTGTTTTATAACGCCTATACGGGGGAAGAGGCAGCAATTGGAAACACATAGGAATACATAATATGGTTTGATGATCTGCTGCCATAATGTTATAATATTTTTGACAATTCAGGTACATGGACGGTTTTGGATTTCCGTCACCTGAGGAAAACAGCGCATGCTGAGCCACAACAGAAGAAAACCAGAAGGTTGGTGTTTATGTGGATAAACTGCTTATCCGCGGGCAAAGACGCTTAAAGGGTGAAGTGACGATAAGCGGGGCAAAGAATGCTGCATTGGGCATTCTGCCGGCCGCTCTTTTATTGAGCGATGTTTGTACCGTTGAGAATATTCCGAACATACTTGACATAGCGATTCTGAGAAGAATAATGGAATCCCTCGGGGCACGGTTTATAGATATAGACGAAAATACCCTGAGGGTGGACGCAACCAATGTATCGTCCTATACAGCCACCGGTGAGGATATGCACCGTTTCCGGGGCTCCTATTATTTAATGGGCGCGCTCCTGGGAAGGTTCAAAAAGGCTGTTGTCACCTTCCCCGGCGGCTGCAATTTCGGGTCGAGGCCCATCGATCAGCATATCAAGGGGTTTGAGGCCCTTGGCGCAAAGGTTGAGATTGAACACGGGCATATAAAGCTAACTGCCAACAAGCTTACAGGAGCAAATATCTATCTTGACGTTGTCAGTGTTGGCGCCACCGTAAATATCATGCTTGCGGCGGTTAAGGCTGAAGGTATCACCACCATTGAAAACGCTGCCAAGGAGCCACATATTGTCGATATCGCAAACTTCCTGAACGCCATGGGCGCTGACATCAAGGGAGCCGGAACCGACATCATCCGTATAAGGGGTGTCAGGGAACTCAAGGGCAATGTTGTTCACTGCATCATCCCGGACATGATAGAGGCCGGCACCTACATGATCGCAGCAGCGGCAACCAGGGGCGATGTGCTTGTGAAAAACGTGATTCCCAAGCATATGGAATCCCTGTCCGCCAAGCTTGTGGAGATGAATGTAAAGATCCAGGAGTATGACGACAGCATACGAGTATGGGCGAAAGACCGCCTTACAAGGGCCAATATCAAGACCCTTCCTTATCCCGGTTTTCCGACCGACCTGCAGCCTCCGGCGGCAGTGCTGCTCCTGCAGGCCGACGGGATAAGCACAATCACTGAGAGTATTTTCGATAACCGTTTCCAATATATTGACGAATTGAAGAGGATGGGTGCAAAAGCAAGGGTCGAGGGCAGAATGGCTGTCATAGAGGGCGGCTCGAAACTGACAGGAGCGCCGGTCAAGGCATTGGATCTGCGGGCGGGTGCTGCCTGTGTGCTGGCCGGATGCGTTGCCGAAGGTATCACCGAGGTATCCAATGTCAGTTATATTGACAGAGGCTATGAGCGCATGGTGGAAAAACTGAACAGCCTCGGTGCGGACATCAGGAGAGTATCAGACAGCGACGGAACATAAGGTGGTTGGTTAATGGTCAAGGTTTGCAGCCTGTTCAGCGGTTCGAGCGGCAATTGCATATTCATATCATCAGGGGAAACGTCGGTCCTCGTGGATGCCGGCGTAAGCGGAAAACGCATAGAGGAAGCCCTGGAGCAGATCGGAGAATCAATAAAGTCGATTTCGGCAATTATCATTACCCATGAGCACAATGATCATATCGTTGGCGCAGGGATCCTTTCCAGGAGGCATAAGATACCCATTTACGCAAACAGCCGGACATGGGACGCCATGAGGCCCTTCCTGGGGAAGCTCAAACCCGAACATATACGTGTTACCCAGGTTTGCAAGCCGTTCCGTATCGGGGATATTTATATCGTGTCCTTTCCTATACCCCATGACGCGGCATGTCCTGTGGGTTACAATTTCTTTGTAGACTGCAAGAAGATAACCATAGCGACGGACATCGGTCATGTAAATGATGAACTGGTCGGATGGCTGGAGGAGAGCCACGTTATTCTGCTGGAATCCAACCATGACCTGGAAATGCTGGTAACCGGAAGGTACCCATGGCCTCTTAAGAAACGGATTATGGGCGATTTCGGGCACCTGTGCAACGACCTTACCGGGAAAGTGGTCGCACATCTGGCCGAAAAAGGCACAAAATACTTCCTGCTTGGGCATCTCAGCAAGGAGAACAATTATCCGGAATTGGCCTACCAGACGGTCTGCAATGCACTGCTTGAGAAAAAAATCTATCCTGACAAGGATGTTTTTCTGGATGTAGCTTACCGCGACCGGGTAAGCAAAATGATCTGCATATAACGTCGGACGGTGGATCGGTGTACCATGAACATTCATATTATCGCTGTCGGGAAACTGAAGGAAGACTACTTAAGAGGCGCTCAGAAGGAATACTCAAAGCGCCTCTCGCGTTTTTGCAAGCTGAAAATAACTGAAGTGGACGAAGATATCAACCTGGAAAAGGAGGCGGACCGGATCAGGAAAGCGTTGCCTGCCAACAGCCATGTCACAGCCCTGGCCATTGAAGGGAAAAAGTATGATTCCGTGGGGTTCGCCCGGTACCTGGAGAATCTCATGATCCGAGGTAAGAGCGACATATCCTTTATCATCGGCGGATCAGACGGTCTTGACAAATCCATTCTTTCGGAGGCAGACAGCCTGCTTTCCATGTCGGACATGACATTTCCCCACCAGTTGGCCCGAATCATCCTTCTGGAGCAGATCTACCGCGCATTCAAGATCATAAACAACGA
>JAAXZX010000017.1 GCA_012719645.1 Clostridiaceae bacterium
AATTATTTTTTCAAGGCTTGCACGTCTCTTTTTTTCGTGCTATTTTACACTTAGTCGTTTCCATTTGTAGGTTTTTTCTTTTTTTAAACCTACCAGAAGCCTTTCAGGCCTCATTTCTTTCATACTAAGTTAACAGAGCCCCTCATTATGGCGATTGATGACACATTGACAGGCCCCGTCGGCCATATACGGCAATCAGCCCTCAGGTTTGCCATTGGGATGAATAACTACCTTCAACGTGGATTTGTCGGTTTTGTTGGTGTCAAGAGCCAGGAAGTAATCGTCAAGGTCAAAGGTGTGTGTGACCAGCATGTCAACTTTGCATTTCCCGGTTCCCATATACTCGACTGCACGCGGGAAATTGTTTACCTGGCAGCTTACACCGATATATTGCTGGTTGTTGTAGTGTAGATCGTTCAGGAATTTTGCCGGATTTTCGATCTGTATCTGTGAATGATAGCTTCCATACTGAATGAAGCGGCCGCCCTTGCGGAGGAATTTTATAAGGCTCTGAACCATCGGCCATGAACCCGAGGTATCTACAATTATATCCACTCCGTTGGGGAACATCTTTTCCAACTGGGCTTCGTGGACTGAGCAATCGCTGCGTTCTGCGAGAACTGTGGTAATGCCGTAGCTTTCAAGTTTCCTGAGACGTGATTCAACAAGTCCTATGGCAACGCAGCGCTGTGCGTTTGAGTGGTGGAAAAGCTGTGCAAGTATTATTCCATGAGGACCCATACCGCTGACGATCACTTCTTCGCCGGGCTTGACATCTGCCCGGTCCAGTGCTTCCACGGCACATGCCACCGGTTCGGCAAGCGTAGCTTCGTCAAAGGACAGGTTATCGGGTATCTTTACTACGTTTTTTGCAATTATGCTCATGTATTGTGCAAAACCGCCGTTCCTGTTATGTCCGTGGGACCCGAAATTTTCGCAGTAAAGCGGTTTCCCGTTTTTGCAATACCAGCAGTATCCGCATGGAATCGCATTGTCGGCTGTAACACGATCACCGGGCTTGAGATCCTTGACATTTTTGCCTACCTCTTCGATGATGCCCGCGAACTCATGCCCGGTGATCACGGGATACCTGGCCAGAGTCCCCCCTCCTCCGACGGTATCATGGCTGATTTCTGCCCATTTGCATATGCCGCAAGCCATAACCTTTATTATTACCTCATCGTCTCCGCAGGTTGGATAAGGAACCATCTTAATGCTTGCATTCGGGCGCCCTGCCTTCTCATGTACCAGTGCTTTCATCATGCGCATAGATTATACCTCCCGACCAAATAATCAAATAATGATAATATAATAATCATATTTGTGCATGACCGCTCAGATCATATAAGCTGCGCCCTTGCCGCAAAAATCATTTGATTAGGAACAGCCATTTTTATGCCAAACTCGATAAGACTGCGGAATAAAGGGAATTTCAGGGGCTTTGCAAACATTTTTGCCATGGGTATTTTTCCCTTTCCGTTTGCTGATACACAGCGATTCGTCGAGTTCATTATACTCCGGTGATTCAAAAAAGTCAATAAAATTATCATATTATGCGCATATTTTTGTTCACTTCGAGCAGTTAATGATTAATTATTGTAAATAATTAATCAGTTACATACATTTTATACAGTTTTTATGCCGCTGTTTACCAGAAAATTAGGGTTATAGAACACTAACCCACAGAGAATCCAGAGGCTGGAATCGCTGCTTTATCCAGGACACTGTTACTTCAGCCCGGCGCCATCCAACAGTCCGACTCGGTTTAAATCAGCCAGGAACAGGCCATAAACCAACCTTTTACCTTGCGACTCAATTCCGCTCCTGAAGCCGGTTTCCGCCCGTATACCGGAACCGGCCATGCACCCTGCGCTGTGCCTGCAATACCGTGTTCGGACATAAACCTTCCCGGTTTCCGGCCGGCCGGCTGCAGCCATTTGGGCCCCGGATCTGTACGGCAGGTTTCCGTTAAGCAACTTGATACGGGAATTCCCCTAATGCACATCATGCTCTGAGTATAAAATGATTGCATATTGATTGAATTATGATATAATGATATTAGAAGGCTTATTGAACATATTATGCCAAAGCCTCACCGGGAATGATGCGGGCCATTTGAGGTTATGACACTTCAAACATGCTTAAGCAATTCATTTCATAAATGCAGGGTTATCCGGACCGGCCGGATGAGGAAATACCTTTGCGAAAGAAGTGATAGTTTCCCACATAAAAATCATTACAACATTGACTTTTTTGATTTATAATCTAATAATATAATCAAAAATCAATACTGGTATATTAGAATATCCGATTGCATGTGCATGGTTTTAGCTGTTCTAATATATTATCGGAAAGGAGAACATGATTGCGCAGGGGGCATGGCCCAAGGTTGTGCCGCCGTGTAGATCATGCGGGAGGAAAAGCATGAGTAAATATGAGCGACGGCAGTTTATTATCAATTATTTGATGAGCGAAAACATTGTACCGGTATCAAAGCTGATCAGTATGATCGACCAGTCGCCGGCCACCATCAGGCGCGATCTGGCTTTCCTTGAGAAGAACGGCTACATTGAGCGCAGCCATGGATATGTAAAATACATTCCTCCTGCAATCGTGAAGAACCTGGAGATCTCTGAGGGGAAGAGGCGCGTGGCCAAGGTAGCCGCATCCCTTATTCCCAAGAACGCGACCATCTTCCTGGATTCCGGCATTTCCACAAAAGCCCTTGCGATGGAAATCACCAGCCGTGATGATATCTGTGTCTATACCAATTCCATCTCGGTCGCCAATGTACTGGCATTCTCCAAGGTTGTTACATATCTTGCATGCGGTATGCTGGAAGGCCGGCAGGAGGCGCTGGTGGGATCCGACACCGAACACTTTGTCCGTCAGCACCGTTTTCCCATACTCTTCCTATCAACCACGGGAATCAGGCCAAACAAGGGACTTGCCTGCGTCACCGCCGAGCAGGCCAATTTGAAGGCGGCATTGATAGAATCATCGGAAAAGGTCATCCTGCTTACCGAGAAATACAAATTCTCGATAGATTCAGTCCGGCTATTTGCAAGCTTTGACCAACTAGACACCATTATCGTGGATGAGCCGCTTGACGATCCTGAAATGGAGGCCACACTGAAAGCCAACAATGTGGAACTCCTGGTAGCCCCAAGCGAATTATGAAGCATTTCGGATTAACCAAAAGCCCCGGAACGCCGTCGCGGCATCCGGGGCTTTTTATCAGTTATCATATCTTTCCTTATAATGATGCGCCTGCTCCAGCATCATATCCTTGACCTTCATCAGCCGTGTCAGGTTTCCGCGCTCATTCTCGTCAAGCTTCATGACTATGTATTTGATAGTCTCTTCGAGGTTGGGTATCAGAACGTATTCCAGGGCATTGACACGCCGCCTGGTCTTCTCTATTTCATCGGACAGAAGCTGGGCAGACTTTTCAAGCTCCGCCAGCCTGAGCATGTGGGGCAGCGCCTCGGAAAGCGCCTGGATGGCCCCGTCCAGTTCCCCGGATGTATTGGCGAATCCATAGGGAAAGATATCACCTTCCCCGGCTTCCTCAGTGGTGAACTCAAGCACCGGAACATGCACGCTCATGATGTTCCGTGTGGAGGTTTCCAGCGATACCTTCCGCTTGGGGAACATGAGGGCTTCTTCCAGCATCTCGCTGCTCATCAGCGCCCGGGCCATTATGAACCGGGAGTGCACATCCATCAATAGCTTTTCTGCTATCTCCCGTTCCTTTCGGTTCTCCCGGACAATCTCCAGGAACTTCTTCATAAGCTCGTCACGCTTGTCCTTTAAGAGCTTATGTCCGCGCCTGGCCGTTTTGAGCCTTCTTTTCAAACCCGTAAGCACCATACGGGTAGGGTTTACATTGAGCCTGGCCATTTGCCTACCACTCCATATCCTGCAATTCATCCTTCCTGGGATGATATTTCTTGATGTAGTCGGTCTTTATGCGCTTCAGCTCGGAAACGGGAAGGATGTCGAGAAGCTCCCATCCAAGCTCCAGGGTTTCGATGATGGACCTGTCGGTATTGTAGCCCTGTGATACATAACGCTTTTCAAATTCATCGGCAAACTTCGCATACAGTTTGTCAACATCGGTCAGGGCTGCCTCACCCAGGATGGATGCCAGTTCCTTGGCCTCCTTGCCCCGTGCATACGCTGAAAACAGCTGGTTCATGGTGTTGGCATGGTCCTCGCGGGTCTTTCCTGACCCAATACCCTTGTCCTTCAGTCGGGACAGGGAGGGGAGGACGTCGATGGGCGGGGTAACGCCCTTTTTATGCAGTTCACGGCTCAGGATGATCTGGCCTTCGGTTATGTAACCGGTAAGGTCGGGAATAGGATGGGTCTTGTCGTCTTCCGGCATTGTCAGTATTGGAATAAGGGTGATGGAGCCTTTTTTGTCCCGTTTCCGGCCTGCCCTCTCGTAAAGGGTTGCCAGGTCGGTGTACAGGTAGCCCGGATAGCCACGGCGTCCCGGCACTTCCTTTCGTGCTGCCGACACCTCGCGGAGGGCTTCGGCGTAGTTGGTTATATCGGTGATGATTACAAGTACATGCATATCCAGGTCAAAGGCCAGGTACTCTGCTGCCGTGAGGGCCATCCTGGGCGTCGCTATACGCTCAACGGCAGGGTCGTTGGCCAGGTTCATGAACAATACAGCACGGTCGATGGCTCCTGTCTTTTTAAAGTCGGAAATGAAGAAATCGGCTTCTTCAAAGGTTATACCCACGGCCGCGAAGACAACGGCGAATTTCTCATCGGCGCCCAGTACCTTCGCCTGGCGTGCGATCTGGGCAGCCAGTTGGGCATGTGGGAGACCCGATCCCGAGAATATGGGCAGTTTCTGTCCCCTAACCAGGGTGTTCAGGCCGTCGATGGCCGAAACGCCGGTCTGGATGAACTCATTGGGGTAGTCGCGGGCTGCCGGGTTCATGGGTAGCCCGTTTATATCCAGCCTCTTCTCCGGGATGATCTGGGGGCCGCCGTCGATTGGATTGCCCAATCCGTCGAAAACACGCCCCAGTATGTCTGGGGATACGGCAAGTTCAAGGCCTCTTCCCAGGAAACGCACCTTGCTGGTAGCCACGTTGATGCCCGTAGCGCTTTCAAAAAGCTGGACCAGCGCGTTGCTGCCATCAACCTCAAGCACCTTGCAGCGCCTGATCTCTCCGTCGGCCAGTTCTATCTCTCCCAACTCGTTATAGGTGACGCCCTCAACATTTCTTACCAGCATCAGAGGGCCGGCAACCTCCGCAATGGAACGATATTCCTTAAGCATATCAGCTATCCTCCTTTGCCGTAAGCGCATCCATCTGGGCCTCCAGGTCCTTCTCCATCTCGTCGTAGACCTGGCTGACCTTCTCTTCAGGAACGAATTTGGCCCTGCCGATCCTCTCCCTGACCGGGAGGCTGAATATCTCGTCAATTCCCGCACCGGCCTTTACAGCGTCCCGGGCCCTGTAATAGAAGCTCATAATCAGCCTGAGCATACGGTATTGCTTGTTAAGGGTTGAATATGTATCAACCTCGTTGAAGGCATCCTGCTGCAGATAGTCCTCCCTTATGGACCTGGCGGCCTCAAGGGTCACCCTGTCGATGGGCGACAGGGCATCCACGCCCACCAGCTGGACTATTTCCTGGAGCTCTGCCTCCTCCTGGAGGATTCGCATCATATCACCGGTAAGCCTGACCCAATCCCTGGACACGTTTTCAGTGAACCAGTCCCTCAGCTTTTCTTCATAGAGGGAGTAGCTGATAAGCCAGTTGATGGCCGGGAAATGCCTCCTGTAAGACAGGTTGTAGTCAAGTCCCCAGAAGACCTTTACAATTCTCAGGGTTGCCTGGGCCACAGGTTCCGAGAGGTCGCCGCCGGGCGGCGAAACCGCTCCGATGGCGCTCAGTGAACCGATACGCTCCCCGGAGCATAATGCTTTAACCTTTCCGGCACGTTCATAGAACTGGGCAAGACGGGTAGAAAGGTATGCCGGATAGCCTTCCTCACCGGGCATTTCCTCCAGGCGCCCCGACATCTCGCGGAGGGCCTCAGCCCAGCGGGAGGTGGAGTCGGCCATCAGCGCTACATTATAGCCCATATCCCTGAAATACTCGGCTATGGTAATACCTGTGTAGATGGACGCCTCGCGGGCGGCAACAGGCATGTCCGAGGTATTGGCAATAAGGACTGTCCTCTTCATGAGGGATTTGCCTGTCCTGGGATCCTTAAGCTCCGGGAACTCCATCAGAACGTCGGTCATCTCGTTGCCGCGCTCACCGCAGCCGATATAGACCACTATGTCGGCGGCGGCCCATTTTGCCAACTGGTGCTGCACAACGGTCTTTCCGCTTCCGAAGGGGCCGGGTATTGCTGCAACGCCGCCCAGGGCAATCGGGAACAGGGTGTCGATGATGCGCTGACCGGTTATGAGGAGTTCGTCGGGAGACATCTTCTCCTTATATGGACGAGCCTTGCGCACAGGCCATTTCTGCATCATTGTGAGGTCATGGACCCTGGTTCCGGAATCGGTTTTTGCTTCAACCCGGGCTATGGTATCCTCGATGGTATACTCGCCTTCCAATATCTCCGTAAGGGTTCCTTCTATCCCGACGGGCACCATGATCCTGTGCTCGAACACCTCGTTCTCCTGCACTACGCCGATAATATCGCCGGCCTGTACATGGTCTCCGGCCTTTGCCCGGGGAACGAAGTGCCATTTCTTTGCCCGGTCCAGGGCGGGAACGGAAATACCCCTCGTGATATTGTCCCCTGTTTTCAGGCGCATTGCTTCCAGGGGCCTTTGTATTCCGTCAAAGAGATTCTCGATCAGGCCCGGCCCCAGCTCCACGCTTAGGGGCGCCATGGTGGAAACCACGGGAGCCCCGGGTCCCAGACCCGATGTTTCCTCATAAACCTGGATGGAGGCCCTGTCTTCATGAATTTCCAGGATCTCGCCGATCAGATTCTCATTTCCGACACGCACCACGTCGAACATATTGCTGTTCCGCATGCCCTCTGCTATTACCAGCGGTCCTGAAACCTTCACTATTCTGCCCTCGTTCAATGCTATCCCTCGCTTTCAATACCTTTCGCATCCTGCCGGAGCCAGGGATTTGCCCGGCTGCTGCCCGGCTAACGCCACAAACTTTAGTCATTGAAAAGGATATCCGCGCCGACAGCCTTTTCCACGCTCTTTTTGACTGAACTCATGCCGATACCCAGGGAGCCCGTGCTTCCGGGGATGGGCACTATCGCGGGAAAACGGCTGAAGCGGTAACGCTCGATATCCTCAGTTATCAACGCGGCAATCTGCTCGGTTATATATATAACGGCATACCCGTTATCGGCCAGCTCGGTCAGCCTTTCGGAGGCCTCTTCCCGGGAAACCACCGGATACACGTCGAATCCTACGGCCTTAAACCCCAAAACACTGTCCCTTTCACCGATAACTCCAACCTTACGCATATGCCCTCAGCCTCTCACCAATTATTTTGCCGGAAATGCCATTGATCTTGCCGGTGAGTATAAGCCTGACATTCCTGATCTCCGCCTCTTTGTAAAACAGCCAGGCAATAACCGGCTCCACACCCATGGCGATATACCTGGTTCTTTTTATGAAGCTTATAAAGTGCTCGTCAAGGATTTTCTCCATGCCGGAGATACCGTCCCCGTTCTTGAAGGCCTCTGACAGCCTTGAGGCAAGACCGGACAGAGCGGTAAACCGCAAAGCCTCAAAAAGCTGATCCAGCGGCTTGTCTGAAAGATCCAGGTAAAGCTTCCTGTCTATCCTGCTTCCCTTAAGAAGAGCCCGCTCCAGGAAATCCCTGGTCTTGTTAAGCAGCTTCGCGCGGATAAAAATCCTGATATTGGCCAGATCATGGATCAATCCTGCAAGTTCGCTGATATAGGGAACCCCGATCTCCTTTGCATCCTCCTCCATGTTTTCATACATGGCCCTGTCAAGGATGAAGTCGATCACCTGGGGATCGCCGGAACGGCCATATGAATCTATGCTTTCAAGGATGGCCTTTCCGAAAATCCCGGGAAGTTCCGCCAGGTTCCTGTCTGTAATCATGCTGCGGAGCCTGGCCGGATCAATGGTTCCCGAATCGGCATAAACCCCTGGATCGTCAATGCCCAGGAAACTGGCTTTAAGTATCAGTTTCGCGTTGAGGTAATCGTTGCGGCGCATGAACAGGCTGAGCACCTCAGGATGCGGTACCAGTTCCCGCACCAGTGCATAGGCTTTCTCCATCTCATCGGAAAGCAGCTTCTCCGATGTATGAACCACCGGCCGGGAGATGTCGGTATCACCCATCCCGTAACCCTGTTCCACCAGCATCTTCACAATTTCTTCGGCGCTTGCCGCGTCCAGCATCCGCTGGTACTGCTGGGGAGTGATCAGCCTGTTTTCCATGGCGCGTATCCGCGCCGTGGCATATGCGTAATCCTCTTCCAAAATCCGTGCCATACCTTGCTCCTTATCAATATGGTTCATGCTCCGAACAGGATCGAGGCGACCTCGGCCTCCAACCTTGGCCTTAACATATTGAAGATGATTTCAAGGGTGCAGTTGATCTCCAGATCGCCATATTTCAGCACAAACCCGCCCCGGTTGGGGATCGTTTGCCCGGAAAGCCTCAGGACCGCTTTTCTGCCTTCCGCTTTGAGGACCTCGTTAATTTCCTTTACATACTTCTCGCCCAGCCTTGACCTGTCGGTTTCATTGAAAAGTATTTCACCCTCTCCATCACGTGCCGATTCAAGGATGAAACGCCTGATAATGCCGCCATACTCTTCCGCCGGCAGTTTCAGCGTTTTTTCAAAAGCAGCCCTGAACGCCGCATCCACCATGTCCTGCCGTACCTTGAGCATGCGTTTCCTTTCCTCCAGGCTGGATACCGCATCCGCTGTTTTCCTCAGGTTTGCGGCTTCCGCCATTGCGGCCTGTCCGGCTTTTTCAGTCTCCTCGTTTGCCTTGCTTTTGGCCTCGGCGATTATTCTTTCAGCTTCCTGCCTCGCCCGGTTCAGGTTCTCCTCGGCGATTTCCTTTGCATCATCAAGGATTTTGGCTTTGATCCTGTCGATTCCAGTCATCTGAATACCCCTTTGTCAACCGCCTGGTGATTCATATGCCCAGGCATCTGATCGAATCCGCCGGTTTTCTTTCCCGGCGTATTCCCGCTGCCGCAGCTTATGCAGGTACTTTCCCAAGAATGAAGAAGGATGCCGCAAAGCTGAAGATGGCAAACAGCTCAACGTTGATGGCGAAAATCATGGCATGGCCGAATGATTCCGGGCGTTTTGCTATGAGGTTTATGCCCGCAGCAGCCACCTTGCCCTGGTAGACGCCGGACAGATAACCCACAAACCCGACGGGAAGGCCTGCCATAAGCAGCATGGTTCCCTGTTCAAGGGTGATATCAGGCGTAACCCTGCCCAGGATCAGTATGGCTATAACCAGGCCATAAATGGACTGGGTACTGGGAAGGGCCTGCAAAACCATTGCAGATGCAAACTTGCCCGGATCCTCCGCGACCAGGCCTGCTGCCGCCGAACCGGCAATGCCCACGCCCTTGGAAGATCCAAGTGCCGCTACGAAGAAGGCAATTGCCGCGCCCAGCAGGGCATATGCAGTAGGTGAAAAGAACAGCGTCATATTTGTTTGCATAATGCTTCATCCTCCTGTTTGACCATAATGTATCGCGTTTTCGCACTGAAAGGATGGAAGGGTTCTCCCCCACCCTCAAGGAACTTGGAGAAATATTCCAGGTACTGTAGACGGCATGAATGAACATATCCGCCCAGTATTGACATGGCAAAGTTTATCGCATGTCCGACAACCAGCAGTACCAGGCCGCCGGTAAGCCTGAATATTATGCTTCCTCCGCTTACCATGCCGTTTATCAGGCCGGCAAGTATACCGCCGGAAAGGCTTAAGGCCATAAGCCGCAAATATGAAAGGGCGTCGCCCAGGAAACTGATGATCTCATAGAGCTTGGGCAGTCCCCCGAATACTTTGCCTAGTATGGTGGGGCTATTTCTTCCGGCTGTAGCCAGGGTAAGAGCGACACCCGCTATAAGAACAATCACACCGAGGGGCGAAATCCTTGAGGCCGCATCGGGATCAATGCCGGGTACATAGGGCAGGATGACCATGGCAAACCCGGTAAACATGATTACCGGGAACAGGACGTCCATAATCGCGTCCTTCCATTGATTGTGCCGTATCAGGTTCAGCGCCTTCATGGCATGCCCTGTGTAAAGGTGTATGATACCGAAGAGCAGGCAATATGCCATGAGCTTTTCGGTTCCTCCTTCAGTGCCGCTGGGGTTGAACCACAATGCATATTGGGCCATGGCTTCTATACCGAAATAACCGCCGAACATGACTCCCCAGAAGACGGTAGCCAGGCCGGCGTAGAAAACCAGCTTCATAAACCGCCTTGCGCCTTCCTCCATCCTGAAGAGCCTGACGGCAAGCCCGCCGGCAAGGGCAAGGATCAGCCCGTAACCGGCGTCAGCAACAATCATACCGAAGAAGAATATGAAAAAGAGCATGGTGGTCGCGCTGGGGTCTATCTCCCTGCTGCTTGGCACGCCGTACATATCGATAACCGGTTTAATGGATTCCGCGACGGGTCCGTTCCGCAATAAAACCGGCGTTTCTTCGTCGGGTTCGGGCTCGGTTATCTGCACCGTACACAGGAAGTTTTCCTCAAGCCAGTTCTTAATATTTTCGGAGATCTCGGCGGGAAGCCACCCTTTCAAAAGAAACACGGAGCGTGTGGCGAGCAGCTTGCCGGCAGCTTCAGCCCGCTCCTTTTCCATCAGGACGGCATCATACAGCGTTTCAATGCTTTCCCTGCTGTCCGACATCAGCTTTATCCTGCCCGCGTATTCCTCACGCTCTTTGGCCAGTTCTTCAAGTGACTTCAGGATCCTTTCCCGGTTTTCGCGCGGGGTACCCTGCATATCCTTGAAGTCGATCCGGTTGAAGCCCTTATCCTTCAGCAGGGCAAGGGCTTCCTTCTCCTTTGCTTTATGCACGACCAGCAGGATATAATTAAAGTTCCTGTCACAGCCCGAACGTACCAGCGACGCCTCGCCTGCCTCATCGGCAAGGGTCTTCTCAAGGTCATCCGGGTCAACTCCCACAGGGAGAGTTCCCATGACTATTGAAGTAGTCCGGGTATTATTCATTTCCAGCGGAAATTCAAGATCCATCCACACATCAAGGGACGCCAAAAGGGCGCGCTGGCGGTTTTCCTCGCTTTTCAGCGCTGTGATATGGCTTTCACAGGCGTTGATCTCCCTTGCCGTTTCCATGACAGCATCTGAAGATGCCAGGACCGATTCGAATTCTTCACGGCTGATTACCCTCTTTGTCGAGAACAAGGGTTTTTTTACCGGGACATAACGTCTCAGGGTTTCCAGTGAAGCGGATAATTCACTAAGAATTCTGTCCAGCCGTACTAGCTCGGAATGGTTTTGCGGTACCGAAATTCCCGGGTTTTCCTCCTCTGCTGTACTCTCACTGATCTGGACCACGCCTGCCGCCATCAGAGATTCCATCAACCGGGCCCGTTCCTTCCCAAGGCCCAGTATCGTGATTTTGTTCATCCTAACGACTGCCACTTATGTCCACAATCCTTCCCAAAATATACTGAACTGCTGAATCAACTTTTTGCTCAGCGCTGTGCTCGAGTTCCAGGGCTGCCTTCTCCACGGCTTCCTCCCGGGATTTCGCCTCGGCCTCCAGTTCCTGGCGGGTCTGTTTCAGTATTTCAGCCCTGCGGGCTTCGCCTTCCAGCCTGCCCTTCTCAAGGATGGCCGCTGCTTCCTGCCTGGCTTTGGCAACCAGCTCACGGGCCTCCCTCCTGGAGTCCTCTTCGATTTGCAAAGCTTCCTTCTCAGCCTCAATGATTTGGTTCAAAATTGCTTCAGACAAGGCCAGTCACTTCCTCAATCTTTCATTCTTTATGATTTACCCCGCTAAATCTATTTTGAAACTCGGTTTCTGCCGCCGGTCTTGGCACGGTACAGTGCCTCGTCGGCCTTCTTGACCACTTCAAGCGGTGTCTTCAAGCTCTCGGTTTTCTGGGCGACCCCAATGCTGACGGTAATATTGATTTTGCCTCTTCCCTTGCTGGAACCCGTTATTTTCTCGGGTTTCTTTTTCGGCCGGTTTTCGGATCTGATAATGAAGGAACGCTGCTCCACCGCTAATCTCACACGCTCAAGCACTGCCATGACTTCAGATATCCTTTGTCCCTGGAAGATGATGGCAAATTCCTCGCCGCCATAGCGAAAAGCCCTGGCCCGGTATGATATCCTGCTGAGGATCGAGGCAACCATCTTCAGAACCTCATCCCCGATATCATGGCCGTACGTATCGTTTACCCGCTTGAAATGGTCAATGTCCACCATCGCAATGCAGTATTGCCTCCCCAGCTTGTCGAGTTCCTGGTCAAATGCCCTCCTGGAGAGTACACCAGTTAGTGTATCATAGAAGGCCAGGGAATACGATACCTCAAATAATGCCGATACGACCATAATAAACACGGAACTGGTAAATATGGCATGTATGACAGGTCTATGCGCAAAATGAAGGGATATGTATGTGGTGATCAGGATTGAGATGAATACCACAAATATGTACTGGCCTTTCAAAATATAATTGATCAGCAGGAACCCGATGGCAATTACATAGAGGATGATGGCCGGGGCCGGGAGCCTCATTGCCTGATCCGGGTTCAATAAACCGCCGGCCGGGTCTTCTGATTTCCCGAGGACGCTTACCAGGACCCAGGCAAGCTGTATGCCGATAAGTAAAGCCTTGTTTGCCCCATAGCAGGTGATTATTCCTCTTTCGCTGATGAAGGCAAGCCATACCATGTTTATGGGGATCAGAATACTTATGGCGGTAACTGCCTCAACCAGCATGGCTTCCTTAGCGACGGCAATCTTGAGAATGATGCTGGAAAGCAGCATAAAGACCGTAAGGAAGAAGAAACGGCTGTTCTTGTACCAGATGCTCATGAACAGGGCAAGAACGGCTATAACAAAGGGAAGGACAAGCATGACAGAGTTTACTGCATCATTAAAAGACCCAGCCTTTGACGCTGTGAACCATGCAAGCAGAATGACCGCGAAGGGGATAAGTCCCGTCAACAGTTTTCTCATGTACTCGCCGTTCCTCTCCTTGGAAGGATCCATGCTTATCCTTGGTACATTTCCACGCTTTGGCGGATGGAAAGGGCATAATCCCTCATTATCTATATCGTTCTTTTTTGAAAAAAAAGAACCCCGCGATCAATTATACCATACCGGGTTTTCACGCATTCCGGGGTCTAAGCAGAAGAAAAGGAGGACTTACTGTCCCCCTTACCGCTTCTTTTTGACGTCTTCACCCAATTCTTCGCCGTCGGGGAAATCGAATTTCTGCGGCGGGAAGAACTGGTCAAGAGGGAATTCGATGGTGTCGAAGATCTCACAGGGCTCCTCGTTGGTGGAAGCTATGCACTCCTTGTTGGGATAGCAGAAGTTGAATGCCGGGATAAGGAGCTGCACGAGACGGACAAGTTTGATGATGGAGAACAAGCCCAGTGTGACGACAACCCTCCTCTGTGGAATTACAATGCTTTCCGCATTGTTCTCCTCTTCATCGCAGGGGCGATGGCGGTGATGATGCACCCTCTTGATCCTCGTGTTCAAAACCAGGGGCTCCGCGACTTCAACCTTCACATTGGGCAGGTTATCCTGCTCAACGAGTGATCCGCCGCAGGCCTCATTGCAGGATTCGCCGAAGAGCGGCCCATTGGGCGCGGGATCCATGCTCTTGAAGATCTTGATCTTGCCCTCGGAACCAAAGAGGATAACGGTTTTTTCAAATCCCACAAACCCGACCTTGGGACACGAGGAAACCAGGTTCCCGTTCATATCCTTGTAGCAGAATTCCACCATTACCTTGATCTGATAGCGTACATTCACCGTGAAGAATCCTCTTTTGAACGGCACGGGCTCCAGGTCCGCAAATACGGCTACCACCTCGGCATCCTTTGTTTTTACCTTTACCGCATTATTGATGAGGTCCTGGACATTTTCTGTGAAATCAACAACCGCATCCTCAATACAGTCTTTCTCGCGGCAATTGTCATATACTTTTTCCACGTGGACGCATACGGCTTCACGGAGTTTGCATATGTCTTCGCCGCAGATAAGTCCGGGAACGATTTGATCTTTGCAACTCATTGCATCGGTCCTCCATTCGAAATATTAGCCTTCACACTGACATAATATGCCTTTGGGTTGTTTTGGTTACTGCAGGGCATATTCAGCCGGGGACATAAATAAATATTCATATAAGTATATGAGGAAAACTGCCTGATAAATCCTTAAGGGGTTGTCCAAAGTGCCGTATTTTGAGAGTCTGCGCCATGTTGTAAAAAACAGTATGGGCGTTACATACTGCATATGGTATAAGAACGGTCTTTTCATGAGCATGCTGGAAAGCGACAACCACTGGGGACCGCCTTTTTTGCTCTCGGAAAACGCCACTGCTGACTTCTCCATATCCTTAGGTCCGGATGACACCATACGGGCATCATTTGTCGACTATGCAGGAAGGCTGCTCTTCATACAAGCCTGCGAGGAACGGAAAGAGCCCTTTGTTCTACTGGAAAGCCGTATTGTCGGAAGCGCGCCCTATGGTGTTTCACTCTCGGAGTCAAAGAATGCCGTTAATTTATTCTATATAGTCAGTCATAACAGAAAGCAGCTGCTTACCTACCAGCGCATAGAGAACGGGAGTTTCACCATGCCCGAGGCGGAAGGGGTCATTGCAAGGGGATGCGAGAATTATGCGGTATGTTCTGACGGCTCTTCCACCCATCTCTTCTTCCTTACCGAAATACAGGACGTAAGCCTCCTCGTCAACCGGCGCATTAACCCGGAAGGGAAAGCCGCCAAGCCTATCAGCACCCCGTTTCCCCATAAGGTTTCAAAGAGGCTTCAGGCAGCAACAGCAAAGGGACGGCCGGCCTATGTGCTTCTATCCGGCGAGGAGGACAATGAGAGCACATTTCTTTACAGGTTTGATCCCGATGCCGGCAGGTTTTCCAAGGGGCTGGAGGTCTTCGGTCCTTCCGCACCCAGGGGATTTGACTGCCTGATTATGGTGGACAACTATCCTTCCGTGGTAAGGACCTGCAAGAACCATATGCTGCTGGCACGCGTGAATATTGAAGCCACTTCGGTAGTGTCGGAAACAAGATTTGATCTGACAGCGGCAAATCCTCCCTTAAGGTGCAGGTACCTGTCCAATTACAAGGATGATATCAATTTGGCCTGCGCGTACCTGCCCATAATCTTTGGCAGCGGCCTGCGTTTCCCGTTCGACTGGAGAACCTATGCCGGGGGCAGGTTTGAAAGACCCAGCGATGATAAGGATCTTCTCCAGGGCCGCATAAGGGAACTTGAAGGTCGCATCGAGTTTCTTGAAAACACGCTCCGCGAGATTCTCCGCCCTTAGACAGCGAATCATATCTGTCGCCATTTTTTGACACGTCTATTGATGACACCGGATCAGTATGTTAGCATAATAAGGAAGGATGAAAAAAGCATTTCTACTGAGGAGCAGCGTTTATGGGACAGATTGTGTTAATATGTGCAGGCGGAATTCTGATTGTCCTGGCCGCCTTATTAGTCATCAGCCGGATGATTAATAAAAGGTGGCACAAACAGCCCTCCGACGAAGGCAAATTCCTGGACAGCAGCGGAAAGAAACTTTTCTATCGGGCAAAAGGCAAGGGAGATCCTGCAGTAATCATTCTCCATAACTTCGGAAGCTCATCCATGGAGTGGTGGCTGGTCCAGAACGAGATTCAAAATACCCGGGTTATCAGCTTTGAAAGGCCCGGTTACGGATGGAGCTCGGGATGCCAGGCTTCCGGACTCGCTTCTGATGTCTCCGTGATTATCGATACAATAATCAAGTTCGAACGCATAAAAAGGCCCGTAATACTTGTCGCCGACGGTTTTGCATCCATATATGCACATCACTATGCCTGCACGAGGCCTAACCAGGTTGCCGGCGTTGTTTTGTTCAACCCCATCCCGGTGGACTACAGGCATTGGACCTCATCCCTTAAGGAACTGAAGGATTATAAGTTCCCGGAACAAATTGCAAGGAAGCGCATGTCCCTTTCAAAGGCAGGCCTGTTCCGGCTATTCTCGCCCTACAAACGCCAGTTTGGGCAGTATAAATTCGGAAAGCTCATTGCGGAATTTCACAATTCCCCGGCAGTATATGCCGCTTCGATGACCGAACACTCGATGATAGAGAAAAGTATTGAGGAAATAAGGGAATCAGGAAGTTTCCCAAACATCCCGCTCACCATCCTGTTTTCCGGTGAGGAAGCAGCCATACGGCAATGGGTGAGAAGCGGCAACTCCGATTATACGGCAAGACAGGCCGCGCGCATATACCGCATACTGTCCATGGACAACTTCTACCTGTCAACCAGGTCACAGCTCGTGGAACTCCAGGACAGCGTTAAGCATGTTCTCATGGAGGATCCGAAGAGCATCGCTGCCTGCATAGACAATATGGTCAGGTCCATTCGCTGATGTGCGCAAACCAGGGGGACGGCAAACCAGGGGGACGGCAAACCAGGGGGACGGTTCCGCTGGTTTATTCATTAAAAAAGAAAACCAGAAGAACACTCCTCTGGTTTGACAAACCAAGGGGACGGTTCCTCTGGTTTATTCATTAAAAAAGAAAACCAGAAGAACACTCCTCTGGTTTTAACAAACAAATAACTCCCAAGGTGCCGTTTCCTGTATATTGACACCTGGCCCTCTACCAGGTGGGTGCCTGTTAACCATTTCGTACTTCCGCTGCCGCACTTTCGTGACGGAATTAGCTTGCGGCCCGTACTACGCGGCTAAACTTCCAGCTCCCTTGTCAATTATAGCAGGTTCAATTTTACAGGTATCACGTACACCTCAGGATCCTATGCATATTATATCATAACCAAAATGGCCTCTCAACATGTTAATAATGCTAAAAAACCGATGTTTACGTCATTAAATGCTTATCCGGAGCCGTTTCCGCCTGCAGGCGCATCTCCGTCGGCCGCTATCGGGACCTGAATGGAATTGCAGATACCAGGAATTGGTTCTATTTGATCAGCTAATACCGAAAAAGTCCGCAAGCCCTGCAGCCTACAGTTGTTTCTCGGGCAGGTGCCTCCAGTACCGGCGGGGCATGAACGACCTTTGAAGCCTGGGGTTCTTCCGGCTCTCTATGGCGATGGCAGAGAAATACCTCTTCCAAAGCTCTTCGTATTCCCCTTCGCAATCCTCATGGTCAATGCCTGGAAACCCGGATGTAAATATTACCTCCTCCCCATTGAACAGGGCAAGTATATCCCTTTTCCTGTCATGGATAATCCAGGCCTGGTCTGAAAGCCTGCTGGCGAAATGGTCGGTAATCAGCTGTGTTATGTTGTTGTCGGGCTCATAGCAGGCGTAAAATACTCCGTTCCTCAACTTTTTGAACCTCAGGATGCCCAGGAACAAATGGGCTTCGCTCCCCACCCTGCGGCTCAGGTCGTATATCGCATGAACATCGGGATGCTGCAGGTACCCCTCAACTTTACGGCCTATATTAAGCCCCAGCTTGATATATCGGTAGATGTACAGCCCTACCCGGGGATGTTCGCTCAGGTAAGCCATGTACAGGTTTTCAAGGGATTCCTTTGATATTTTGCTTTCCACGCCGCGCCATACCCTGTCCGACTTTTCAGTGTCGGTGGATATTTCCCTTATACCTGCGGTCATGGATAGCTGGAAATCCCCGCCAAGGGTTATTTCTTCGGGGTCTTCCCTGTTCCTGAAGGCTTCGAAAACGGCTGTAAGGATTCCTTCAAAGCTTCCGTCGGTAACATAAACCATCTTATCATACCTCAGTAATAGTCAATATCCTCCGGTTATCCAAACATGGAAATCTGCCCTGCCATCACTTTGCTGTCGGTCTTGTCGGAAAGGAGCTGGTAGAGCAGCCCTGAATCCAGATCAATCCCTCCGTAGTAGCGGCCGTTGCAGGTAATGAAGTACCTGGCGCGCTTCAGCACCACCCTCATGCGCTTGAGATCTTCAAAGCCCAGCGGGCCTACCCTTCTTGCCCTGATGATCTTCGCGGCCATCCTGTAACCGATCCCCGGAACCCTGAGCAGCATTTCCAGGGGAGCCTTGTTGATCTCAACGGGAAACTGGTCGAGGTGCCTTAAAGCCCAGTCGCACTTGGGATCCAGATGGGTATCAAGGTTGGGATGCCCCTCATCCAGCAATTCACCGGCCTTGAAGCCATAGAAGCGCAAAAGCCAGTCCGCCTGGTAGATGCGGTGCTCCCTGAGGAGGGGCGGGCTGGTATTGACCGATGGGAGGTTCCTATCATCGTTCACCGGAACATAAGCCGAATAATAGACCCTTTTTAACTGGTACCTCCGGTACAGATGCTCGGTGAGGGTAAGGATCTTAAGGTCGCTGTCGCGGGTTGCCCCGACAATAAGCTGGGTTGACTGCCCTGCAGGAACGAAGGGCTGCGGTTTCTTATACAGTACCAGTTCCCTGGATTCCATGATCCGCTCCCTTACATAGCCCATGGGCTCAAGGATGGAAGCCGGATCCTTTTGGGGAGCCAGGAGCTTAAGGCCTGACACGGACGGCAGCTCGATATTGATGCTCATCCTGTCGGCAAGGGATCCTGCCTCATGAACCAGCCTCATATCGGCTCCGGGTATTGATTTTATGTGGATGTAGCCGTTGAAACGGTATTCATGGCGCAGTTTCCTCAACGCCTTTATCATCAGTTCCATTGTATAATCCGGGCTTCTTATGACCGCAGAACTTAGGAAAAGCCCTTCGATATAGTTGCGCCTGTAGAACTGGATGGTCAGTTCGCAAAGTTCATCGGGCGTGAAACTTGCCCTTCTCACATCGTTGGAACTGCGGTTGACACAATATTTGCAATCGTAAATGCAAACATTCGTGAAGAGGACCTTAAGCAGGGAAATGCATCGCCCGTCGTCGGCCCAGCTGTGGCAAATCCCCGGAAGGGATGCGTTGCCCACGCCGCCCGGGCGGTTGCTTCTGCTGCTTCCGCTGGAGGAGCACGAAACGTCATATTTTGCGGAATCAGCCAGTATCTGCAGCTTGTCCATCAGTTTCATGACCCTGCCTCCAAATAATCAAACATATGTTCTTTTATATTATACCACAGATTGCAGATTTGAAATAGCAAATTTACTGAAACTCGGCCTGCCGGTGATATGTGAATCATGATTTCATCCACTGAAAAAGGAAAAACGGCAGGAAGATTCCTGCCGGATGCAACGCCATACAATTATTCATGTATCATGCCAATGCCCTTCTGAATGCGTCTGCCGCCTTTTTTACCATCTCCGGATCGATGTAGCAGTGGGTGACCAGGCGCATGACCCCGTCCTCCGGCGGATTGGCAAGAATGCCTTCGGACCTGAGCCTTGCCATCAGCTCATCCGCATCTATGGGGCGCTGGAACTTGATGAAAACCATGTTTATATGTACGTCCTCCAGGGACACTCCCACTCCGGGGATCTGGCTGAGCAGGGACGCAAGCTGCAATGCCCGTTCATGGTCTTCATGCAATCTGAGGATCATCTTATCCAGGGCGATGATGCCTGCGGCTGCCAGGATACCGGCCTGGCGCATGCTTCCGCCCATGATCTTCCTCTTTACCCTTGCCCGTTGTATAAAATCAGCGGTGCCGGCCAGGATGGAACCCACTGGAGCGCAGAGACCCTTGGAGAGGCAGAACATGACCGAATCAGCGTATCCGGCGATTCTTGCCGCGTCGGTCTTCAAATACGCCGCCGCGTTGAAAATCCTTGCACCGTCCAGGTGTACCGGTACCTGGTACCTGTCGGCTATCTCCCTTACCTGCCGCATATAGTCGAGATCATGAACTACACCTGTAGAATGGGCGTTTTCCAGGCATATCAGCCCGGTTCGGGGAACCTCATGCGCCCTGCGTATGGTCCTTTCGAGGTCACCGAGGTCCACACGGCCTTTTACGGACTTAAGGCAGCGGAGCTGTGCCCCGGCTATGACGGCTGCCGCTCCCGCTTCATGCTGGACAATATGGTTGTCTTCAGCTATTACAACCTCCTCGCCCCTTTGGATATGGGTGAAGATGGCAAGCTGGTTGCCCATGGTCCCGCTGGGAACAGAAAGGGCGGCCTCCTTTCCCAGTCTTTCGGCTGCCTTTTTCTCCAACCGGTTCACCGTGGGGTCGTCTCCGTACCCGTCATCGCCCACCTCGGCCTCTGCCATGGCCTTACGCATTTCCTCAGTTGGCCATGTGACTGTGTCGCTTCTCAAATCTATATATTTCATGAACTTATTCCTCCCGCTTAATCGCCTGCAACAAGGCGCCCAGGCATGGAAACACCGGCGAACCCGTATTCTCCAGCCTCGCCGTGCTGCAGTGTCCGTTGGAAACCAGCAAGCACCGGGCTCCGATATTCCTCGCTATCTCATAATCGTGGACAGTATCCCCTATGAACAGCATCTTCTCCGGGTCTGCGCTCAGATCGGCCATCAGGTTCATGGCCAGGTGCTCCTTGCTGTCACCCCTTTTGTTCCTCTGTCCATAGATAGTGTCAAAATAGCCTATAATCCCGTACAGTGAAACCTGTTCCACAAGGACCCCATATTCCGATGCAGAAACTATATGCTGGCGGATTCCATTATCCCTGAACCAGGCAAGCGCACTGACAGCGTCTTTATGCAGGGATATCTCAGAGGCATTCTCCTGGTAATACCGTGCGTACTCCTCGCAAATATCCTCATAGCTCTCGTTTATGAGGTCAAAGCCTGCGTCCTGGTAAAGTTGTATAACGGGATATGTAATGTGTTCCCGGTACTCCTTCAGGGTAATTGACCCCAGTTTCCGGTTATGCAGCATGCTGTTCACCGCCTTGACGGTGGCAACTGCATCATCCAGCAGGGTGCCGTTCCAGTCCCAAATGACATGCTGATATTTCATGGGTTTCTCCATTTCTGTCTGAAATCCTATGAAGGATATTATACCTGTCCGTATTTCAGGATGTCAAAGGAGAAAAGGTTTCCAAACAATCCCGGAAAGCCGGAAAAGCATACTGGTAACAGCACCGGCCGGTTCTGCCACAGAAATTCTGTGTATTAATTTAAAGACATTTACCCGTCATTTTGGTATAATGTAATAGAGAGGATACCATTCAGATAAAAACCTGGAGTTGATACAATTGAGCAGATATAACAATGTCCTGGCCTGCGTTACACAACAAAAATCCTGCGAGCGCCTCATACATAAAGCTGCTACCTTAAAATCCGAAAACGGATCACTATACGTGATACATGTATCAAAACAAAAGTGGAACTTTTTTGACAATGCAAAAGACGGAGAAGCAATGGAGTATCTTTTCTCGGTGTCCAAGTCCTATGGGGCCGATCTTACCGTACTCAACTCGGACCGCGTTGCGGAAACCATTGCCCAGTTCGCCCAGCACTACCAGATTGATCTTATCGTTATCGGGGAACCTCCGAAAGGAAAATCCGACGAGTTTGCCCAAAGGCTCCAAGCCCTTTTGAAGGACAGCAAGATTGAAATCCAGGTTGTTGCCACCGAGCAGGCAGCGTCCCAGTTAGAGGCAGGGCTTCATTAAAGCTGTGCGAAGCTTTACTGCTCATTGATTAAGCGAGCGGTAGACATCCCTCTTGGATATGCCAAGATCCTTCGCTGCTTGTTTCATAGCCTCCATGCGGCTCAGACCCTGCTCCTGGTAATGGTGGACCAATTCCTCAACACCCGTTTGGGTCATCAGGAAGGGTTCTTTTTTTTGCCCTCCCACGGCCCCGGAAACGATGATGACAAATTCACCCCTGGGAGGTTCGGTTTCCAGCTTCGATACAAGTTCAGGCAGACTGCCCCGCAGGACTTCCTCATGGAGCTTTGTAAGTTCCCTGGCCAGTGCGCATTGCCGCTCGCCGAACACTTCAAGCATATCGTTTAGCGTGCTGCGGATACGATGGGGAGCCTCGTAAAAAATCAGAGTTCTTTCTTCCCCTGAAAGCTCTTTCAGCCGCTTAATCCTCTCATTCCGCCTGTGGGGCAGAAAACCCTCAAAGGCGAACCGCTTCGTGGAAAGCCCCGACACCACGAGGGCTGACAGGGCTGCCGTACAGCCCGGGATAACCGTTACAGGGATTCCTTCCTGTATGCATATGCTTACAAGTTCTTCACCGGGATCGGAGATGGCAGGCATTCCGGCATCGCTGACCAGGGCAATGTTCTCCCCGTTCTTAAGTCTTTCAACCAGTTCGTCTGCCCGCGACAGCCTGTTGTTGTCATGATAGCTTATAAGTGGCTTTTTTATCTGAAGGTGGTTCAGGAGCTTCAACGTGCGGCGTGTATCCTCGGCCGCGACTAGATCCGCTTCGGACAGTATCCTTACTGCCCGGTAAGTGATATCCTCCAGGTTTCCTATCGGCGTTGCCACAAGGTAAAGAGTTCCGTATCCCTTGTCCATATCTCATCCAATCCCTGTTAAATTTAAAGCCGTGGGGACAGTCCCCGTGGCTTTCATTCGAACCAGCGGAACCGTCCCCTTGGTTCGAACCAGCGGAACCGTCCCCCTGGTCTGAACCGTCCCCTTATAACACGGCCGAGCGGTGCCTTGTCGCGTGGCAGCTGATGTTCACGGCCACAGGCAGCCCGGCTATATGCGTGGGCCAGGCCTCAACCATGACTCCCAGGGCAGTTACCCTGCCGCCCAGGCCTGCCGGGCCGATTCCAAGCCGGTTGATCTCCTCCAGGAGTTGCTCCTCCAGGTCTGCCAGGTGCTTTTTGCGGTTCCTTGAGCCGACCTCCCTCAGCAGGGCTTTTTTTGCCAGAAGGGCGCACTTCTCCATGCTGCCTCCTATTCCGACGCCTACGATGACAGGAGGGCAGGGATTGGGTCCGGCATTGCTGACCGTTTCCACTACAAACCGCCTTATGCCTTCAACGCCATCGGATGGCTTGAGCATTTTCAGGGCGCTCATATTTTCGCTGCCAAAGCCCTTGGGCGCAACATCAATCCTCAGTTCATCCCCTTCCACGATCTCGCAGTGGATGACCGCCGGAGTATTGCCGCCCGTATTCTTCCTTATTATGGGATCATCAACTATTGAACAGCGAAGATACCCCTCTCTGTATCCCCGCCTGACTCCTTCATTTATGGCTTTTTCCAGGCTTCCCCCGGTTATCCTTACATCCTGTCCGATCCTGACAAAGACGATGGCCATGCCGGTATCCTGGCATATGGCCATGCCCTCGGCAGCGGCAATCTCCGCATTTTTCACAAGGCTTTCCAGGATCGATTTCCCGCTTTCGGACTCCTCAAGTTCCCTTGCTCTTGCCAGGGATTCCCTTATATCATCATTCAGGTAGATGTTCGAATCTATACATAGTTTTTCGACCACATCGGTGATCTGCCGGGCGCTAATTTCTTTCATGCTTATCTCCCCCATACAGAGCGAATACCCGGATCTGACCGGAGGGCAAATCACATTCCCCCACCCTGATCCTGCCATACCCGTACCTGGCCTTCAGGGCTTTTATATTGGCCCTGTTATGCCCGATCGTTTTTGACAGGGCGCCCTTCCAGGTATGGATCTCAATGCCGGGAAGGCCTTTCAGGCCTTTTTCCTCGATAATGCCAATGATCCTGTCCAGGATGACCCGTGCCTCGACCAGTTCGCCGAAGGCCGGATGGAACGGCCCCGCCACCACCGAGTCTTCAAGAAACTCCGAATAATGAAGCCCAAGCCGGATGATCCTGATGCCTGCCTCCCGGAACATGGGCACCATCATGGCGCACCATTCCACGGCCTCCTCAAGGGTAAGGGGTGTGTAGGAACCATTCCGGTACATTTCCTCCATTTCCGTGCCTTTAAGGACGATGGCCGGGTAAATCCGGGCCTGGCTTGGAGCAAGTTCCACCACTTTCTTCGCGGTTCCCATGGATTTCTTTAGGGTATCCCCAGGAAGCCCGGGCATAATCTGTATGCCGCATTCAAACCCATGGCCCTTTATCAGTCCCACAGCCTTTATAACGTCTTTGGAGGTATGGCCGCGTTTGCTTATGGCCAGCACATCATCGTCCATGCTCTGGACACCAAGTTCAATTATCCTGACGCCATACTTTTTCAGGATATCCAGGATCTCATGGTCTATATAGTCGGGGCGGGTGGAGATCCTGATGCCGTGCGCAAAGCCCATGTCCAGGTATTCTTTGGCCGTTTCAAGATAAGCGGTCATCTGGTTTCTTGGTATACCTGTAAAGCTTCCGCCGAAGAAGGCGATCTCCACATAGTCCTCTCCCGACGACGCGGCCAGGTATTTGTCAATGGTTTCCTTTACATCCTCTGCCGAAACGGGGGCGATGGTCCCGCTGATCCTCCGCTGGTCGCAGAACACGCAGGTGTTCGGGCATCCCATATGAGGTACAAAGATGGGTATGTTGATATGCCGAACCCCGGCATCGTGACTGGTCATATATCCTTCCTTTTCTCCGCGGTTATGGCGTTTTCATGTTCTCAAGGGCCTGTTTGGCGGCTTCCTGCTCGGCTTCCTTCTTGGATTTGCCGCTGCCTGTTCCCAGGAGGCGGTTATCAGCGTACACTGCCATTCTGAAAAGTTTGTCGTGGTCCGGGCCGGTTGCCTCAACGAGCTTGTACTGGATCTTCATATCGCCGGATTTCTGGAGTTCTTCCTGGAGCCGGGTCTTGTAGTCCATGAAAAGCTCCCCTCTGACAGCCTTCTGGTAGGTGTCCCCAAGCAGGAACATGATAAAGCCTTCGGCCTCGTCGATTCCGCCGTCCAGATAGATGCTTCCGATCAGGGCCTCAAGGCAGTCTGACAGGATGGAGGGCCTGTTTCTCCCGCCATTGGTATCCTCGCCTTTTCCGAGGAACATGAGTTCACCCAGGCCGAGAGAACGCGCCTTCTCCGCAAGGGATGCCTCGCATACGATCAGCGCCCGTGCCTTGCTCATTTCACCCTCGGACATCTCGGGATGGTTGTTGTACAGCATCATCCCCATTACGAAGTCCAGTACGGCATCCCCCAAAAACTCCAGGCGTTCGTTGTTCTTCAGTTTGGGATCCAGGTGGTTCTCATTGACAAAGGAGCTGTGGATAAGGGCGTTCAGCGCGTAATCCTTGTTCCTGAAGCAATATCCTATTCTCTCTTCCAGCTTTTGTACCTGTTTATAGAGTTGTTCGTGATCTGACAATTTGACCTCCTGTAACATGCCTCTGCCGATGCGCCAAAACGGGCGCTGCAGCCTGGTAATAAATAATGGATACAACACTGTCATCAGTATTGTATCCATTATTTTATCACAAGTATTACAGCGATTCCAATCCCGGCCGGCCCGGGAAATGCACCGGTAAATCCGGTCAGCCCTCGTACCTTTTGAATATCAGGACGCCGTTATGCCCGCCGAAGCCAAGGGCATTGGAAAGGGCATATTCAACCTGCTTCCTGCGCCCCACGTTGGGGATGTAGTCAAGATCGCATTCAGGATCCTGGTTCTTCAGGTTTATGGTCGGGGGAAGGAACCCGTCATATATGGCCATTACCGTGATGACAGCCTCTATGCCGCCGGCAGCGCCCAAAAGGTGGCCTGTCATTGACTTGGTGGAGCTGACCGGCACATTGTCGGCGTGCTTGCCCAGGACTTTTCTTATAACGGCCGACTCCATTGGATCGTTAAGCGGGGTGCTGGTGCCATGGGCGTTAATATAGCCAAGCTGTTCCGGCGCCATGCCGGCATCTTCCATGGCCATCTGCATGCAGCGGGCCCCTGCTTCGCCATCGGGAGACGGCGCCGTGATATGGTATGCGTCGCAGGTGCATCCATAGCCCACCAGTTCGGCGAGGATCCTGGCGCCACGGTTTTTGGCGTGCTCATATTCCTCGAGTACCAGTACTCCGGCTCCCTCACCCATGACAAAACCGTCCCGGTCTTTGTCAAAAGGCCTGCAGGCCGTATTGGGGTCTTCATTCTCGGTCATGGCCTTGGCAGCGCAGAACCCCACAAACCCCAGGGGTGTTATGGATGCCTCGGTTCCACCGGTTATCATCACGTCCGCATAGCCGTTCTGGATAACGCGCATGGCGTCACCGATGGAATGGTTGGCGGTGGCGCATGCAGTCACAACGCATGCGTTGTAGCCCTTGAACCCGAAACGCATGGCGACCTGGCCCGATGCCATATTTGCGATCATCATCGGCACGAAGAACGGGCTCACACGCTTGGGTCCCTTTTCAAACAACACCCTGCAGTTCTCTTCCAGGGTTTCTATACCTCCAATGCCCGAACCTATCAGAACACCCGCCCGGAAAGGATCCATTTCCGCCGCGCTGAGACCTGCCATGTCAATAGCCTGCTGGGAGGCCACAATGGCGTACTGTGAAAACAGGTCCATCCTCTTGGCCTCTTTTTTGTCAATATAGGCGCTGGGGTCAAAATCAACGATCTGGGAGGCAACCTTGGTACTGAATTCGGCAGTGTCAAATTTGGTTACGGTGCTGATGCCGTTTTGGCCTTCCTTTATGGCATTCCAAAAGGTATCTATATCCTTGCCCAGGGCATGGACAACGCCCATCCCTGTTACAACTACCCGTCTTTTCATAGGTTTTTGACCTCCTGGTGGTCCTGCAGCGGCGCCAGGAACAAATACAACCATGGTCCGGCTGCCGCCGCGCAGGAAAAATAAGAATTCAGGTCATCTTGCAAATCATGGAGCATTGAGCGGGACGATTTATCGGCGAAAGCAAAGCCATTCCGGGATAAAAAGAGTCCCAACCGATCTTTTGTTGGGACTCCTTTTATTCACTTTTTAATCATTGATGAGCCTTAATGTATTCAACCGCGTCACCGACGGTTACTATTTTCTCTGCATCCTTGTCTGGTATTTCCAAATCAAACTCCTCTTCAAGAGCCATGATCAGCTCAACGATATCAAGTGAATCCGCTCCAAGATCATCGATAAAAGAAGCTTCCGGCTTTACTTCGCTTTCATCAACACCCAGCTGTTCTACAATGATGTCCTTCACCTTGTTAAATACCACACTGTTCACCCCCTTCCAGACAGGAATTGGCTGTACCCATATTATCGCTATCTTATGAAATAATATTACATGCAGAGTCCACCGTCAATATTTATTACCTGTCCGGTAATATATTGAGCCCCGTCGGAGGCAAGAAACACAGCCAGATCAGCCACTTCGGAAGTCGTCCCGGGTCTTCCGAGCGGAATGTTCCTTATGTAGTTATCTTTAACCTCCTCAGGAAGTGAACCTGTCATCTCGGTTTCAATGAAGCCGGGCGCTATGGCATTGCAGGTAATGCCCCTGCGGGCGTATTCCTTCGCCACCGATTTTGTGAATCCAATCAGTCCTGCTTTCGAAGCGGCATAGTTGGCCTGGCTGATATTGCCCATTATCCCGACCACTGAAGTCATATTGATTATAGTGCCCTTTTTCTTCTTCATCATTACTTTTACGGCTGCCCTGGTCAGGAGAAAGGCGCTTTTCAGGTTGATATCCATCACCGCATCCCAGTCCTCATCCTCCATCCTGATGAGCAGCTTGTCACGGGTTATGCCGGCATTGTTCACCAGGACGTCCAGACCTCCGAAGACTTCAACGGTACTGTCAATGAGAGCCTGGGCGTTGTCAGGGTCGGCCATGTCGCCAACAAAACCGGCGGCGCTGTAACCCTTGCTTCTTAATTCATCCACCACATCATGCACCTTGCTGGTTGTCCCGCAAACCATGACATTGGCTCCCAGTTCGGCAAACCTTGCGGCGACAGCCTTCCCGATCCCCCTGGTGGATCCTGTGACAATAACCGTCTTTCCTGAAAAATCCATAATCGTACAACACTATCCTTTCAGAACTTTCAGGGTCATGTCAAGAGATTCCTTGTCTTCCACGTTCAATGCCCTGAGCCCCTTATCAATTTTTCTGACAAAACCGCTTAAAACCTTGCCCGGCCCGACTTCAACAAAGGTATCCACTCCTGCTTCCATCATGGTGCGGACACTGTCCTCCCAGAAAACCGATTTGCTCACCTGATGGACCAGCAATTCCTTCACCTGGTCTTCCGAAGGTATTACCTTTCCTGTCACGTTTGCCACAACGGGAATGGTCATGGGATGAACTTCAACGTCCTCCAGAACTTTTCTCAGTTTCTGACCGGCAGGCTCCAGCATGACACAATGGAAAGGAGCGCTTACATTAAGCAGAACCGCGCGCTTCGCGCCTCGCTCCGAGGCAATCTTTACGGCTTCGTTAACTGCTGCCGTTTCGCCTGCCACAACTATCTGCCCCGGGCAGTTGAAATTGGCAGGTCCTATCACACCAACGCTCTGGGCCGCTTCACAGATATCAATCACTTCCTCGCGGTCCAGGCCCATTATGGCCGCCATGGCCCCAAGGCCAACGGGAACTGCATCCTGCATGAACTTTCCGCGCTTTCTGACCACCCTTACCGCATCCTCAAAGGAGAAGGTCCCGGACAAAACGTGGGCACCGTACTCGCCAAGGCTCAGTCCGGCAGTGTAATCAGGCCTGATGCCTGCCTCCAGAAGAGGCATGAGGCATGCAATGCTGGCCGTGAGTATCGCGGGCTGGGTATTCTCGGTGATGGTAAGGGTCTCCTCATCGCCATGGAAGATCAGTTCCCTGATATCAAATCCCAGGGCGTTGTTGGCACGCTCGAAAACATCCTCCGCCGAAGGGTAAAGTTCAGAGATTTCCTTACCCATTCCTATGTATTGGGCGCCCTGCCCTGGAAAAATGAAAGCTATCTTACCCAAAACACATCCTCCCTTCAGCCATCAAGGCTTTACCTGGACCAATGGAGAAGCAGGGCGCCATAGGTCAGTCCGCCTCCGAAAGCCACAAGTACGATCCTGTCGCCTTTTTTCAGCATTCCCGCCTTCGATGCCTCGTCAAGGCAGACAGGAATGCTGGCGGCAGATATGTTGCCCGTACGCTCCAGGTTGGAGTATACCTTCTCTATCGGATATTTCAGCCGCTTTACGGCATTCTGAATTATCCTGGCGTTGGCCTGGTGGGGAAAAATATATTCCACATCACCCATGGAAAGCCGCGCCTCGGATACTACCCTGAGGGTGGCCTCAGCCATGATCCGGGCGGCAAAGGTGAATACCTCGCTGCCATCCATCCAGACCACCTGCTTTTTGCCCTCATTCCGCTTTGCCAGGTCCTCGCCGGTGGCATACAGGCACGGTATGGTCAGGTTATGCCCCAATTCTCCATATGCACCGGTAGTATAGCACACAATACCCGTGCCATCTTCAACCCTGCCCACAATGGCAGCCCCGGCGCCATCCCCGAACAGGACACAGGTTTTTCGGTCCTGGTAGTCCGTTACCCTGCTTAAGGCTTCTGCCGCTACGATGAGTACATATTTGCAGGCCCCGTTTTCGATGAACTGCTGGGCGACATTCATGGCATATATGAACCCGGTGCATGCCGCGTTCATGTCAAACGCCGGCACCCCGCTGATCCCAAGCTCTTTCTGCACGCTGCAGGCCAGGTTCGGGCACAGGTAATCAGGTGTAATGGTGGCTGCAATAATCAGCCCAATCTCCTCTTTGGGAATGCCCGCATCGTTGATGGCGTTCTCCGCGGCCCTGGCGGCAAGCCTGGCAAGGGGCATATCATCATCTATGATCCTGCGTTCCCTGATACCTGTCCTCTGTACAATCCATTCGTCGGTAGTTTCAACAATATTTACCAGCTCGGCATTGGTCAGCTTCCGCTCCGGGAGGCAGCTTCCCGTGCCCAGGATGCCAGCCTTATAAAGCTTCGTCATACGCACCTCCGACATCCATCTTGGAGAATATGCTGCGTATCTGTTCAAGGACGGAAGCACATGCCGAACTGCATGCCTTTAGAATGGTATTCTTAAAGGCGTTTGCCCTGGAATTTCCATGGCACTTGTATATTATGCCGTTGACTCCCAGGATGGGGGTCCCGCCGACTTCTTCGGGATCAATGTGTTTCTTCAGCTTTTTCAGTTCATGCCTGATCATCAGGAAGCTTATCTTCGAGGCCAGGCTCATGGAATATATCTTCTTGAGGTAGTCCATGAAGAACCTTCCGGTGCCTTCCATAATCTTGAGCATGGCATTGCCCGTAAGACCGTCGCATACCGCGACGTCAACCTTGCCCTCGGTGATATTCCTTCCTTCAACATTGCCTATAAAGTTGAGGTCGGAGTTTTTAAGAAGCTCATAAGCCTGTTTGAGGTTATTATTTCCCTTTCTCTCCTCTGTACCCACATTGACAAGACCAACCCTCGGGCTTTCCACTCCGAACATCCTCTTCATGTACTCCGATCCCATAATCCCGAATTGCATATAGTTGATGGGCCTTACCTGGGTATTCATGCCGGCGTCGATGATCATGGTGTTTCCGCTCTCCGAGGGCACAACGGGAGCCAGGGCAGGCCTGTGGACGCCTTTCATGCGGCCTGTGATCAGAAGCGAACCGGCAAGGAGGGCGCCGGTGCTCCCCGCTGAAATGAAGGCATCACCTTCATTTGCTTTCATTTTATTAAGCCCGATAACAATTGAAGAGTTCTTCTTCTTTTTGATGGCTTCGGTGGGTGTATCGTTGTTTGTAATCTCTTCCATCGCATCGGTGATGAAAAGCCTGGAAGTGTCATATAAACGCTTCTTCAGACATTTCTCTATCTTCTTCCTGTCCCCTATCAGCTCAATTTCGACTGTCTTATTGATACTCAATGCCTCCAGACAACCCTTTACCACTTCATCCGGAGCATAGTCCCCTCCCATGGCATCCACAATGATTCTCAAGACGGTCAACTCCTTAACTCGGTTATGCTGTATTACTATGATTTCATTGTTTCCATATTACCCGAATTTTTTCAAATTGCCACCAGAATAAATTTGCCGCGGAAGACTTCAACCTGTTTGTTGTATATCATTACCCAAACAATATATTTGCCCTTATCCCGCTTTTCCTTGACTGTGACTTTTGCCACCAGCTTGCTGCCCGCATAGACCGGCCTCTTGTACTTGATATTTGCAACGCCCACAAGGGCCACATCAGCATCGATAACCGAAATGGCAATGGATTCGGCCATTGAATAGATATAATGTCCCCTGACAATCCTGGAATGGGCAAAGACCATCTGTTCGGTGGTGTCCAGGACAGAAATGGCGCTCTCGCCGAGATTCAGCTCCACGATCTCCCCGATAATGTCATCGGCGTGAAGGGAACGCACCTTGTTATGGTTTCTCGATGCCATTTCCCTGATACGCTGCCTGAGTTCGGGAACGCCCAGTTCCAGGCGATCCAGTCTTACCGTGGGAACGCTGACATTCAGAATCTCAGCTATTTCTTCATCGGTTAAAAAAGGATCATCCCTGAGGGTTGCTGTCAGCCGGGCGTGCCTTTCCTGTTTTGCTCTTGAATCTCTGCTCAAAACCGCTCACCTGTCATTATTATTACCAGATAATAATTTCTGTTGATAGTATATATGATTTTCATTTGGGTTGCAATACCATGTTTGCACCTTGCAATGTGTTTTTACGCGGAATGCAATTGTGCAACCTGTCCCGCCTCTGGAATGATCCATAATTGTTACCAGATGCGGGGGTGTTTTCACACAAAAAAATATGGGATACCGTACTTTCATGGACTGGTATCCCATACTCACATTCGTTTGCAATACCGACGGAACCTGTCAGTTGCCTGATGGCGTGGATGTGGGTGTGGATGCAATACTTGTTGGATCAAACTCTTTCCCAGTGCCAAATATTGTAGCGATCAGGTCACTGACGAAACTAACGATCTCGTTCCTGAACAACAGCGCTATTCCCAGGACGACCGCAAGGATAACAACTACTTCAACCGTATTCAGGCCTTTTCTTCCGAGAAGGAACTGTTTTAACCTCATCATTCCGCCACCCCTTCTTAATATGGAATTATATCCTTAAAATTCCATGTTATTTTTATGCAGTAATTATATAATTTAATTATTATAGTGTCAACTTGAAGTATGGCGGAATTTTACCAGAACGAAGCGGACCGGCCTAATCGTCCATCCTGCCCTGCAGGCGTCCTACCACAGCCTTTGCCGTCTCATGGGAGAAACCCCTGTGCATCAGGAACCTGAGCGCTTTTTCCACGACCGACCTGTCATTAAGGTCATACTTGCCGAATTTCTTCTTTGCTGCCCGAAACGCAATCTCTTCCTCGTCCTGCTCAAACTCCTTCAGGACATCCTCGATAAGATCGCTGTCAATGCCCTTTTGTTCAAGTTCATACTTCAGGGCCCTTTTTGAAAGGGCTTTTGACTTGACCCTGTCCGAAGCGTATTTAAGGACAAATCGGCTGTCATCAATATACCCGATGGCCTTCAGGTCTTCCACGACCTTCTCTGCGATATCCTCATCGAATCCCAGCTTTTTAAGCCTCGTTTTGACTTCCTGCCGACTTCTGTCCCTGGCCATCAGGATACCGACCGCCCGTTCCCTTGCGCTCTGAACCAGGACGGTCTGCCTGATATGGGCAACCTCCTCCTCCGACAGTTCATCCTTATCATAGAGATGGTTCGCCATATATACACTTGCGGGGATGCTGAAGGCATACCGGCCGTCCAGGTATATCCTGATCATCCGGCCATTTCTTGATTTTACCCGCGCTGTGATCGTCATCGGAACACCTGCCTCTCGTAATTTCTAACGATAATCATAGCATAAATCATGGATACGGAATACGGGGTTTACTATCAGCAAGAGGACGCCCTGTCGGGCGCTTTCTCATACCGAAGTGCCTGACCGGGCGTCCTCTTTCCGCCAACTTCCGGGTTTTCAGGTTTCCTCTTCGGCAGCATGGATTCTCATGCTGCTCAGGAAAGCCTTGTCATACTCGGCCTTGATTTTATCCTCGATCTCTTTCATGGTCTCAGGATTGTCGCGCAGGAACCTTTTCACGTTCTCCCTGCCCTGGCCGATCCTCTGATCGTTATAGGAGAACCAGGCTCCGCTCTTCTTTATGATATCCAGGGAGGTTCCCACATCGAGGACGCAGCCCTCCTTGGAGATGCCCTGGCCGTAGATTATATCAAACTCGGCTTCCTTGAAAGGAGGCGCGACCTTGTTCTTTACTACCTTTACCCTGGTTCTGCTCCCTATGGGCTCGCCGTTGTCTTTCAGCGTTTCAACCTTTCTTACATCCAGGCGCACCGACGCGTAGAACTTAAGCGCGCGGCCTCCGGGCGTTGTTTCCGGGTTGCCGAACATGACGCCAACCTTTTCACGGAGCTGGTTGATGAAAATGGCAACGGTTTTGGATTTGCTGATCACACCCGACAGTTTTCTCATGGCCTGCGACATCAGTCGTGCCTGGAGCCCCACAAACTGGTCGCCCATCTCACCGTCGATCTCGGCCTTCGGAACCAGCGCAGCCACGGAGTCGATGACGATAATATCGATGGCGCCGCTTCTCACCAGCGCTTCTGTGATCTCAAGGGCCTGCTCTCCCGTATCGGGCTGGGATACTATCAGGTTATCGATATCAACCCCCAGATTCCTGGCATAAACAGGATCCAATGCATGCTCGGCATCGATGAAGGCAGCTTCCCCTCCTGCTTTCTGCGCCTCCGCCACCGCATGGAGCGCCACGGTTGTTTTACCCGATGATTCGGGACCAAAGATCTCAATGATCCTTCCCCTGGGAAGTCCGCCGACCCCGAGGGCTATATCCAGGGACAGTGCCCCGGTGGGTATTGCATCGGTACTGACATGGGAAACCTCCCCCAGTTTCATGATGGCACCCTTGCCAAACTGCCTTTCTATCTGGTTCATTACAAGTTCCAGCGCCTTTTTCTTTTCATCCATGGACCTTGCCTCCTTTGCCGAACATTTGTTCTTATTATATGCCAAGGAATTGTATAAGTCAATACCTGGTTATCACATTTTTAAACTAAAATATCAATATATGGAATCAGCCGTTTTCATGCCTGGCAAACATAGATTTCACGCGGTTAAAGCCCGACAGCACAATATTGTTCACAGTATCTATCTCCGGGACCCTTATCTTCATACACAGGAACCAGAATACGAACAGGCCTGCCGCCAATGGCACCGCGATGCAGGCGATCTGGCTCAGCTTTGAGCCGGTGTCGGGCCTTATCAGCAGGGCGAGCAGAAACACCGCAATCCCTGAGGGAACTGCGGCAAATAATGTACGAAGGACGTAACGGCCATTATCATAGATTATGTGTATGCCCGTCTTCCTGTAGAACGCAAACACCAGAATGCCCATGTTCACCGCCGATGACATGGAATAGGAAAGGGCCGTGCCCGCGACGTCTATGGGGGTGTAGTTTCTGAAAAACCAGTTGAATGCAAAGTTGGCCGCAATCCCTATAAGGCCGCAGATAAGCGGGGTTTTGCTGTCCTGTATTGAATAGAACGCCCGGTTAAGCAGGGCGATCATGGAAGCAAAGACCAGGGCTGACGAATAGGCAAGAAGACACGCTCCCCCGAAAATGACGTCACTCTCCGAAAGGTCCCCCCACTTGAACAGAACCCTCATGATATCCTGGCTTAGAATCATCATGAAGATCGCGGTTGGAAGCGAAAGCAGGAAAACGACACGAACCCCCCTGTTCAGGATTTTTCCGTACTCACTGCCGTTATTTGAGGCAAAATGCTCGGACAGGGTAGGCAGCATCGCTATCCCGATGCTCTGGGCAAATACCCCTAACGGAAGCTGCCAGGTCCGGTTGGCATTGTTTTGGAGGGTGAGCATGCCTTCATCAAAAAATGTGGCATAGCCCCTGGATATCATAAGGTTTATCTCAAGTATAAGGGATGACAAAAGTGAAGGAACCGCCAGGTTGAACAGTTTTCTGAAGGCTTTGCTGCTGAGAAACAAACGCGGCTTGTAAAGCGTGAAATGCCTAACGGTTGCCGCCAACTGTATGCCAAAGAACAGGGCGGCGCTTACCACCACTCCCCATGCGGTAAAATGCGCGCTTTTGGAGCCGAACAGGGCAATGCTGATAATCGTGCAGATATTGTAGACAACCGGGCCAAATGCAGCGACAGTAAACCTTTTGTAGGAATTGAGTATGCCGTTGCATTCCCCGGCCAGTATCATAAACGGGGCTGACAGCAGAAGGATTCTCGTAAGGCTGACCAAAAGCGCCTTGTCACCGCTGCTTTGCACATTGTATCCCGCCGCAAGGATGCTCAGGAGTTCGTCGGTCCAGATAAAGAAGATAATCTCAAGAACCACCATCAGTATTATGGTGAGGTTCATGAAGGTGCTTACGGCCTTCCATCCGACATTTTCATTTTTCTTTGCGATATAGGAGGAAAGGACGGGTATCAGGGCAGCGGCAATGGCTCCCCCTGCCAAAAGGTCGTAAATTGTGTCCGGGAGGGTGAATGCCAGGAGGAATTCATCAGAATAACCCTCTGGGCGCATCCTGGTATAAATGAGAAGCGTCCGTAAAAAGCCGGTTATCCGGCTCATGAATGTGGCAATCATGACGATGGCCGCAGCGCCCGTCAGTCTTCTGCTGCTCTCCAATTGATCCATAAGCGTCTCCCGTGTTTTCACAGGTAAATGAAAATTGAGTTTTTATGGTCTTTATCAACTATATCACTTTTATACGATGCCGAGAAGCATTTTTCTCAACAGGTCAAGGGCGTTAAGGCATGAAACCGTACGTATCCTTTGCCTGTCTCCCCGCAGGTTCAGTTTCAGGGACTCGATTCTCCCGTTGAGGAAGGCCGCCACATATACAAGGCCGACAGGCTTTTCGGGTGTCCCCCCGTCGGGTCCCGCGATTCCTGAAATTGCAAGACCCGCTGTGGTACCAGTCCTCTCGGCCAGTCCCTTCACCATCTCTTCTGCCGTTTCCCTGCTGACAGCACCAAGGGTATCCAGCGTTTCCCGGCTTACTCCCAGTTCCTGGATCTTGGCCTCGTTGGAATAGGTCACGAACCCGCGGTCAAATACCCGTGATGCGCCGGGGATGCTGATAAGGCTGGAGGCCAGCATGCCGCCGGTGCAGGATTCGGCCGTGGAAAGGGTCCAGCCCCTCTCGAGCAGGAGCTTTATGACAACCTCCCACAGGGTTTCCCCCGCATCGGAGTATACATGGGGATACAGCCTCTTCCTGATCTCCTGAACCATTGGAGCGATCAACGCTTCCACTTCATCCCGGTCATGACCCCTGGCTGTTACCCGCAGGCTGATCTCCCCGTCATTGGCATAAGGGGCAATGGTGGGATTTGACTGCTGTTCAACCAGGTCCATTATCCGAGTTTCCATCTCGGATTCGCCGATACCGAAGATCTTAAGCATTCTGGATCCGATAACCTGGTGCGTTTTCCCCTCGAAATACGGAAACACCGTTTCTTCAAACATGGGGATCATCTCTTTGGGAGGACCGGGCAGCATAACCACTGTCTTTTCTCCCTTCCGGACGATACAGCCGGGCGCGGTTCCGTTACGGTTGGGAATGATTTCGCAACCGGCGGGCAGATAAGCCTGCTTGACATTGTTCTCGCACATGGGGCGGTTCAGTTTTTCAAAAAAGTCCCTGATATAATCCAGGGATTCCTGGTGCAGGACAAGCGGCAATCCCAAGGCCTCGGCTATGGTTTCCTTGGTGAGGTCATCCTTTGTGGGCCCAAGGCCGCCGGTGGTAATCACGATGTCCGATCTTTCCAGCGCCTGATCAAGGCATGACTTCAGCCGCCCGGGATTGTCCCCCACAACGATGTGGAAATAAACATTGATGCCCAGGTCGGCGAGGCGCGACGTCAGGTACTGGGCATTGGTATTGGCGATCTGTCCCATGAGAAGTTCTGTACCGACCGCTATTATTTCTGCATTCATGATAATACCGCTTCCTTCCGGTAAGGAATATTAAAAGAGATGAGCCAGGCTGACTTACGACCGCAGGATTTCTTCGATCTTCTGCCAGAGAGCCTCAACCCCTGTCTTTTTGATTGCTGAAAAGGGCAGAACCTCGACGCCTTCATCCAGACCCAGCGCCGACCTGATATTGTCCATGTGCTTTTTCATCTCTGATCTTCCGACCTTGTCGGCCTTGTTGGCAACCACCACAAATTTTCTGCCCGATTCCCTGACGTACCCAAGCATGACCCGATCGTCCGGCGAGGGTTCATGCCGGATATCAACCAGCAGGATGATGGCCTTAAGCTGTTTCCTGGTATTGAGATAGGTTTCGCAAAGCTTCCCCCAGTTTTCCCTTTCGGCCAGTGAAACCTTTGCATAGCCATAGCCCGGCAGGTCGGCGATCATAAGGGAGTCATTGATATTGTAGAAGTTGATGACACGGGTTTTTCCGGGGGTGCTTCCAACCCGGGCAAGGTTCTTCCGGTTGACCAGGGCATTGACAAGGGATGATTTCCCCACATTTGACCGGCCGGCCAGAGCGATCTCCGGAAACATGGTGTTTGGGTACTGTGACGGTTGTACAGCGCTGATAACGTGTTCTGCCTTTTTTATGACCATATGAATCCTCGTTCACCCTTATCGTTATTGCATCTCAAGCAATTCCCGCGCAAGTTTTCTTGCAGTATCGGTGGCATGCTCCCCGGAAAGCAGTCTCGAAATCTCGTCCTCCCTGTCCTTCCCCCTGAGCTGGCGGACCGTGGTGACGGTTCTGTCGCCCCTGATATCCTTTGAAATGAGGATATGGTGATGGGCAAGGCTCGCGATCTGGGCATGGTGCGTTACGCAAAGCACCTGGTGCTTCCCCGCCAGCGCCCGGAGCTTTTCCCCCACGCTGGAGGCGGCCTTTCCGCTGACACCCGAGTCAATCTCATCGAAGATCAGGGTAGGTATGCTGTCCATATCAGCAAGCATGGCCTTGACAGCAAGCATGACCCGGGACATCTCCCCTCCGGAAGCGATCTTTGAGAGTGGTTTTAAAGGCTCGCCGGGATTGGGAGATATCAGGAATTCCACCTGGTCGGTACCATCAGCTGTAAAGCCCAGCTCGGGCACACTGTTGACCTCGGCCTTGAAAACTGTTTTTGGCATTTCCAGTTCGGAAAGCTCTTTCATAATGCCTTCGCCCAGTCGTTCTGCAGCCTGTTTCCTCAGGCTGTTCATCTCCCGGCACTTTTCTGTCAGGCTTGCCTCAATGGCCTTTATTTCTGCCCTGATGGATTCAATCAGTTCTTCGTTATGCTCAAGTTCATCCAGCCTTTTTGCGGCATCTTCCGCGTAACGCAGTATATCGGGTATGGTATCGCCATACTTCCTCTTGAGACCCTGTATCAGGCTGATCCGTTCCTCGGTGGCCCTGTGGAGCGCAGGATCATATTCAGTATTGTCCCTGACGCGGCGAATATCCCGTGAAAGATCTCCCAGCCTCTCGCCGATATCATCAAGGGCTGAACAAATGGAAGCATAGGCTTCATCCACGCTTTCGACCCGTTTTATGGCTTCCGTCGCAGATTGCACCATGTCAAGGGCGCAGGCCTTGTGGTCATCCTCGCCTCTTATGGCCTCGTAAGCCAGGCTGAATGCGTTTATGATATCCTCCGAGTGGGCCAGGATCCTGCTCCTTCTTTCCAGATCCTCATCCTCGCCCTCATACAGGGCGGCCTGCCTGATCTCTTCCACCTGGTATCTCAGGGTATCCATGAGCCGCTCCCGCTCCCTGCCTTCTCCCATGAGGGCCCTGAGCCTTGCCTGGCGCTCCTTTAATTCCTCAAGTTCCTTCTGGTATGCTGATTTCACGGTAAAAAGCCTGTCGCCGGCAAAGAGATCCAGAAGCTGGATATGGGTTTCCACCCTCAGGAGGGATTGGTTGTCATGCTGCCCGTGAACATCTATAAGGCGCTGACCGATTTCTTTGAGCATTGCCACAGTCGCAAGGGCTCCGTTGATCCGGCATATGTTTTTCCCTGAATCGGTTATGGTGCGGGAAATGAGCAGGGTATCATCATCGCCGGTTTCAAAGCCATATTCCTGAAGGAGAGAATCGAGTCCGGGCGGTTTAGAAAAAAGCCCCTGTACGGTGGCTTTTTCTGTGCCGGAGCGGATAAGTTCCCTTGATACCCTGGAGCCCAGAAGCGCGTTGATGGCATCGATCAAAATGGATTTGCCCGCGCCGGTTTCACCCGTAAGGACATTGAAACCGGGCTCCAACGCAATGTTGAGATGTTCGATGATGGCGATGTTCTCTATCTCCAGCTGGAGCAGCATGGTTTATTACACTCCCCTCACCATGCGCGTGAATTTCTCCATCAGGTCCTCGGCTATCTTCTCGGCACGGCATACGATCATCAGGGTATTGTCACCGGCTATGGTGCCGACAACATCATCCCATCCCAGGGAATCGACGATCTCGCCCACTGCCTGGGCCATTCCGGGAAGCGTCTTCACTACCAGGATGTTGTTGGCGTAATCGCATGACACAAAGGCTTCCTTCAGGATAACCATAAGCCTTTCACCGGTATTGGACGCTTCGCGGTTCATGGATGAGTAACGGTACTTGCCGCTTGGGGAAAGGACCTTAACCAGACGAAGCTCCTTGATATCGCGGGAGATAGTGGCCTGCGTCACATCCATTCCCAGTTCCCTCAGCTTTTCAGCAAGCTCGTCCTGTGTTTCAATCTCGTATTTATCGATGATGTCGAGAATTTTTGCATGCCTGTTATACTTCACCTTAATTATCCTCCCTGTTATATTGATGGCTGACTTCCATGTATTTTTGCACGAAGCACTTCATAAAAATTAACATTGCTGACCGACGCGAAGAGAACATCCTGAGCAGCTGCCCTGACCTCTACCAGATCTCCGGGGAAAAGCTCCGTGCCCTTCCTCCCATCCATGGTAAGCATGGCCTGGCTTTCGCCGTTATCATCGAGGGTGATGCGGACCACCTTGTCCTCCGCCGTTATGAACGACCTGGAGTACAGTATATGCGGGCATATAGGCGTAATGATCATAAGCCGCATGTCAGGCTGCACGATGGGACCACCCGCCGAAAGCGAGTATGCTGTGGACCCGGTAGGAGTGGACACAATGATGCCGTCACCGGGAAAAGAATCCACAAATTTTTCGTCCAGGTTCACCCTGAGCTTCAATAACCGCGAAACCGCAACCCGGGAAACGACCGCATCATTGATGGCTATATCCCTGAAGATCATATCACCGTCCCTTATAACGCGGGCATCGAGCACCATCCGTGATTGAATCCTTACCTCTCCATCGGCCATCTTTTCAACAGCCCGCTGGATATCGCCGGTTTCAACCTCTGCAAGGAAGCCGACAGACCCCCTGTTGATCCCCAGGATCGGAATCCGGTACTCATAGGCTGCGCGGGCCGTGCCAAGGAATGTGCCGTCACCCCCGACACAGATTATGAAGTCGGAGTCCTCGTATATATTATTGGAGGCAACTGCGTGAGGTCCGGCATATTGGCTGACCTCCGGGGATACTATGGGCGTAAAGCCTTTTTGGTAAAGAGCCTCAACTATGGTCCTGGTGTGGTTATACCCAAGGTCCCTGTCCCTGTTAACCACAACTCCCACTTTTTTCAACATCAATCACATCCATGGTTTATTATACAGTCGAAAAGCCCGCCAATACAACATCAAAAAAGAGCCGCAGCCATTCTTGCGGTTCCTTACGGCAGCACATCGTCCAGGAGGGTTGATCTGAAGTCCTGTGCCAGTATTTCCATAAAGACTTCATCGTAATATTTTCCATTCACCTGATATGCCTGCGAGCGGCGGCCAATAACACGGAACCCTGCTTTTTCGTATGATTTTATCGCCCGTTGGTTGAAGGAAAACACTTTGAGCATGATGTTGTTGAGGTTAAGAACCTTGAATCCATAGGCCAAAAGAAGCATCATAGCCTCTGTGCCATATCCCTTTCCCCTGTGCTTTTCATCCCCGATGAAAATGCCCGTTTCCGCAGTCCGGTGAATGGGGTTGATGTTGAATAGCGAACAATTGCCGATCAGCGTTTCGTTCTCTTTCAGCACAATAGCGTAGTTATGACCTTCCCTGGTGAGCTTTTCAAGGAATTCCTTCTCACTGGCCAGGCTGATCGGTGTTGATGCGTTCCCCAGGTTTATGGTTATGGAAAGATCGTTCAGCCAGGCTGTGTATTGCTCCAGATCATCAATGTTTATTGGCGAGAGAAATATATTCTCACCCACAAGCTTGCTGAAATACCTCACTGTTTATCGCTCCCATCCGATATCCCGTTGACTGCTTAATCACTATTCTACCAATATAATGCTGTTCTGCAAAGAGTGAGAAATGATAAGGCAGCTTCCCGTTTCCATATTGCAATAAATGGCCGGCGTGTCGTATAATACTGCCAATACCAAAAGGCTTTGAAAGGGAGAGTAGGTTTTGGAAATACCCTTGGGGATGACAGCATCCCCGGTCAGAGAGTCCGGCTGGTGGGAAAGGACGGGGAAAGCCTTTACCGAACATGGCCCTGGAGCTGCGCACCGAACGCTGATCAAGCCTTAGGCTGCGACGGATGCACCCGTTAGCGTGCCGGAGTATAAGCATGAATTTTTCATGCCGTACTCGTTGAGGCCTTTTCCCGCGAGGGAAAGGGTAAACAGGGGTGGTACCGCGAAGCTTTATGCTCTCGCCCCCGAGTATGATACTTGGGGGTGGAGAGCTTTTTTATTGCTATAATAACGGTTTGCCGACCAAAGATTATTGTACCAGCAGATGCGGACCGGCCGGGATAATGTTTTCCGGCAGATTACGCCTTGTTCCTGCTGCAGGGCGCCAACGACCCAATAACAAGGAAAGGAAGGATTCTTATGAAGGTATTAATCGGAGGCGCATGGCCTTATGCCAACGGATCGCTCCATATCGGGCATCTGTCCTCCCTGATCGGTGGGGATGTCCTTGCAAGATACCACAGGCTCAGGGGAGACACGGTGTGCTATGTTTCTGGAAGCGATTGCCATGGAACGCCTATAACAATCAAGGCAAGAAAGGAAGGGGTGCACCCGTCTTCCATCGCGGAACACTATCACAGCGAGTTTGAGGATTCCTTCAGGCGGCTGGGCTTTACCTACGACAGCTATGGGAAAACCAGTTCCCCATACCACAAGGCGTTTGTCCGGGAGTTTTTCTTAACCCTTCATAAAAACGGTTTTCTCTATGAGAAGGACGTTGAACAGGTCTTCTGTGACCGCTGCAACCAGTTCCTCCCCGACCGCTTCGTGGTTGGGAAATGCCCCGAATGTGGGAAGGACGCCAAGGGCGACCAATGCGACCATTGCGGAAGCCTTCTGGACCCTGTCCAACTGGAAGACAGGAAATGCGGGATCTGCGCCAGCGAGCCCGATTTCAGAGCCTCCACCCATCTGTTTATACCGCTTGGCAGGTTTGAAAAGGATATCAGGAATTACCTGGACAGGGCGGAGTATTGGCGGGCCAACGCCAAAGGGATGACAGGAAGGTACCTGGATGAAGGGCTGAGGGACCGAGCAGCCACCCGCGACATTGACTGGGGCATTGATGTGCCGATCCCGGGGTTTGAGGAAAAGAAGATCTACGTCTGGCTGGAGGCTGTCTTAGGGTATCTATCCGGGTGCAAACAGTGGTGCGAGAAGACCGGGAACAGCTTCGAAGCCTTCTGGGACCCGGAAAGCAGCGATGTGCGGCACTATTATGTCCACGGAAAGGACAACATCACATTCCATACGGTCATCCTGCCCGCCCTCCTGCTGGCCCATGGCGGCCTGAGGCTTCCCGACAGGATAGTGTCCGCCGAGTATGAAACGCTGGAAGGCAGGAAGATATCCACCAGCAGCAACTGGGCGGTATGGGTTCCATACCTCCTGGAACGGTACCAGCCCGATTCCATCCGCTATTTCTTCATCGCAAACGGGCCGGAAAAGAGGGATTCCGACTTCTCCTGGCAGGAGTTTGTCAGCACCCATAACGCCGATCTCGTGGGACAGTTTGGTAACCTGGTCAACAGGACCCTTGTATTTATAAAGAAAAACTACGAATCAAGCATCCCGCCCGGTGCTCTGGCAGACCAAACCGCGGCTGCAATTGAGGAAGCTTTCAGGCTTTGCGGGAAGCACATCGAGGAGGGCTCGTTCCGGGACGCTCTGCAGGCAGCCTTTTCCCTGGTGAGGTTTGCAAACAAGTACTTCGATGATAAGAAACCTTGGATCACCATACATGAGACCCCCGTGGATTGTGCGAATACCATTTTCAACCTGGTCCAGACAATCGCGTGCCTCAGCGTTCTTTTGGAGCCGTTCGTGCCGTTCTCCTGCGAAAGTGCCAGGAATATGCTGGGCGGGATTGGTAAATGCCGGTGGGAGCCCGTATTCATTGAACCCGGCCGCAGGCTTAACGAGCCCGTGCTGCTGTTCCAGCGCCTTGATAAGAAGGCGGCGGATGAGGAAGTACAAAGGCTGAAGGGCATTTCCTGATGCCATTACTGCTATAATCCACCCATACCGGCGTACAAGGGAAAAGTATTATGCAAAAACCGTACCGGCATACGTAGAGATAATTGTGGAGAAGGCAATACCTTTCTGACCGGGATCACTTGCAACCAGGCAAGGCCGGGCAGGCAGACCGCTGCAATCCGGGTTCTGCCTGCCCGATTTTATCCCTTGACAGCATTTGCATATGCGGGGTATAATAGGTGTACTATATGTAATAGTACACCTATTATACTTAGCACACCATTCAGGATCTGCGCCTGCCATGCTTTGCATGAGAGCAACCGAGCGGAGGGAGGGATTAAAATAATCATCATTGATTTCAGGAGCCCAAAACCCATATACGAACAGATAAAAGACAATATCAAGCATCTCATCCTAACAGGGGCCCTTTCGGAGGGTGAAAAACTGCCCTCGGTCCGGGAACTGGCGCAAACCACCTCCATCAATCCCAACACCATACAAAAGGCGTACAGGGATCTGGAGTCCGAAGGTTTCATCTATTCGGTGCTGGGAAGAGGCAATTTTGTGGCTGCCCCGCCGGAAAAGAGGAACCCGGAACGTATAGAATCAATCTTATCTTCCGTAAAATCCGGAGTGAGGGAACTGCTTTACCTTGGTTTGACAAAGCAGGAGATTTGGGAGTTGATTGAAAAAACCATTACAGCTGATGAGGAGGGTAAAACCCATGGTTGAAGTAAGAGGACTCAGAAAATCCTTCGATGGTTTCTGGGCTTTGAACGGCGTGGATATCACGGTCAGCAGGGGTTCGGTCTACGGGCTGGTGGGTCCCAACGGTGCGGGAAAGACCACGCTGATCAAGCACATGGCCGGAGTATTCATACCCGACAGCGGAACCATAAAAATAGATGGCAAGCCCAGCTACGAAAATGTAGAAATAAAGGCCAAAACCGTCTACATTCCCGATGACGTATATTTCTTCCCCCAGGCAAACCTGCTGGACATGAAGAAATTCTACCAGTCGGTCTATCCGGTTTTTGACGAGGAGCGTTTCAACAAGCTCTACGAGGTGTTCCCGTTCGATCCCAGGAAGAGTCTAAGGAGACTGTCCAGGGGCATGAAAAAACAGGCGGCTTTCTGGCTGGGCATATGCCTGAAACCAGGCCTGATGCTCCTGGATGAGCCGGTAGACGGGCTTGACCCGGTTATGCGCAGGAAGGTTTGGAGCGTCCTTCTGCAGGATGTGGCGGAAAGGAACATGACGGTGTTCGTCTCGTCCCATAACCTGCGGGAGTTGGAGGATGTCTGCGACCATGTGGGGATAATGCATGAAGGCAGGATCATCCTGGAACGGAACCTGTCGGAGATTCAGAACAACATAATGAAACTCCAGGTAGCCTTCGACGGGCCGCTGCCCGAGGAAATAAACGAGCTCGACATCCTGAACAGGCAGTCAAGCGGCCGTATATGGATACTGATCGTTCGCGGGGACAGGGATAAAATACTGGGCCACGTCAGGAAATTCAGCCCGATCATCCTTGACGCCCTTCCCCTGACGCTTGAGGAAATCTTCGTTTACGAGCTGGGAGGTATGAACTATGCGGTCAAAAACATCATCCTTTAATAAGGGAATCTACTTCTTCAACCTGAAGCGTTTCTGGCTGATAGCCTTTTCATTTGCCTTCCTGCTTGGATTGATTATCCTGCAGTTTTTGAATTACATCTATGACCGGGTTTGGGGAAGATACGCCACCATTTCTCCCCTTGACGCCGCCCGTGAGGTTTTCGGGTACTCCGATATCGCCGTAATCCTCATGTTTTCCATCTTCAGCCTGATAGCTGCCCTGGCGGTCTTCTCATATATCCATTACCAGCGGAATACTGCCATGATCCATGCGCTGCCCATCACCAGGAACAGCCTCTTTACAACGCATTACCTGTCAGGTCTGACCCTTGTCATGCTGCCCCTGTTGATATCGGGAGCCATTCTGATTGCCGGGGAACTGATTATGGGCATTACCCATATCGGTGATTCGGTGCTATGGATCCTGGTGTCTGCCATTATCCTGCTGCTCCAGTATTCCTTCGCGGTATTCGTGGGCATGTTTACGGGGCATATGGCGGCTCACGCACTGTATTTCTTCATATTCAACTTCCTTGCCGTATTTTTGGAGGAAGTGATAGGAACAGTCCTGTCCTCCCTTCTCTTCGGTTATTCAGGGCAGAGCAGCCTCCTCACACCCCTGTCCCCCATCGTTTACCTGGAGAACCTGCTGTCAGGCTTTTTATATGGCAGTGGCAACTACGTGGTTCTTGCATGCTATGCTCTGGCAGGTCTTCTCTTCGCCTGGGGAGCCCGCTCCATATACAGGAAGCGTCATATGGAGACAGCCGGCGACGTGGTCAGCCTCCAGATCATGAAGCCTGTCTTCAAGTACAGCGTGGCCTTCTGCTCATCTGCGCTTCTGGGCAACATTATCGTGAACCTGATGAACTTTGGAAGGGGCTTTGTCGTGTTCCTGGTAAGCTACCTGATTGGCGGCTTCATCGGGTATTTTGCTGCTGAAATGCTCCTTAGGAAAACCGTCCGTGTCTTTAAACAGGTAAAGGGATTCCTGGTTTTTTCGCTGGTAATCGCGGCGTTTCTTTGTGGAATCCATTTCGACCTCTTCGGGTATGAAACCTATGTCCCCAACCCCGGAGAGATTGAAGTCATGTATGTCGACAATTATAATTATATGGACTTAGCCGCAAAGGTCGCCTTGAAGCCCGAAAGCTATGATCCTGAGCAACACAGGTATATTTTCATGGACAGCGAAATGACAGAAAATCCACCGGCAAAGCTGGATGAAGAGATGATAAGGCAGTTACGGCAGATGCCCGGCATCATCGAAAGGCCCGAAACCATTGAAAAAGCAGTAGCCTTTCACCGGGTGATCGCGAATAATGCCTGGTCACTTGACAACCAAAACTGGGCGGAAGCCGGGTATATTGATGACGAATCTCCCGGTGTCCGCGCTTTCAGTTTATCCATTGCCTATCGCCTGAAAAACGGCAGAATAGTGGAAAGGTCCTATTACCTGCCTTATGTCGAAGGCAGCGGAGGAGAACTGGAAACCCGCCTCCTTGACTTATTGTCGTCAGCCGAGGTCATGGAGAAGGCCTATCCCATTCTTAAGGTTGACGCCGATGACATGAACTTCATCCAGGTTATGTTCCATGATAGCAATAATACCGTTCTTAGCCTGACTTCCGCGGAAGATATGGGAGACTTTCTGGCAGCTTACAAGCAGGACATCCGGGATACCGATCCGTTTGACACTTTTGTGAAATATGGGGACGCCAACCCCACCAGCATTGAAATCACATTCAGTTTCAAGGAGGATATAGTACCATTTGTCCAGTATGGCGGTATGAAGCGCCGTGCCGGCAAGACCTGGACTATTCAGCTTTGGTCTGATTACAGGCATACCCTTGAATACCTGGCCATGAAATCTGCCATCAGCAAGGACCTGTGGCTGGAAATTGTAAGATAGCAGAAACCCGTGTTTATCCATAAACCCTTTTATACGCGTCGGACTGCCTTCCCAGCAGTCCCCTTTTTCTTGCCACTGATTTAACAGTATAATATATTATTAGTGGTGCCGGAGCGTTTCAGCTTTCGGGGAGGTCTTATGAAAAAGAAACTGGATGCGGTGCTTACGACAATTGAAAATGCAGTTGAAGCAAAAGAATATGATAAAGCCCTCTCACTGATCGAAGAAAACGTGGCAGCCCTTTTCTCTTCCCGCTACCTCAAGCCTGTAATTACGTTGACAGGCAATATCCCGGAAGACCGGTTCATAACCCCGATCCAGAAGCTGATACTGGGCTGGGTTTGTTTCCTGTGCGCAGACAGCCAGCGAATGAACAGGATACTGGCCGGCATGGAGCCGGACTCCCTTGTCACCGCCGTGGAAAGCTCCATATATTACTCGCTTAAAGCCATTTCAACATTCATGGATAACCGGGAGGAAGCGCTCGGCTATGCACAGCTCTCTGTCGAGGCCATGGCAAAGGACCCCAAGAGCTTCTGTGCGGCCATTTCCAGGCTGACATACGGCCAGCTTCTTTCCAGCGTTGGGGACCATCGGAAGGCTGCACATGAGTTTTTCGCCGCATACCGTATTTTCAGGAAACATAAAAGCTACCTGCCGGCTGTGACAGCCCTGGTTAATTACGGTATTAAGAAACATGCGCTGGGTGAGATAGCCGATACCGTTACGCTGTTCAGGAACGAACTTACTGCCTGCAGCCGTTATGACAGTGTGTTCCAGTTGCTCAAGCTGCCGCTGGGCATCGCGTTCTTCGAGATGAACAGGCAGAACCTGGCCGTCGAATACCTGGAAAGCGCCAAGGAGTTAATGTATCGACTGGATTTTGTCCAAATGTACGGCGTGCTCGAAATGTACCTGGTATACGCCTATAGCATAAGCGGGATGTACAGCCGGGCTCATGCCCAGATAGACGAACTGGCGGGGAGACTGTCCAGGCTTAATTTTGAAAATATCAGCACCTTCTGCGCCGCCCTGCGTGTCCATGTAAACCTTCTTGAAGGCGTGCCCGTTTCAGACTCCGACAAACAGCTCCTGGAAGCCGAGTACCTGGCCAACGGGAAAAACACCCCCATCGGTACCCTGCTTATCCTTGCCAGGCTAATGCTGAACGGGGATATAGACAGTTTCAGCATGAACGACCTGCTATCCTGGGAGGAATCTCCGGATACGGTGAAGAATGTTCCCTTCGCCCAAACTGCTAATATCCTGATCGCCGAATACTATTACAGGATGCGTGAGATGGCTTACTGCCAGGAATACCTGGAAAAGGCGGTCGCAATCTATACCAACTGCAGGCTTTCAGCACGTTTCCTGATTGAGAAGGCCGAATGCCTGAACCTGCTCAGGGAGATCAACAGGGACTTGTACAACCTGGTGAAATCCAGGCAGGATCTTAAGCCATCTCATGTGGAACTGACCCCGAGGGAGCGGGAGATCCTCTCGCTTATGGCCCGGGGCCTTTCCAACAGGCAGATATCAAACCAGTTGTGCATAGGGATTGGCACAACCAAATGGCACATCAACAACATCTTCAATAAACTGCAGGTCAAAAGGCGTTCCCAGGCTGTTGCCCAGGCAAGGAAACTGGGACTGCCGGAGTGATCATGATCAATTGAAAACCCGCCTGCTCCCTGTTATACTATGTTGAGGAAAACCATAATCAAAGGAGTATATCTATGGATTGCACAAACCGCAATACATGCACCTGTTCCTACCCCTGCTCAAGGCGCGGGAAATGCTGCGAATGCGTGGCTTACCACAGAAGACACGGCGAGATTCCCGGCTGCTTCTTCTCCAGGGAAGGCGAAAAGACCTATGACAGGTCCATTGAGAATCTCTACAGGGATTATACGCGCGGCAGGTGATCGGGATGAACATCAGGGCATGTTCAGCCTGACAAAATGCTTTTTCCCTGCCTGAACCACATACCCGTCCCTGACGGGAACCTTGAACTGATCCACCTTTTCGGAGTTCAGCCTGACACCGCCCTGGAGGATAAGCCGCCTTGCCTCGCTGGAGCTTGGTGCGAATCCTGCCCTCACAAGAATCCTGACCAGGTCGGCGTTCCCCTGTTCATCGGTGAACGGGGCTGCATCCATACTCATCATATCAGCGGGATACTGCCTGTCCCGGAACACGGTATCGAAATATTCCCGGGCTCTGTCGGCATCTTCCGCGCCATGGTACAGCCTCACGATCTCATGGGCGAGGCAGGCCTTAATATTACGAGGGTTCACTCCCTTGTCCAGCCTCTCCCTGTACTGATCCACCTCATCCGGGTGAAGGTCTGTGCAAAGGTCGAAGTATTTAATGATCAGATTATCGGGAATAGCCATAACCTTTTCAAACATGGTATTCGGCTCATCATTGATGCCGATGCTGTTCCCAAGGCTCTTGCTCATCTTTTCGACGCCGTCCGTTCCCTCCAGGATCGGCATAAACAGCGCGATCTGGCTCTCCTGTCCGTAATGCTTCTGGATATCCCGCCCCATCAGGATGTTGAACCTCTGGTCCGTGCCGCCCATCTCGATGTCTGCACTGATCTCCACTGAATCATATGCCTGCATGAGCGGATAGAAGAGTTCGTGGAGCCCTATGGTCAGGTTGTTATCGTATCTCAACCTGAAATCGTCGCGTTCCAGGATCCTTGCCACGGTAGTTTTCCCCGCAAGCTCCAGCAGCGCGGCAAGGTTCAGCCGGGAAAGCCATTGGCTGTTGAACCGGATCTCGGTCCTTTCCGGCATCAGTATCCTGAAAAGCTGGTCCTTGTACGTTGCGGCATTTTTCATGGTTTCCTCATGGGTCAATGGCTTCCTGGTCTTTGATCTTCCCGAGGGATCTCCGATCATGGCCGTAAAATCACCCAGGATAATAACCGCCTTATGACCCAGTTCCTGTATCTGCCTGATCTTCCTCAGCACCACCGCATGGCCCAGGTGAAGGTCGGGAGCGGTGGGGTCCAGGCCCAGCTTTACTATAAGGGGTTCACCCTTTTCTGCAGAAGCGAGCAGTTTATTCCTGAGTTCCTCAGGATCGATAATCTCTGCCGCTCCCTTGGCTATGATTCGTATCTGTTCATCAACCGGCATCATTTGATACTCCTCCCTTAACCTTGATAAAAGCGGATTACCCAAGGGCCCCGATGAAGGCTGACATCTTTCTGACTGAAGCCATGTCCCGGCTATGACCATTAATAGGCCAAATAAAAAAGCCTTCATCCTTATATGAGGACGAAAGCCTGTTGCATCGCGGTACCACCCCAGTTCACCCTTTCCCTCGCGGGAAAAGGCCTCAGCAAGTACGGCATGAAAGTTTCATGCTTATACTCCGGCACGCTAACGGGTGCATCCGGCGCAGCCTACTTGACGAAAGCGTTTGGTGCGCGGCTCAAAGATGTATTCAGATGCCCGTTTCCTGCCCCTCTCACCAGCCGGGAACTCTCTGTCGGAACCCGAAAAGCATCCTACTCCTTCTTGTCATAGCCTTTAAGCCAGGTATTCCGTTGGGTTTGAGGAAGATTATACTTTCAGAGTCCCGGTTTTGTCAAGCAGAAAAAACACGGCGGTTATTGCTGCGGCATTCAGCCACCGTTTGTTACTGTTCTTCTCTTATTCGCATATCCCCATAAGCCACATCGGGGGATGGTGATATACGGATCCTGCATTTATAAGTCCCGCTGATCTTCTCCAGGTTCTCCTTTTCCTGCCCCTCCAGCATCCTGTGGACATCCGGGTGGACAAGTATTTCCAGGGAATCGGCCTCGTTCCGGGACAAACAGCCCATGATTCTCCTTTCCACCCTCCTGGCAGCTGTGTCCGCGGACAGGCGCCGGCCGGAACCGCCGCAGCAACGGCAACTTTCAGTCAGGTAACTGGCAAGGGGCAGCCTGACCTTTTTCCGGGTCATCTCCACAAGCCCGAGGTTGGTCATTCCCACCACCACGGTTTGGGTCCTGTCCCTTCTTACAGCCTCCTTCAGAACGGCCACAACCTCTTCCCGGTGGGATTCATTCTGCATATCTATAAAATCGATGATGATTATGCCGCCGATATCCCTGAGCCGTATCTGCCTCGCGATCATTTCGGCTGCTTCTTTGTTGATTTTCAGTGCTGTTTCCTCAAGGCTGCTCCGCCCCACATACTTGCCGCTGTTCACATCAATGACCGTCAGGGCTTCGGTCATGTCAAAAACAAGATAGCCGCCGCTTTTCAGATAAACCTTCCGTGAAAGGGCCTGGCTCAGGGCGCTCTCCACATGGTAATACCCAAACATGTCATAGTCCTTGTCAAAGTACTCCACTTTAGGCCGAAAGCCCGGGGAAGCCGAGCCAAGGAACTGGTTGATCCTTTCCCATATATCCCTGTCATTTACGATGAACCGGTCAAGGTCGGGCGTAAGGTGCTCCCTTATCATCTGGCCCACAAAATCGGGTTCGCTGTAAAGGCAGCGGGGAACAGGGCCTTCCGACTGCTGTTTCAGTATCATCTCCCACTTTTCAGTGAGTTCATTTATCTCCTCCCTCAGCCATTCGGCGGGAACGCTCCTGGCGGCAGTCCTGATGATAATCCCCGCGCCCTCGGGCTTAAGCATACCGGCAAGTTCCTTCAGCCGCTTCCTTTCATCGCTGTCCTCCATGCGCCTGGATATCCCTGCAGTATTCCGGCCGGGAAGCAGCACGGCAAACCTTCCGGGCAGCGAAATGCGGGTAGTGACCCGGGGTCCTTTTTGCCCGGACGTCTCCTTTACAACCTGCACAGTAATCTCCTGCCCTGCTTTCAGAATATCCCCGATGCGCGGGGATCCGCCGGCAGGACGCGCCGGAGCATGATTGTTATCTTTTTTCTCGGGAATTAAATCCTTGATATGCAGGAACGCGTTTTTTGAAACGCCGATGTCGATGAAGGCAGACTGCATGCCCGGGAGTACCCTTTCAACCCTGCCGCGGTAGATGTTGCCCAGCGTGATCTCATCATCACGATTTTCAACATAGAATTCCGCCAGTTCCCCATCTTCCATCACCGCCAGGCGGATCTCGCCCAGGCTCGCATCCATCAGCACATCCTTAGTCATTGGCCACCTCAAAGGGGTCTTTCCATTCATTGAAGGTCGATGCGTACATCGCCCTGCGGTGAATTGACCCGACTGAAAGGTCAAGGCCGGTCTTCTGGCTAAGCGCCTTCATCAGCAGATCCGGCCTCAGGTTGTTTTCAGCCCCGGCGCTGACGAAGGCGTCCAGTACATAGCCGTCCCCGTCCGCTTTCCGGGCTGAAAGGGAATAGATCAATGGCCTTATATTTACAGGCTTTGAACCGCTCTTGCCCTTTTTCATAACCGTGATGTCTTCATTGTCCATAAAACTGATCACAATGCCGTTTATCTCATCAGGATCCATGATCTGCGGCACATCGAACGATACCTCATATTTTGCGGATGTAATCTGGCTCATGATGCTGCCCTTCTTCAACAGAGGCACGGCATCCAGCACCTCAATGCCGTCGGGCAGGGCCTGGTTTAGGCGGGATATAAATGTTTCAGGGGTTATATCCTCGTCAAACTCAATGTCGGCGTATTCAGCGGAACTTGTGAGACCCAATGCCATGGGAAGGCCGAATACTATCTTCTGACGGGGGTTAAAGCCCTGCGTATACGATACGGGCAGTCCGGAGCGCTTAAGAGCGCGCTCAAACAGGCGAAGCACATCCAGATGCGCAAGATATTTCAGTCTTTCATCCCTGGAGAACCTGAACCTCAATGCCCTGGCCATTTGTCAACCCCCCTGGCTGTTGTTTTTATCTTTCCTGAAACATATCCCTGCCTGGTACACGGAAGCGCCGCAATTGGAGCAGCCGTTGGCGCAATTGCGGGTCAGGTCTCCTTCGTAGGCCTTTTGGCACTCCCTCACAAGGAACCCCTTGTTCACACCTGTGTCGATGTGATCCCATGGCAGAACCTCGGAGAAATCCCGCCTGCGGTTGGCATAAAAAGACGAGTTGAGGCCGTTCTCCTCAAAGGCCTGCTGCCAGCGCTCAAAGGAGAAATGCTCGTCCCAGCCGTCAAACCTGGCTCCAAGTTTCCAGGCTGTATGGATCACCCTGCCCAGCCTCCTGTCGCCCCTGGACAGCACCGCTTCCATATGGCTGATCTCAGGGTCATGGTATTGGTACCTGATCCTGCGCGTCCTTTTGCGGATCAGATCCTTCAGATGATACTGCTTTTCTCTTAGGACTTCAATACTGTCCATAGGCTCCCACTGGAAGGGCGTAAACGGCTTGGGCACGAAATTTGAGGTGCTCAGGGTGATATTGAGCCCCCTGCCCCCGTGCTTGTCTGCAATGCCCCTGCAGGATTCGATCAGGCTGAACCCCAGGTCGGCGATCCCCTCCACGTCCTGCATGGTTTCTGTGGGAAGGCCGATCATGAAATAGAGCTTCACCGAGTTCCAGCCTCCCGCGACGGCCAGCTGCACCGACGATTTGAGGTCCTCGTCGGTTATGCCCTTGTTGATGACGTCCCTGAGCCTTTGTGTGCCTGCTTCCGGAGCAAAGGTCAGCCCGCTTTTGCGTACTTTTGACGCCCTTTCCATAAGCCCCAGGGAGAAATTGTCCACCCTGAGGGACGGCAGGGACAGGTTTACACGCTCTTTCTCCGAAAACTCCAGCAGGTTGTCGCAGAATTCTGGCAGAGCCGAGTAATCGCTGGTGCTCAGCGAAACCAGTGATATCTCATCGTAACCGGTTTTCTCAACCGAACTCCTGGCCAGTTCATTGAGTTTTTCGGGGGACCTTTCCCTGACTGGCCTGTAGATGAAGCCGGCCTGGCAGAACCTGCAGCCCCGGATGCATCCCCTGAACAGTTCCAGCATGATCCTGTCATGTACAGTTCCGATATAGGGGACTATTATATCATCCGGGAAATCCGCACTGTCCAGGTCGGTTACAATGCGCTTTCTAACCGTATCAGGAACCTTTCCGGATTTCGGCATTATGTCCATGATGGTCCCATCATCATAGTATACGATCTCATACATGGAAGGGACATAAACCCCTTCGATGCCTGCAACGAGTTCCAGGAACGCATTTCTGTCCTGCCCTGAACCTTTCCAGTCCTTGTACGCGTCAATGATCTCATGGATGACCTCTTCGCCTTCGCCAATAACAAAGAAGTCAATAAAATCGGCAAGGGGTTCGGGATTAACCGCACATGGCCCTCCCGCGCAGACAAATGGATGGCTCCTGTTCCTGTCCTTTGCCAGGACAGGAACCCCGCCCAGGTCCAGCATGTTCAGGATATTGGTATAGCTCATCTCATACTGGAGCGTGAAGCCTATAATATCAAACTCGGAAATGGGAGTATATGTTTCAAGGGTATACAGAGGCAGGCCCTTTTCCCGCATGAGCCGCTCCATATCAACCCACGGCGCAAAAACCCTTTCGCAGTAGGTGTCTTCCCTCCTGTTCAGGATATGGTAAAGGATTTTCATGCCAAGATGAGACATGCCGATCTCATAATCGTCGGGAAAGGCAAAGGCAAAACGGACCTCCACGCTTTCGGGGTCCTTTTTTACCATATTCCATTCGTTGCCTATATATTTGGCAGGCTTTTCAACCTGCAGAAGCAGTGTGTCGTCCAGTTTTACCCTCATCATTTATAAAGGATGCGGCTACGCATCCCCTTCCTCCAAAGAATTTCCAATTATTGTTTCCATAGAACACTTTTATGATACAGTATCTTGCGTAAAAAGGCAAGGCAATGCGGCACTAATCCCTTTTTACGCCTTGTCTGCGGCTCACATTGAATATTATAATGGAATTGCGGCAGTAAATTCACGCGGCGTTTAGGTCTGTCGATCATTTCTTTGTTTCGCATCGTTGCCTGAATGCCCGGACCTGTATGGTATGCAATGTCCAGAAAAGCGTATTGTCCCCGGTCCGGCATGAGCTGCGACTACCAACAGGATGAGGAGTAGGATAGGATGAAAAGTGACAGGCTGCTTGAAAGAAAGGTGCTTGACGGCGATACCGAGGCCTTCAGGGAACTGATAACATCTTACTATCCAGGATTATACGGATTCCTGATAAAAATGGGAATCCCGCATTCCCAGTCCCGGGACCTTGCACAGGAGATCTTTCATAAGGTCTACCGCAGCCTGTATCGGTATAATGACCGGTGGGCGTTTCCCACCTGGTTCTATAAAATAGCTGCAGGCATGGCCATAAGCCATAAGCGAAGGCGCCCAAGGCCCATCGTATCCCAACCGGATATCCCCAGGTTCCTGCTTCCGGAAAATGAACCGGAGGAAGATGAATCATTGGATTCCCTTCTTGACCCCATTCACGATGAGGCTCGCTCCATGTTTATCCTGCATTATCACAACGGGTTCACGCTCCGGGAAATAGGCCGTATATTCGGTCTTTCGGTGAGCTCTGTCCGGATGAGGATGGTCCGGGCACGGGAATATATTATTGAGCGCGCCTGGGGGGCGGACCAGCCGCCAGGAACTTCGAGGCATCTTGCTGACAGAATCAGGAAGGAAGTCCCCTGCGGGCTGGTGCCTTTGGACTCGATTATAAGCCTGATTGAAAGCGAGACCGACCACAGGCCAGGCTTCTGGAAAATGCTCACCAGCCCCGGTTATCTGCGAAAGATCTGGCCCTTTGCTGTTCCCGCAGTTTCAGGGTTGGTTCTCATCTTCCTGCTGGTAATCCCAAGCATTTCAAAACCCTTCTGGGGCTCTGTAATGACCATCTTCGACAGGAAAGAGAAACCGGCCGCCTCCGCCTCGGAAATTCCCACTGAACACACCGAGGGTGTTTCCATCACATTCACGGCCGCCGAAGGCCTTTTGTCGGGCAGTGACCTCGTAGCCTGGCTCAACGGGATTGGCGATGCTTCCTGGCAGGTTATCCATGCCAATGGGAACAGGATAGTTATCCGGAACAACCATACCGTAGCCTGCTGGAGGAACGGCGGATTCTACCAGTTGATCGACCTTGGCAGCTTTGGCATGGGAAGCAGCCAGGAATTACTTGATACACAGTTCAGCTTTTCCCCGACGGGAGAGTTCCTTGTTGCGGGCAGCATCCCGGAAGGGAATTCGGCCTCAGGAGGCCAGGGCGTTTACCTTTTCAGGGTATCGGACGGAAGTTTCTACCGGTTGTCCGAACTGGGCATGGACCAGGTGGTTCATGCCTGGTCGCCGAGCGGCAACTACCTGGCGTACACAGCCAGGGATAAAGCAGGCTCCATATTCCTGCTGGACATGCAGACATTGCGGCTGGTGGAGATGGAATCGGATATCCCGGTCAGAAGCCTCTTTGTTACCGGCAACGGCGGGATAGGCGCCTTCTCGGGTGATATGGTGATGACGGCCTATGCGGGCGACCCGGCATGGAAGACTGAAACTGCCCGGCACGAGCCATTTTACATCAATCCCGATTCGGGCACGGTCTGGTATGTCTTAAACGGCGTGATCATGAAGCATGTAATAGGCGATGACCAGGATACTGCCATCGATCCGGGCTCTGCGGCAGGAAACGGTGGAATGACGGACATATATATTACCGATTACCGCGTTGTGGGCAATCATCTTGTGTTCAGAATGCGGAACGGTTATTCAGGGACAATGAACATGAGGACCGCGAAGCTTACCGTTTTTAACACAAGCAGGGAAATGAAATCGGATAAACTGCCCTGGTGCATGACCACACCTTCGGGCGGCCGGGTCATGTTCGACAATGAGGGGTCATTCCTGATCGTCTCTGAAGGCAGCGTAACAACCCCCCATATACCGGGATACACCACGTTGGCGCCCAACCATACAAACTGGGTTGACGAAGAGAATATTGCCTTTGTTCGAATGGTCAACGAGAAGGAGCCCCAGGCAGGGGAGTTGTCGTTGTATGCCATAAATGTGCTGACGGGCGAGGTAACAGAGGTTTTCCGCTCCGTCGATAAAGAGCCTGTCCTGAATACCGATGAATCCGGCTCCGCGGGCACAATCCCGCCTGCCCAGAGGCCTTCCCAGGGCGGTGACTCGGTGACAATACATGAAACGGACAGGGCAACCGGGAAAAAGGCGGAATCCTTTGTGAAAGCAACCACCAAGGTTAAGAACGGCCCCGGGGATGACTATGCAGATATCGGAGAAGTCAAGGAGAACGAGGTCATTATGTACAACACCACGGCAGTTGACGGATGGTACCTGGCCCAGAAGATAACGGGCATGATCAGCTATTACGACACGCGCAACATGTTCTGGATACGCGCCGATCATGTGCATTCCTATGACCGCAGCAGCCTGCCCGCCGGGATTATTACCGCCGACAAGGTCAAGCTGTCCAAGATATCACTGAACATGGGGAACCTGATCCGCATAATTGTACGGGGAGCGGACAAGAGCTACGTTATCGCCGACACAACCGACAACAACTTCGGAATAACGGGCTGGATAAGCAATAACAGCTTTACCACGGACCTTGACGGAGTCTATTTCAACCAGGCCTATTTGAAAAGAAGGAGCACCGTTTACAGCCGACCCGATCCGGATTCAGAGCGGGTAGCGGATTTCACAGAGCATTTGGCCGGAGCAGTGACAGATGTCTTTGTAAACCTGACGGGGGAAGCCGAGAACGGATTTGTGCGTGTTGCAACGCTGAACGGAATGTCCGGCTGGGTCAGGGAGCAGGATATCTACCTTCCCGGCGGTGGAGGCGCCGTGGTTAAACCGCCTGCAGAAACGCCGGGATCGAAGATCATTGACATCAATGGCGACGGCATCCAGGACAGGATCAGCTTTACCACCGACGGCAGCAGGTACACCCTGACCGTGAACCAAAGCGAAGCCCAGGGCTACGGAACCGACGTGCAGCCCGAGTACAAGCTCGTCGATGTAGACCCGTCAGATTCCTATTATGAAATAGTTATTGAAGAATACGGCCCCAGCAACGATTACATGAGCACTTTCTACTATTATGACGGTGAAAGGCTGGTCCTCATGGGAAAGGTGCAAGGCCTGTGCGGGAACGCCAACGCCGTAAAGGGCGATGGCATAATCCGCTCCCAGACCCGGGGAGATATTCTTGAAACCTGGTCCTTTATCAAGGAATACCGCCTGAACTCGCAGCATAAACTGGCTGAGACACCCAGCGCCTTTTACGAGAAAATAGGGTACAGGAATGCATCGCCTTTGAAGCTGAAAATAGAATCCCTGTCGTTTACAGTATCGCCCGGAAGCAGTGATGTTTCCTTCGTGCTGAACCAGGGTGAAAGCGTCTATTTCGTGGGCAGCGACAACCAGCGCTGGTGCCTGTTCCAGACGCCCGATGGCCGCAACGGATGGCTGGAGGTATACGAGTACATGTACATCGGGGGCACTGGGCTGGCGGCCTGGGATGTGTTCGACGGCCTGAATTTTGCCGATTAGCTTCACTTATTGCTTCTTTTTTCAAACCAAATGATGGCATACACGTCTAATATATACGAGGCATACCTCAACAGATTACGCAGGAGGTAGAATGTTATGCGGAAAAAGCTGGTAGCCGTTGTCCTGATCCTGGCATTAAGCGTTTCGGTGCTTTGGGTTTCAAACCCATGGGGACGTGTTGAGGCCAGCGCGGACATCTATAAGGGAGGCTTCTTGGTAACAGCATCGAAATACGACGATTCAGGCATTGCCCTTGACGCCGAGTTTTATCTCACATCCCAGAACCCCGTTACCCTGGATTATTTAAAGGAGAACCTTTGTATACGGGGTCAGGCGGCTCCCGAGATATCCGAACTGCCTGACGGAAGGTTTGTGATCAGGCCCTCTGAGGAACTGGAAAGAGGCAGGCTTTATATTATTGATATAGCAGCACCCGACGGATCAACAGTGAGTTTTGCATTCCAGACCCCAAGAGAGTTCGCGGTTATCGGCAGCCTTCCGCAGGACATGTCGTCCGGCGTTCCTGTCGACACGGGAATAGAGATCTATTTCACATACAATGACGTGGAGGATATCGAGAAGTACTTCGAGATATCCCCCAAAGCGGAAGGCCGGTTCGAAGAGCACGGTTACGCCCGCAGCTTTGTCCCGAAAAAACTGGAGCCGGGAACCATTTATACGGTTACGGTTAAGAAGGGACTTAAGGCGGCAAAAGGCTCTCTCACCCTTGAAGAAGACTATACGTTTTCATTTGAAACCAGCCAGGACAGTTCATCAACCGCAGATCCAAGCCCCGGCAGCCTGGGGATTTCCGATACCTGGTTTGATTTTACAACCCGGGAACAGCCCGTAATACCGTTCTATCTCTATCTGACCGGCATGCGGCAAGAGAAGAATGTACCGGTAAAGGCAGCAGTCTACCGCTTCCCCGACGAGAATGCGCTGATCAAGGCGATCAGGGAAAGGGACAAAATCCCCTCCTGGGCATGGTACTCCTACAGCAGGATGAAAACAGACGTATCCTCCCTGGAAAAGGTAGTGGAGTTCACCCAGACCGTCAACCTGGATTCCTGGAACACCAGGTATATAATGCTGCCGGACAGCCTTCCCCACGGATTCTATATCATAGAGCTGACCTGTGAAGACCTGGCAGCCCAGGCCTTCATCCAGTCGTCAGACACAGCGGCATTCTTCATGGAGGACCGCTCCGGGGGCCTGTTCTGGGTCAACAACCTAATTACAGGGCTTCCTTCGGCATCGGCCATTATAGAAGACGTGGAAACAGGCAGGACAGCAAGAACTGATGCGAGCGGGCTTGCCCGGCTTGATGGGACTTCCGCGGGAAAGGATCCTGACATAATGGATTTCTACAGGATAACCACTTCCGACGGCAGGGTTTCCCTCCTGAACGCAGGCTATCTATACGTACCTTACGATGACGAGTATGACAGCCAGGGTCTTAACTGGCGTTATCTCCAGACTGACCGGACCCTCTACAAGCCTGACGACCTGGTCCAGTTCTGGGGCTTTGTAAAAAGCAGGGTGGATAACACGTCGCCCGAAAAGGTCACGGTAGAGCTCTCGGAAGGCGGTTATTTCCGGCCCATGTACGACAGTTTTGTCCGGAGTTTTCTGCCCTTCGTCATGGGAAAGCCCATGGCAACCCTCACCCTGGATGCCCGGGATGGCTTTTTCAACGGCGAGATCCAGCTTCCCGCGCTGGATCCCGGTTCATATAACCTGGTCGTGAGGTCCGGCAGCAAGATCCTGGCCTCCAGCTATATCCAGGTGGAAAACTATGTGAAGCCTCAGTATGAATTGACCATCACCTCCGATAAAAAGGCGGTGTTTGCGGGCGAGAAGATAAAGTTCACCATAAATGCTTCTTTCTTCGACGGCACCCCTGTTTCCAATGTTCCCATAAGGTACAGCATCAACGGATACATGTCCGGTGAATCCGGAGAGGGCATGACTGACAGGAATGGTAATCTTACGGTGGAATACATCCCTGCGTATCAACAAGGAATGCAGGGA
>JAAXZX010000113.1 GCA_012719645.1 Clostridiaceae bacterium
AAAGCCCGTCCATAACTGCCCGTCTTCCTGAACTGAATATGATTCCTTACTTCCTTTGCTACTGTGGTTGGATCTTTACCAAGTTTGTGGCCGATTCCTTTAAAGGAATCTCTTTCTCCCAATCCTTGTTCAATAATGAGCAATACAGGTTTACAAGGTATCAATTACAGTTTATACTGCACACCGGGCAGCCGGTGGCATAGGCAAGGTGCTATGAATATAAATCCGATTAAGCGCGTTAACTTGAGTGACCTTGTTTTTGAACAGATGAAAAACCTGATACTCTCAGGCGAGTGGGCGCCCGGGATGCATCTGCCGTCTGAAAGTACGTTGGCTAAAATGTTTGGAGTCAGTCGTGTCACAATAAGGCAAGGCATCCATCGTATGGTTGCCCTGGGGTTGGCCGAGACGCATCCGGGTAAGGGAACATTTATTCGCACCCTATCTCTCGGACAGTCCATTTCCAGTCTGGTCCCCGTTGCCTATTTAAGTGACGACAATATGCTCTCGGTACTGGAGTTTCGCAAGGCGATTGAGGGATTTACAGCTGAACTGGCCGCTAAAAAAGCAGACGCGGACGATATTGCCAAATTGACGACGATTTTAACCAATATGGAACAAAGTAAACACGATGTGGAGAAATTTTCCGAAGAGGACTACAATTTTCACCACGAACTTGCTGTTATATGCCGCAACCCTCTGATTCTGGAGAGCTACAACCTGATTAGCGATATGCTGCGATCAGCCATGAAAATTATTGTCGCCAAGCGCGGACCCACCCAAGGTCTGTATTATCATAAAGCCTTGCTGGACCGCATTATTGCAAAAGATGTCGGGGAGTGCCGCGTCCTCATGACGCAGCATATTGACGAAACTTACGCCGATATGGTGTCCATCATATCAGCCAATAAATAAAGGCCGCCGTCCACAGCCGAATAAGCCGTTGGAGGTTGGGCAAGCTGCTTTTAAGCCTGATGATCTGAATGTGATGGGTGCGATAAGTTAACATACAGTAAAGGCCATGCAGCCAGTTAATAAATTTTTATTGCGTGTGTTATTAATTTAACCATAAATGAAGGAGGAGAAAATCATGAAAAGCTTGAAAAAAGCATGGGCCTTTATCTTATCCCTGGTAATGGTCGCTTCATTAATGGCAGGCTGCGGCAGCAGTCAGACTCCGGCGACACCAGGACCGACCACAGATACGCCCCAACAGACATCCACAGCGACGACTCCCGAACCAGCCTCCACAGGCGACGAGATTGTCACCCTGAGATTCTCATGGTAGGGCGGTGATGCGCGCCACGAAGCAACCCTGGCTGTCATAGACGCGTTTATGAAGAAGTATCCCAACATTAAGATCGAGCCCGAATATGGCGCGCAGGACGGCTACAACGAGAAGAAAACAACTGAGTTCTCCACAAAGACCGCACCGGACATCTTCCAGATCGAAACCGGATCAGGTCCGGAATACTGCAGAATGGGCGTGCTGTACAATCTTTCCACTCTTAAGAACATCAGCTTTGACAAGTTCGATCCCAACTTTATCAAGGAAAACGGCCAGTTCGGCACCGGCAGCCAGTATGCCATTCCGACCGGCGTTGCAGGCAGCGCTCTCATAGTCAACAAGACCCTGGCTGATAAAATCGGCATTGATTTAACCCAGCAATACGATTGGGAGCAGCTCATTGAGTGGGGCAAGAAAGTGCAGGCGTACAATCCGGAGTATTATCTGCTCTCGGTCAACACCTTTAATGGAGTTTCCTTCTTCGTTCGTACATACGCCCGTCAGCTTACCGGCCGTGCGATAATCGACGATGCAACCAAGACTGTTACCTTGACTGAAGAGCAGTTTACAGAGATCTTTGACCTCATTGACAGGCTGTATAAGTCAAAGACCTGCGCACCCGCAGCTTATAAAGCGCCTTACAACCCAAACAAGGACCAGGAGGATCCCAAATGGATCAACGGAGAGTATGTCGCGTCTGTAGGCTACACATCCAATGCGCTGGTGCTGTCGGAAGCCAATCCCAATGTGGAATACATCGCAGGATGCCTGCCGCTGCTGCCAAACCGCAAGAGCGACGGCTGGGTTAACAACTGTCCTCAGTTCATGGGAATATATGCGGAGACAAAGCATCCTGAGGAGGCTGCATTGTTCCTGGACTTCTTCTTCAACTCCGAAGAAGCAGCCGCACTCCTCGGAACAGTACGTTCGGTTCCGCCCACAGCCTTCGCGCAGAAAATTGTTACCGAAAACGGCTCTCTTGATAAACTGACGGCCGAGGCAGTGGAGCGCAGCCTTACTTATAGTGGCTTTGACGACGGCGGACTGACAACGTCAGCTGAGTCCGAAAAGATTTTGGAAGAAGCTTACGAGGCGGTTGCCTATGGCGTTATGACCCCCGCTGAGGCAGCAAAGGACGTTATCCAAAAGCTGAACGACTTCCTTGCCAGGCAATAACACTTGGTTAGCAACTTCTTATGTCAATGTTTCTAAGTTTATTATGACTGTAGCCATGAAGGGGTATTCGCATGATACCCCTTCATGGAAATCAGGGAACAATATGTGGTAATTCATTTATCCGCTTTGTTCCCTTTGAAAGGAATGGCATATATCATGAAGGGCAGTAGTTTGTCTAAGCGAAACAGGGTGGCGTATCTGTATATTCTGCCTTGGCTTATCGGAATAGTGGTATTCTCAGTATATCCGTTTTTTATTTCTTTTTATTACTCCCTTTGCGACTACAATCCGTTGTTGTCACAGCATACCTTTATCGGGTTTGACAACTATGTAAAGCTTTTTACAAAAGACTCCGAGTTTTTTAAGTCTCTGAAAGCAACCCTGCTTTATACGGTTTACACCGTGCCGTCCAAATTGTTGATGTCACTTGCAATAGCGTTGATGCTGAACAAAGCCCGTAAGGGAATAGGCGTCCTTCGAACCATCTATTACCTGCCGTCCTTGTTTGGTGGCAGTATAGCGGTCGCCGTTCTCTGGAGGATTATGTTCATGGATAAAGGCATGGTCAACAACTGGCTGAAAGCATTAGGCCTTTCCACTGTTTCGTTTTTGGGTGACCCAAAGTTCGCTTTGCCTACGTTGAGTTTGCTTGAGGTCTGGCAGTTCGGTTCCTCGATGGTACTTTTCCTGGCTGCGCTGAAACAGGTGCCCAATTCACTGTATGAAGCGGCAAAAATAGACGGCGCCAGCAGTATTAAGCGATTTTTCTCCATCACCTTACCTGGCATATCTCCCATCATATTCTTCTGTATCATTATGCAGACGCTGAACGCCATGCAAAATTTCACATCCGCTTTCGTAATTACCAAGGGCGGACCATTGCATTCTACATACATGCTTGGAGTAAAGCTGTATAACGACGGATTTAAGCTGTATAGAATGGGTTATGCCAGCGCAACCTCGTGGATTATCTTCAGTATAGTGGCGATTTTTACGGCCTTGTTATTCATAAGTTCGAAGTACTGGGTTTTCTACAGCGATGAAAACTGATTAAAAGATTGGTGATGATGTCATGCGCGCAAAGTCGAAAAAGAAACTTGGCAAAATAATCTCATATATTATTCTGATAACGATTGGCATACTCATGTGTTATCCGCTGATATGGATGTTTTTTGCAAGCTTCAAGACAAACGCTGAAATATTTGCAGGAGTCAGGTTGCTTCCGGAATCGTTCAGCTTTGAATCGTTCCGGTATGGCTGGAAAGGCGTCGGCGGAAATTCATACTCGGTTTTCTTTACCAATTCGTTTTTACTGGTGGTGCCGACC
>JAAXZX010000114.1 GCA_012719645.1 Clostridiaceae bacterium
CTTCTCGTTTTGTGTACGCTTCATATTAGATGCCTCCTGTATTTTTGATTGTGGTTACTGACGTGCAACTCACATATCAAATTCTACAGTTTGGCATCTATTTTTTCAAAGTTCATTTTTATTCCTTACAGGAATGCTCCCCACAATGGTGTTTATGTCCTCATTATAACCGTTCCGTGGTTTTGGTACAAGCACCGCGCCGAGGAAGAGCAGGGCGTGGGTAATATAGAAGTGTTGGTAAAATGTAAGTTTGTATTTGGAAAGACATGGTAAAATATAATAAAGGTTAACACATTATAGAAATATGAGTTAAGGCAGTTCCGTAGTTCAGCCTGAAGGCGAAGGGGGCTTTTAATATGAAAAGGCCAATGCGCCTGCTTGTTGCTGCGTTCCTGTGCCTGAGCATGGCAGGCTGCTCATCGGTTGAAAATGTCCAGAAACCTACTCTTACACCCAGTCTGACACCTGCCCCGCAGGAAAGCACGGATACGGCCGGTGAAACGGTAGAAAAGGGCGGTAACCTGATTGAAAGCGGCGGGGAAAACAGTGCCGAAAAAGAAAATGTTATCATCGTCTATTGTGACACCAGCGAAGTTGTTGACCTTATAGAGAAGTTCCAGGAGCTTCATCCCGATTTTGGATATGAAATCAAAATATATACCGAATACGCATTCGCCGATGAGTACAACGACTGCGTTCATGATCTGGCTAACGAAAGACTGGGCGTTATTCCCGACATATACAGCATGGCCAGGGAAGATATCTATAAGTTCACCAAGGGAAAAGATCATAAATTTGCAGTACCTTTTGAAGAGCTTGGTATGGATGTCGATAAGCTCGTTGAAGGGGCAGAAATCCCCCGGTACATGATCGATGCCTGTACCAACCCGGAGGGGAAACTGGTGGCGCTGGGATACCAAAACACCGCGGGAGCTTTCATTTACCGCCGCTCCATTGCCAAAAAGGTCTGGGGAACCGATGATCCTGCGGTCATCAGTGGTAAAATCGGCCCGAGATGGGACAAGTTCATGAAAGCGGCAGCTGAGTTAAAAGCAAAAGGATACGGCATCTGCTCCGGCGCAGGAGATATTTGGAAGCCGATTGAGATGAGCTCGGAGCAGGGATGGTTTAAAGACGGCCAGCTGGTAATCGATCCGGCACGGGAAGCGTTTCTGGATTATGCCAGGGAAATGGTTGAAAACGGTTATACCAATAACAATAATGAGGCTTGGTGGACTGACGAATGGCTTGCCGATATTCGGGGCGAGGGAGAAAAGGAGGTATTCGGCTTTTTTGGCCCTTATTGGTTTGCGAATTTTAGCATGGTTTATTACTGTGGCGGAGACAGCCCAGGGGAGGGAACATACGGTGACTGGGCCGTGTGCGACCCGCCGGCAGGCTTCTTCCAGGCAGGCACGATAATCCTGGCCCACAGGAATACCAGGCACAAGGAAGCGGTGGGAGAGGTTATCCGCTGGCTGACCCTGGACACTTCCGAAACCGGATGCCAGTATTTATTGGCCAGCGGGGAGATAGACGGAATCAGGCATTTTCCCGCATCCGCCGCGGTTGCAAAGAAGTTGGATTACAAGTTTGACTTTCTGGGAGGACAGGACCTGTTCGAGGCCTACCTGTCGGCGGCGCAATACGCGCGGGCAGACAGCCTGTCGGAACATGACAGATCAATCAGTTATTACTGGCGTAATGAGGCCATTGAATATGCGGAAGGAAGGAAAACACGGGAGCAGGCGATTACCGATTTTAAGGAGTATGTGGACCAATACTTAGACTATTATGCCAAGAGGGAAACGTATTGGAACAAACCCGAGTAACCAGGAAGATAACGGCAGGCCAGCCGCCCCGGACCGGGCGGCTTTTTACATGCCCGCTCATTGAAAACAGTTGTCCATTATGCTACAATAAAAAGGCTAAAAGTGGCTTGTTTAAAGCGTTATAGCTTTACATTGCTGTCCGGAAGATACAATACAGGAAAAACAAGGCTTATGTCCATGGAAAGATGAGGGGACGCCCAAAGCGCCCATAGATTTCCGGCGGGACCAGGACCGAAGTGTTTTGAAAGCGAGGAGAGGAAATGAAAGGGACTTATTTCTTGGGAAACAAGAGGTTTGAAACCAGGGAGATTCCGGAGCGCGAACTAGCACCGGATGAAGTTCTGTTAAAGGTGGCCGCCTGCGGCGTCTGCGGCACCGATATCCATATATACCACGGCAGCAAGGGGTCCGCTGAAGTAACTCCCCCGGTGATCCTTGGCCATGAGTTTTCCGGAATTGTAGAGAAAATCGGCAGCGCGGTGGACAAGGTGGCAGTCGGGGACCATGTTACCGTGGATCCCAATAGATACTGCGGGAAATGCCATTATTGCGGTATCGGGAAGAAGCAGATGTGCGAGAACCTGTTTGCCATTGGAGTCAACCGTGACGGCGGGTTTGCGGAATACTGCTATGTTCCCCAGTCCCAGTGCTATAAACTGGATAAATCGGTGCCCCTTGAATACGGCGCCATGGCGGAGCCGTTGGCCTGCTGCCTTCACGGCTTAGACCGGCTGAGAATGAGGCAGGGCGATACCGTCTGTGTTATTGGCGGAGGCGCCATAGGACTGATGATGGTACAGCTGGCAAGGCTTTCGGGCGCATCTTCGGTCGTCCTGAGCGAGCCGGTCCAGCTCCGCCGAGAGATAGGACTTTCCCTTGGTGCCGATTACGCGGTGGACCCCATCAATGAATCGCTGCCGCAAAGGCTGCGCGAGATCCTGGGTACCGATGGAGCCGATGTGGTCATTGAATGCGTGGGAAATCTTACGGCCACAGGGCAGGCCTTTGAAGCTGCAAAGCGCGGCGCGACCATCCTGCTGTTCAGCGTGCCCAAGGCCGGTTCGTTCTATCAACTGAGCCTGGATGACGTCTTCCATAAAGAACTGACCATACTCGGTTCCATGATAAACCCCGATACTCACGAAAGGGCCGCGCAGCTCATCAACAGCGGGCGTATAGACCTGAAGCCCATTATTACGCACCGCTATCCGGTGGACCAGGTGGAAGAAGCAATACTGATGCAAATGTCCAATGAATCCATAAAGGTTATTGTGGGGAATTAATCAGGGTAATGCCGGCGCCATCCCGCCGGCAGTATGATTTATAGTTTCTCGAAAAACGGGATTTTCAGTCTGAATGTCTGCCGCTTTTTGTTTCCAGCCAGGCCGCGATGTCTTCGGCGAAGCCCCTGCTGCTGCCTGAGGCGAAACTGCCTCGAATCCTGTCCGCCAGGTTCCGGAAGCTGAAGGGGCATCCTGCCAGCACGTCAGGGAGCATGCTGATGAACGCTTCGTCCATGGCATCCGAGTAAACCTTCGAGGACACCACCCTTCCGTTTTCAAGGTTTAGGCCTATTTCAATTCCGCCCCAGGGAAACCGTGTTTCCATGGTTATATCGAACCTGGGAGTCTGTCCATAGCGCCATTCCCAGGAAGCATATTTTCCGCGCAGTTTTTGGACAGCTTCATTGTCGATATCCTCAGATCCTTCGCTGATTACGGGCTGATATCCATAGATATCGCTGAATGCCGCAACTAAAGAGTTGGCAGCCGCATCCACCGTAACAGAAGGGTTGAGTTCTGTGAGGTTTACCACCCTGGACTGTACAGACGCGACCCCTTTACCCGCTATCTTCTCCTTTGAGACCTGCAGGTATCTGGATAGCTTTCCCAAGTCGGAGGATACCAGGATAGTGCCGTGATGGTAAGCGCTGGATTTTGTAAAGTAGAACGCATTGCCTGAAAACTTTCGTCCATCGGCGGTGATATCATTCCTGCCGCTTTTTTCGGCATGGATACCCAGGCTTTTCACAGCGGAAAGGATAACATCCAGCTGCCGCTCAAAGTTGTAGTCTTCCCTTCTCATCAGGAACGTAAAATTGAGGTTTCCTTCATCGTGGTATACGGCGCCTCCTCCGGAGAGCCGGCGGGCAAGCTTTCCCCCCTCGCTTTCCAAAAGCTCGGTTCGGCACTCCCTCCAGGCGTTCTGATTCCTGCCGATCACCACCGTGTTCTGGTTCTGCCAGAGGTATAGTATGCACTGTCCTTTCCTGACATGGTTCAGGAGGTATTCCTCCACCGCCAGGTTCCACCACGGATCAAATACACTGGTCCGTATTACTTTAGTATGTTTGACGCTCATAGTCTTAACTCCCGCAAGACAGGGTTTAACACTCTTTTTAAGGATTATTCAAGATTATAGCATTCCCCGGATATGGTGGCAACGCGGTTTGTTTGCCCTTGGACATAAATGTTCAACGCGCGATTGGTGCTATGCCCGCATGCCATCCAGGCCGGTTTCAGGCCCCGGACAAGCGGCTGGGCCGCGGTTTTTCCGCTTAGCGTAAAGTTACTGTAGGGTAAATAGGAAAAAAGACCAGAGGAATTGAAAAGAAGATGTCATCCTGTTAAGATAAGAATTTGCAACAAAAACTCAACGAAAGGGTGACGTCTTCATGTATAACAGTATACAGCATTTTTTAGAAATTGGCACAGGAAAAATAGAGA
>JAAXZX010000115.1 GCA_012719645.1 Clostridiaceae bacterium
ACCTTGGACATACTACGCTAGATGGTATAATAATCATGAGACTTGAACGCTCCTTTCTGGGAGGTAATGGTGGTTTTGCAGTTTCCATTATACCAGAGGCGTTTCAGGTCTCATTTTTATTATTAAGTTAACAGACCAATTTTATTAGTATGGAGCGATTATATGAAACGGCAATCTGTACGGAAATTGGTCTTATTGGTTTCTTTGTTGCTATTTCCGGTAACGATGTGGTATTTTTCCCCCGCTATTATCATCATGGGAATGGCACAGCATATTTTGACCGGAAGCTTTTTTACATTCCTGCTAATGCTGATTCTATCAATGTTTTTGGGAAGAAGTTTTTGCGGCTATCTTTGTCCTGCCGGGGTCTTGCAGGAATGTGCGGCTTATGTCAACAGCAATCCGGCAAAGCAGGGCAAAAGAAGAGCAATAAAGTATGTCATTTGGACCATATGGATAGCCGTCATAGTCATCGCATTTGCTTTGGGGGAAGGGACTGTAGGAGTTGACGTTTTTTATATGACTGACCATGGCGTTTCGGTAACCGAAATAGCTAACTATGCGGTTTACTACGCTGTTATTCTGCTGCTGCTTCTGCCTTCCCTGATACATGGCCGGCGTGCGGCATGCCATTACATATGCTGGATGGCTCCATTCATGGTCATTGGCGAGAAAATCGGGCAGATACTGCATATCCCTCAGCTTCATGTATCGGCTGATAACAGAAAATGCATTTCATGCAAAAAATGCGAAACGGTTTGCCCGATGGGACTTAAGGTGGAACAGATGATTAAGGAGAATAATCATTGTCAATGTATCGATTGTATCCAATGCGGAGCTTGTGTTGACAGTTGTCCGAAAAATGTGCTGTCATATTCATGGAAAGAGGAAAGGCGGGTTTGATCCATATGAAAGATCTGGTTGTATATTATTCTTTTGAGGGGAACACCAGGCAGGCCGCAGAGATCATAGCAGAAAGACTTCATGCAGATATCCTCCAACTTGATACCGTTAAGGAACTCCCGAAGAATAAAATGAAATATTTTATTGGCGGAATGCAGGCTGCTCTTGGCGTATGTGCAAAGCTTAAGCCAATAGCGATAGATCCGGAACAGTATGACAGGATAATTCTCGGTACGCCTGTATGGGCGGGCAAAGCAGCCCCTGCCATAAATACATTTCTGAAGAGCTATAACGTGAAAAATAAAATTACTGCGCTTTTTACCTTAAGTGGCGGCGGCGATAACGAAAGATGCGTGCGGTACCTGGAAAAGAAACTTGTTAATCTCAGAACGACAGTTGCTCTTGCAGATAGAAATTATCCCTGTGCATCAGAGAATGACAGAAAGCTTAACGCTTTCATGGAGGAACTTATCAATGGCAAATGAAAAGAAGATAAACTATGTCATACTTGGACTTCTTAATCATGAACCGCTTACAGGATATGAGATCAAAAAGAGAATCGATCGTTCGCTGAAGTTCTTCTGGAGCGGAAGTTTCGGGAGCATCTATCCCGCCCTGGATGCATTGGAAGCAGATGGCTGTGTTGAAAAGGAAGAGGAGAAGTCAGGAAGAGGTAAAATAGTATATTCCATCACTGAAAAAGGACGAACGCTTCTCAGGGAATGGCTAATGAAACCTGCAGAAAAAGATGAGCTAAGATATGAAACGTTGCTTAAGCTTTTTTTCGGCGCTGAGCTTGGCAGGGAAGGCATCCTGGTTCATATTCGGAAATTTGAAGATAAAATTAGAAAAGAGCTTATGGTTCTTGAAGAGTATACCGCGAACCTGGAAAAGCTTCAGGGAGAAGAAGAGCATAAATACTACCTGCTGACGGTCAAGTTCGGAGTTGAGACATATCGGGCTTATCTTGGCTGGTGCGGGGAAGCAAAAGCTGTTTTGGAAAAAAAAGACCATGGGGACGGTTCTTGCGGATAATACTTACCCACGGTTTATGGAGAGATAATCACTTTTATCACCTTTTATATGTACTCGGAACATCGTACAAAGATGATAAAACCAGCGTTTAAGAATCCTGCGAATTGGGAGCATTGACAATGATTGTTTACCTTTGTGAAAAATTAATGGTTCTTAAAGGGTATCCATTTCTATTGAGGAGG
>JAAXZX010000116.1 GCA_012719645.1 Clostridiaceae bacterium
GCGAGGGCCAGCCTGTTCGAAGTCCTGAGGCCCTTTGGTCTGTCCCTGTACTGTGCCGCCATGTTTACAGGACCGGCGAAGGTACTGGCTGCCGTTTCAATACTGATAGGAAACCTCATCTATTCCGGTCCCTACGAGGCGATCCGCCAATTGGCTGCCGTTTTGCTGTTTGAACTGGCCATACACTTCCAGAGGCTCAACGGCAATGCAAGGCCCACGCCCCTGAATCGCGCGGCGACCCTGGGTCTGGCTGTTCTTGTTACCGGGCTTGTTAAAGGCGTTGTGCAGGGGTTCCATGTGTATGACCTTGTTGCTTCACTGCTATGCTCCGCCATTGCATTTTCGGCTTCAGTGCTTATACAGCCTGCACTGGCGCAGAAGGAAGACATGAAGCCGGGCCAGTATGCCCGCAGCGGCTGGCTGACGGCAGCCAAGGCCATATTATTCTGCCTGATTGTCATAAGCCTGAGAGACCTGTATATAAGCGAACTTGATCTTAGCAGCGTCATGGCCGGCCTGCTTGTCCTTGCCTTCGCACGCAGCAAAGGAAGCGCCTGCGGCGCCTGCCTGGGCGCCTGCGTGGGGCTTTTGCTGACCCTGTACCGGGTTCCCGGTTCCCTGGAACTGCCTGGCTTGTATGCCCTGGCCGGCGCAGCAGCCGGGCTTCCGCTGAAAAAGAGGGTTTTCGCGGTAAGCCTCTGGACGGCGGTAATCCTCTTTTTCACCGGGCTATCCATATTGAACGGCGATATGATCACGGGATATTACAGCGTCATGGTTTCGGGCGTCCTGTTCGTATTCATCCCGCCAAAAGCACTGGGGTATATTTCTGAATACCTGGCAGGTCCTGTGGCCCGGAAGGCCATGGAGGACGAAGCCGGAAGGCGGGCAGCCCTGGAAGCCGCAGACAGGCTTTATATACTGGGCAAGGCTATTTCAAGGGTTTCCAGAAGCCTCCGGGAGTTTATAAACGATGAAACCGATGATGAACAGACCATGGCCGAATCTGTCATGGAAATCGTGGCCGACAGGGTCTGCAGGCGATGTCCCCTGTGCGAGAGATGCTGGGGGACCAACTTTATCAAGACATATAAGCTTGTGGAGAAGGCCCTGTCAGATCTGAAAACTGACGAGACAGGGCTTTTGGAGATACCCGTGTGGTTCCGCAACGCCTGCACAAAAAATGAAAAGTTTATCGAGAGCCTGGGCATAGCCTTTACCGTATATAAAACCGAGAGACTCTGGCAGGCCAGGCTCAATGAGGCGCGGGAGCATATTGCCGAGCAGGCAGGCATCATTTCCGGCAATATCATGAGTATTGCCAGATCCATCGCGGAACGCAGGAGCCGGGATTATGAAATTGAGGAAAGCTTTCTTGAAACCGCCGCCGGCCTGGGCATACCTGTAGCGGATATCAGGATCGGCCCGGACAGCGGTTCCGGGATCTCGGCAGACCTCGTCTGCGAGGGAATCCACAGGATTGACATGGACCTCCTGGACAGCACGGTACGGTCATTCCTGGGAAGCCAGATGGTAAGGGTGGGAGAGATGAGGCGGGATATCATGGGATACTCGGTCCTCAGGTATATGAAGAAGCCAAGGTTCCGGACAATAACCGGCGTGGCCCGGCTATCGAAGGAGGATTCATCCATATCCGGGGACAGTTTTACCTTCTTCATCAACGGGTACGGTTTCCACATCAGCGCCATCAGCGACGGCGCGGGCAGCGGAAGCAAGGCCGAGCGGTACAGCAAGAACACCATCCAGATGCTGGAGTACCTGATGGACGAAGGGGTGGATATGGCTTTTGCAATACAGCTTATAAAGATGTACCTTGGAATCAGGGGTGACAGGGAATCGATCGCCACGCTGGATGCATGTTCCATCAGTCTTATGGACGGAAGCCTGAGATTCTTCAAACTGGGAGCGCCGCCATCGTATATAAGGACTATTGCGGGGGTCAGCGAAATCTCCTGCCCCGGTCCCGATTCGGAAGCGGACGAAGCCGGCGAAAACGCAGCCCATGGAATTACCGAAGGTGATTTTGTAATAATGGTGTCGGACGGTGTCTACCATGCATTCAGTAATGACGGTCAGCCGACCCTGCAGAAGTTTATAGAGGCCATGGATACTATCAATCCCCAGCAGATGGCCGATATAATACTGACTGAAGCAACACTGAGGGGCAAGGGCGCACGGGACGACATGACGGTGCTGGTGACACGCCTATGGTGAGCCGGTGCGGGAAAGATACATCTCGCCCACCATGTGGATATCCCCGGCTCCCATGGTTATAACCAGATCGCCGGTCTGGGCGTTTTCTTCTATGAAACGGACGATATCGCCGAAGTCCGAGATGTATACTGCATTACCCGTATTCCTGTTGATGCCTTCGGTTATGGTACGGGAGTTGATAAGCCCGTTATCCTTTTCCCTGGCCGCATAGATATCGGTTACCACCACTGTGTCCGCAAGGGCGAAAGCGCGTGAAAAGTCGTCAAGAAGCTCATAGGACCTGGTATAGGTATGCGGCTGGAAGATACAGATTAAGTGGCCAGCCGCAAGGGCCCGGGCGGCTCTCAGCGTAGCCTGTATCTCGGTTGGATGATGGGCGTAGTCGTCCATTACCCGGATGCCGTTTTTCATGCCCTTGTCTTCGAGCCTTCTGTGGGTTCCCCTGTAGCCTTCCAGACCTTTTATGATTGATGTCCGCGCGACGCCAAGGGCATGGCAGGCGGCTATGCATGCCAGTGAATTGGAAACATTGTGCAGACCGGGTACCTGCAGCTTCACCCGTCCCCAGGAGGATTTCTTATGGAAAACCGTAAAGCCGGCGCACCCGTCTTCGAAGGAGATATCCTCGCATGTCCAGTCTGCGTCCGGGGAGTTCAGCCCGTAGCTTACAAAAGGCCTGGTCAGGGATTTGGACAAAAGGCGGGTCTGGGGATCATCATAATTCAGGACAATTATACCCGGTTCTCTTACGTTGGAAAGGAAGGACTGGAATGAGGACCGGATATGGTCAATATCCCTGAAATAGTCCAGATGGTCGGCTTCAATATTCAGGACCACAGCGAGCGTAGGCCTGATTTTCAGGAAACTGTCCTTGTATTCGCAGGCTTCGGCTATAAACCATGAACTGCTGCCTATCCTTGTATTGCCCCCGATGGCGTCAAGCATTCCTCCCACATGAACGGTGGGATCAAGCCCGCCCTCCAGCATGACCTGCGATATCATGGAGGTGGTGGTGGTCTTTCCATGGGTTCCTGAAACAGCTATGCAATGCTGGAAATGGTCCATGATCACGCCTAAAAGTTCAGCCCTTTCCATTACGGGAATTCCCCTGTTTCTGGCTTCCGCCAGCTCCGGGTTATCCTGCGGAATGGCGGCTGAATAGACCACCAGGTCCTGGTTTGTGATGTTCGAGGCGTCGTGGGACGGAAAGACGACAGCGCCCATATTCCTGAGCATTTCTGTTATATCTGATTCACGGATATCAGATCCTGTGATCTTTATCCCCTTATGCATCAATATTTCAGCCAGGCCGCTCATGCTGATGCCGCCAATGCCCACCATATGGACGGTAATATTTCCCGGCGTAAAAGAAATGCGGTTTTTCATTAAGTACACGCTCCAGTGCATATATGCCAGATAGATTATATATCAGCGGACAGGACGGACACAAGGTCCCCCAGGGGAAGTATTCCATGGAACAGGAAAATATATGCAATAATTTCTTTAAAATTTATAAATAAGAAGGATATTTGAAATTTATGCCGAAATATTGTATTATTATTATACCAAATCTACATGTATTTAACGGAAGGTGGGCTGCTAAAAATGGAAATAACGGATATCAGGATCCGCAAGGTGGAAGCAGAAGGTAAAATGAAGGCTGTAGTGTCGGTTACTTTCGATAACGAGTTTGTTGTACATGACATCAAGATTATTGAAAGTCAGAACGGCCTGTTTATTGCAATGCCGAGCCGCAAGACCCCTGCTGGAGAATTCAGGGACATCGCGCATCCGATCAACGCGGATGCCAGGAACAAAGTCCAGAATGCCATTCTGGAGAAATACCAGTCGATGCTTGCAGAAGAAGAAGCGGCCGGGGCGCTTGCCAGCATCGAGTAACACCAATACAACACATTTTTATGGCACTTATATAATAAGTGCCTTATTTATTTTCCGCCTGATTATCACTATGGACAATTGAAAACAACCGGCGAATATGAAACAATAATTGATGGAAGCGCCACTGAAAGGAGCAATTTTATGCAAAATCTGATTACGGTTATACTTGCGGCAGGGGCTGGTACGAGGATGAAATCCGACATTGCCAAGGTTCTGCATAAAATATGCGGGCAGACCCTGTTGTCTTATGTTGCTGACGCGGCAAAAAAGGCCGGGTCCGGCGAGATCATAGCGGTAATCGGACATCAGGCCGACCAGGTGAGGGAATCGGTTAAGGACGTTACATTTGTCCTGCAGGAGGAGCAGTTGGGAACCGGTCATGCGGTGATGCAGGCGCGTCCCTTCCTGGAAGGAAAAACCGGAACGGTGCTGGTCCTTTACGGAGATACGCCCCTTATAACTGCCGAAACATTAGGGAAGGCCTATGAAACACATCTGAGGGACAGGAACCAGGTTACTGTCATTACTGCCCGTGTCAGTGATCCAACCGGCTATGGCAGGATAATCAGGGACGGGGAAGGAAGGATCAGTTCCATCGTGGAGCATAAGGATGCCACGGATGAGCAGAGGGCAATTAATGAGATCAACTCGGGCATGTACTTCTTTGAAGTACCCGCGCTGCTCAGGGCTCTGGAAGGGCTGAAAAACGACAACAGCCAGGGCGAGTACTATCTTACCGACACCATTGAAGCTATACTTTCCGATAATGGCTCGGCAGGGGCGTACCTTGTCGATGACAGCAGCGAGATCCTGGGGATTAACGACCGCATCCAGCTTGCCGAAGCTGAAAAGATCATGAGGAACAGGATCATACATGAGCATATGAGGAACGGGGTTACCTTTATTCTACCCGAAACATCGGTAATCGGGCCCAATGTGAAAATAGGCAGGGATACCGTAATATATCCGGGAACACTGCTTGAAGGCAGCACGCGCATAGGCGAACGGTGCATCGTCGGCCCCTATTCGCGCGTTTTGGATTCGGTGGTCTGCGATGATGTACATATCATGAATTCAGTTATCCTGGAATCCGAGATAGGATCGAAGACCAAGGTTGGTCCCTTTGCCTATATGCGGCCCGGCTGCAGGATAGGGAGCAATGTAAAGATTGGTGATTTTGTTGAGGTAAAGAAATCCGAGATAGGGGACAATACAAAGGTGTCCCATCTTACCTATATCGGGGACGCGCTTGTAGGGAAAAATGTCAACATGGGATGCGGTGTTGTGGTGGTCAACTATGATGGCGTGAAGAAGCACCAGACCGTGGTGGGCGACTATGCGTTTGTGGGATGCAATGTCAACCTGGTTTCGCCGGTGGAGGTGAAGCCCCATTCGTATATTGCTGCCGGATCGACTATTACCGACGAGGTGCCCGAGTATTCCCTGGCCATAGCGCGCAGCCGCCAGACCATAATCAGTGACTGGGTGAAACGGAAGGGACTGGATAAAAAAAGTAAAGATTGATTCTGGAGGTCTTGCTCGACATGAATGTTCACGGTAAGGATATTAAAATCTTTGCAGGAAACTCAAATCTCGAACTGGCTGAAGAGATTGCCCAAAAGATCGGCCTGCCCCTGGGAGAAGCAGTGGTAGGCCGCTTCAGCGATGGGGAAACAGCGATCAGCATCAACGAACCAGTGAGGGGCTCCGATGTTTTTATCATCCAGTCCACCAGCACACCGGTAAACGAGAACCTTGTGGAACTGCTGATCCTGACCGATGCGCTGAGACGCGCCTCAGCCGGAAGGATCACGGCGGTTATGCCATATTTCGGCTATGCCCGGCAGGACCGTAAAGCCAAGGCAAGGGACCCCATATCGGCGAAACTGGTGGCCAACCTGATCACCACAGCGGGAGCCGACAGGGTGCTGACCATGGATTTTCATGTTCCGCAGCTGCAGGGATTCTTTGATATCCCCGTTGACCATCTTCAGGGTTTTCCCATCCTGGCCAGGTATTTCTGGGAGAAGTTCAAAGGCAAGGTTGACGATGTTGTGGTTGTTTCGCCCGACGTAGGCAGCGTGACAAGGTCGAGGAAATTCGCAGAAAGTCTTGATGTGCCCATGGCCATTATCGACAAGAGGCGTCCCAAGGCCAATGTCTGCGAGATCATGAACATCATCGGCGACGTCAGGGGTAAACGCTGCGTTCTGGTGGATGACCTGATAGATACCGCCGGAACCGTCGTCACCGCGGCCAATGCCCTTACCGACATGGGCGCTGCCGAGGTCTATGCCTGCTGCACCCACCCGGTTCTCTCCGGACCTGCCATTGAGAGGATCAGAGCTTCGGCCATCAAGGAAATGGTTGCCCTGAACACCATCCAGGTTCCCAGGGAGAAAAGGATCGAAAAGATAACAATCCTTTCGGTGGCCGATATTTTCGCCGAAGCCATTGAAAGGATATACGGCGACATATCAATTTCCACGATTTTCACACAGCAATAGGGGAGTAAGCCATGCATATCATAGCAGGTCTTGGTAACCCGGGGACCAGATACCATATGACCAGGCATAATGTCGGGTTTGACACCATTGATTTTTTAGCCGCCCAGTACCGGATGACCAATTTCAAATCCAGGCACAAAGCCCTGATAGCCGAGGGTATGATTCAGGGCAGGAAGGTCATGCTGGTAAAACCTCAGACTTACATGAACAACAGCGGCGAATCGCTGGCCGGGATACTCAGTTGGTACAAGGCAGATCCGGCTCAGCTCATCGTTATCTATGACGATATTGATCTGGATCCGGGCAAACTAAGGATAAGGCAGAAAGGCGGCCCCGGAACCCATAACGGCATGCGTTCCATTATCAGCCATCTTGGAACCGAGGATTTTCCCAGGGTCAGGATTGGGATAGGCAAACCCAATACGGAAATGGATCTGGCGGACTTCGTACTGAGCAGATTCACGCCGGAGGAAAGAAACCTGGTCAATGAGGCCATTGAGAGGGCAGCACTTGCGGTGGCGACCATGATCTGCGCTTCGGTAGAGGTGGCTATGGGGAAATATAACGGATGAAACAGATGTATTTACCGAACTCTATTCTGGCATCATCATCCCGTCTTAAAGCATTAACAGGCAAGATCCGGCCTGGCGCCGAACTGGTGGCGTCAGGGGTGTCAGAGTCCCAAAAACGGCACCTGGCCTGGTGGACAGCCCGCGAGTCCGGCATGAAAGGGATTTATGCGGCCTGGAACGAGATGCAGGCCAGGCAGGCCTTCATGGACCTGTCCTGGCTTACAGGTGATCGGGCCGTTTATCTTCCCGGCCGCGAGATCATGCTCTATGATGTGGAGGCCAGGAGCTTTGAACAGACATATGACAGGATAACAACCCTGGTCAGGATCCTGAAGGGTGACTACGATTTTGTGGTGACCTCGGCCGAAGCGCTCATGCACCGGCTTATGCCGCCCCGGGAACTGGCCCGCTGCCGCCTGGAACTTCGGACAGGAGGACAGGCAGGGATTGAGGACCTGGAAGAAAAGCTCCTGGAAATGGGTTATGAGCGTGTTGACAAGGTTGAGGGCAAGGCCCAGTATGCCGTAAGAGGCGGCATAATGGATGTATTCCCCATCAACGCCGATATGCCCTGTCGTGTTGAATTCTTCGATATAGAAATTGATTCCATTCGCGTCTTCTCCCCTGAAACCCAGCGTTCTGTCCAGGCAATTGAGCAGATGGAGATCTATCCGGCCAGGGAGATCATCTATACCCGCGGACAGATACCAGCCATAACCCGGCGTATCCGGGAAGCCCTGGATAAGGCTCTTGGAAAGGTCGCCCGGGATATAAGGCCGCTTCTGGAGAAAAACATCGGCCGGTACATGGAAAAACTGCAGGACAGCCACTATTTCACCGGGATTGACAAGTTTATACCGTTTATCCTGAAAGACAGCGCCGATCTTTTTGAATATACCGGGGAAGGGCATCTGCTGTTTTTCGAGGAGCCTGCAAGGACCCGAGAGAGGATGGAAAACCTGCAGGAAGAACTCCGTGGCCTTTGCGATGTGCTTACTGAAAAGGGCATGATACTGGGTGAAACCTACGGGCTGCTCTTTGAAGCCGAAACCGTTCTCCGCTCGGCATTGAGGCATCCGGTTATGACCCTTTCGTCCCTTGAAGATTCGGAAACCCTTACACCGAACCCTACAACTGTAATTAATATCAATGGGTCCAGCATAAGCCCCTATATCGGGAAGCTGGACCTGCTGTTCGACGATTTAAGAAAATGGGCTGACCAGGGATACAAGGTATTCATACTGGTTTCCCGGGAGGACAGGATCGGGCGGTTACTGGATGAACTGCGCGAGAAAGGGATAACGGCGGCGGATGCCGGGCATTTCACAGCCTGGCCCCGGGGATATGCCGTACTGGTGGGCTTCGGCTGCCTCCACAGCGGCTTTGTCTACCGCGATGAAAAACTCGTGGTGGTGACCGAGAGCGATATTTCGGCCAGGAGCATGAAAAAGGCGCGAAGGAGAACCATCGGCCGCGGAAGACGCATTGAAACCTATACCGATCTCAAGCCGGGGGATTATGTGGTGCACCAGGTCCATGGCATAGGCATCTACCAGGGCATCGAACAGCTGACGGTGGAAGGGCTCAGGCGCGACTACCTGAAGATATCCTACAGGGATGGCGGCACTCTTTTCATCCCCACTACCAATATGGACCTGATTCAGAAGTATGTGGGTTCCGAAGGCCGTGAACCGCGGCTGAACAAGCTGGGCGGGACCGAATGGGCAAGGACAAAGAAACGGGTCAGGGAATCCCTGAAGGAACTGGCAATCTCACTGATCAGGCTCCAGGCCGAAAGAAAGAGCATGAAGGGTTATGCCTTCTCTTCCGATACTGTCTGGCAGAGGCAGTTTGAGGAGGCATTCGAATATGAGGAAACACCCGATCAGCTCAAATGTATTGAAGAGATAAAGCGTGACATGGAATCCGATGTGATCATGGACCGTCTGTTGTGCGGGGATGTGGGTTACGGGAAAACCGAAGTGGCCCTGAGAGCCGCTTTCAAGGCGATTATGGACGGAAAGCAGGTGGCTTTCCTGGTACCCACCACCGTTTTATGTTCCCAGCATTATGAGAACTTCAAGAAGCGTTTTTCGGGATTCCCCGTAACAGTCGAAATGCTGAGCCGTTTCAGGACCGATGCGGAGCAGCGCGCCATCCTGCGTGATCTTAAAGCCGGCCGGATTGATATCATCGTCGGCACCCATATGCTCTTTTCGGAGGAGGTTAAGTTCAGGGATTTAGGCCTGCTTATAGTTGATGAGGAGCACCGGTTCGGGGTAGCCCATAAGGAAACAATCAAGAACAGGTATCCCCATGTGGATACCCTGACCCTTTCCGCAACGCCCATACCCAGGACGCTGAACATGTCCCTGGCGGGTATCCGTGATATCAGCACCATTGAAGACCCCCCGGAGCACCGCTATCCGGTGCAGACCTATGTGGTGGAGTACCGGGAGGATATTGTCAGGGACGCCATCCACAGGGAACTGGCCCGAAGCGGCCAGGTGTTCTATCTTTACAACAGGGTCCGGGGCATTCAGTCCAAGGCTGCCCAGATACAGAAACTGGTTCCTGAAGCCCAGGTGGGTTTTGCCCATGGCCAGATGAGCGAGCGCGAACTGGAACAGGTTATACAGTCCTTCCTTGACAGGGAATTCAATGTTCTGGTCTGCACCACCATCATCGAATCGGGTATTGACATGCCCAATGTCAATACTATCATAGTAGAGGACTCCGACAGGCTGGGACTTGCCCAGTTGTATCAGCTCAGGGGGCGGGTAGGAAGGTCAAACCGCCTGGCGTATGCCTACCTGACCTACAAAAGGGACAAGGTCCTCGGTGAAACGGCCGAAAAGCGCCTGAAGGCAATACGGGAGTTCACCGAATTCGGATCAGGGTTCAAGATAGCCATGAGGGACCTGCAGATCCGCGGAGCCGGGAATCTCCTGGGACCTGAACAGCACGGCCATATGGAGAGCGTGGGATATGACATGTACCTCAGGCTTCTTGATGAAGCTATTGCCGAAATCAAGGGCGAGCCCATGAGGCGGGCAAGCATTGAAACCAGTGTTGAATTCCGGGTTCCCGCCCATATCGATGCCAGGTATATTCCCGATGAGGACCAGAGGATCGATATGTACAAATCCATAGCGTCGGTGGAAGATGAGGAGGAAGCAATGGACGTTATGGATGAACTCATCGACCGATATGGCGACGTGCCTGAGGAAACCAGGAACCTGATCGATATAGCCCTTATCAAGAACATGGCACTCACCCTCGGCTTCATTTCCATCAAGGAAAAGGACGACGTGGTGATTCTCAGCTATTCCGACCAGGCAGCAATAGACCCGAGGATCATCATGGAGATAACAAGGAAATGGAGGGGACACCTGCTGTTCAGCGCCGGAAAGCAGCCCTATTTGTCATATCGGGTGAAAGACCTGGAAAAACGGGATCTGCTAAGGAATATTAAGATTCTATTACATGACCTGGCGAAATTGAAGTCAATTGACTGATTGTTTATAATAATACCTGTACAGCGGGGCAATAATAATCTGGCCGGCTCGTATAAAAGGGTGAAATTTATGGATAAAAAGAAAAAAATTGAGCAGGGCGGCAAGAAGAAAAAGCTGATCCGGACAAAACGCGAAACCATGATCATCAGGGTTGCAACAGTCCTGATCATTTTCGTGATTGCTTTTCTGGCCTGGTATATGATTGATTCCCGCAGCTATGTAGCCAGTGTGGCCGGATACCGGATAAAGAAATTCGAGTACGAGTTTTTTCTTCGCCAACAGGTACTGAAGTCCGAGGATGACTGGGGAATATCGGGCAAATCCGATGAGGAGAAGGAACAGTACTGGCTGAAAACAGAGGGCGGGCAGAACCCCTGGGAAGCTGCCAAGAATGAGACCCTTAATACATCAAAGAAATACATGATACAGCTTATCAAGGCCAAGGAGATGGGCATAACGGTCGACAGCAGCGTGAAGAGCGAGGTTAATCAGACCCTCTTAATATACCAGCAGCAGCTTAACCTGTCAGATTCCGATTTTGCCCTGTGGGTGAAGCAGTCCACCGGCGTGACCCTTGACCAATACAGGAGGATACTTGAGAACACCAAGGTCAACGACAAGTTCAGAAGCGAATACCTGAAACAGAACTATAAACCCGCCGGGATAACCGAGGATGAGATAAAGGCTGAGTATGAGAGCAATCCGAAGCTCTATGACAGTGCTGACATCAGCTATATCTGGCTCAGCAAGTACGATGAGACCGGAACCACCCTGTCCCAGGAAGAGATAGATGCTAAGATGGACATGGCCGGGACGATCCTGGAGAAGATCCGCAACGGCGAGGATATGGACAAGCTTATAGAAACCTATACGGAAGAGGACACCGATGACTCAGACATTCCGCCGGGCAAGCTTACGGTAAACAGCAGCGCCTACCTGCAATTCCCGTATTTCGGTGACCTCTTTGATTTTGCCCTTGAGGGAAAGGTCGGAGATTCGGATATAGTGGACACCGATATGGGCATTTTTATCGTCAGGATTGACGATCATACCGAACTGGATGATGTCAGGGGCTCGGTAAAATCCTACCTGGAAACAAGCAGGGAAAGCGAATGGTATAACAGCGAACTGGAGAAATGGAGCAGCGAAACAAGGTTCAACATCATAAAAAACGATGCCGTATATGACTCCATTACCTACGAAACATACCGCAAGAAATAATCCTCATTTCCATCAGTAATACATGGTCCCCGAAGGGGATGGGAAACCGCTGTTTGATTGGAACGGCGGTTTTTTTATACATATCGTTCCTGCCGCCGGCATAGATTTAAGCATGTCCCTGTATATGTAAAAGAGGTCGACAGTTATGTACAAAGCGCAAAGAACCGGTGATCTGAGCCGGATCAGCTGCAATTTGCCGGACCGGATAAAGAGGGTTGTGGACAGGATCAGCCCGGAGATGGCTTCACGCCTCGAAGAGCTCAGGATCAACGCGGGTGTCCCCCTCATGGGGGTATTCAGCGGATTCGACCGCTTTATCTGCGAAGACGGAACCTTCACCGACAAACCCGAAACAGCCTTCCGCGTTGGGCGTGAAGAGGTTGAGGAGCTTTTCTACAGGCTTTGCGAGCATTCGGTGTACGCTTACCAGGAGGATATTGCCCGCGGATTTATCACCATTAAGGGTGGCTTCAGGGCAGGTATCTGCGGCAGGGTTGTATACCAGGGACAGGCCATAAAAGGGATGAAGGACATTTCATCGGTCTGCATCCGCGTCTCGAGGGAACTGAAAGGCTGCGCAGAGGAGATCTTCCCATTTATCATGTCAGGCAGCCATGACATCTGGAACACTATGGTCATTTCGCCGCCCAGGTGCGGGAAGACGACCATGCTGAGGGACATCTGCCGGATTATAAGCACCGGGTCGGAAAAGGCCGGTTTCGCAGGGCTGCGTACAGTCATAGTGGACGAGCGGTCTGAGATCGCGGCATGCTACATGGGTATTGCCCAAAATGATTGCGGTCCGAGGACCGACGTGCTCGACGGATGCAGGAAGCCTGAAGGCATTGAGATGGCGCTGAGGGGCATGTCGCCGGCTGTCATCGTGGTGGATGAGCTTGGAACAAGGCAGGACGCGGAAAGCGTAAGAATGGCATGGAATGCCGGCGCGAGGATTGTTGCCACAGCCCATGCATATGATACCGGGGATCTCAGGGAGCGGCTGGGATTTGGCATGCTGATAGGCAAAGGCGGTTTTGAGCGCTGCATAGTCCTTGGAATACGGGATGGAAAAAGATGGGTGAAGGTGACGGATGCTTATGGAAACCTGCTATACCGCAATGATAAGGCTCCTGGGATGCATGATGGTATTTTTCGGATGCACGGCCATGGGGATGAGGCTGTCGGCGAGGCTGAAAGACAGGCAGCTTGCGCTTCAGAAGCTTAAGGATATCCTCCTGTTCCTGGAAAATGAAATGTGCGCCATGGGAAAACCGCTCAACAAGGTTTTTGAAGACCTGGCGAAAGGGAATTACGGAGGGGTATGGACCCCGGTTTTTCACCTCTCAGGCGGCATACTGAAGGAGCAAAGCCTGAACGCCGGAAGCGCGTGGAGGATTGCCCTAAAGGAGACTGCGGCAACCCTTCCCCTTACCCTGGAAGACCTGGACCTCCTCAGGGATTTTGGAGAATTGCTTGGTAAGACGGATCGTGAGATGCAGCAGGCGATTTTGAATATGGAGAAGGAAAAACTGGCGGCAATGGAGCAGAAAGCGAGAGAAGCCGCGGAGACAACCGGCAGGCTGTACCGCAATCTCGGGGCGCTTATGGGCGCCGCTGCGGTTATTCTTCTGATATAGGGAGCAAGGCAATGGATGTGGATCTGATCTTCAAAATTGCAGCCATAGGCATTCTGGTGTCCATATTGAATATAGTGCTGAACAAGTCAGGCAGGGAAGAGCAGGCCATGATGACCACCCTGGCTGGTCTTGTCGTCGTCCTGATGCTGGTTGTCAGGGAGATTGCCAACCTGTTTGACACCGTGAAAGCGCTGTTCGGGTTTTAGACGGGGAGTGCCTGGCGCTGCCTTTGGAAAGGTGATGCTGCCGCCATGGAAACCGAATTGGTCAGAATTGCGGGGATTGGCATTGTGGGCGCAGTCCTCGCCGTCGTGGTTTCTGAGAAAAAGCCTGAGATGGGCATGATGATCGGGCTGGCGTTTGGCGCGCTTGCGCTGGCCATCGTGGCCGGCAAAGCCGGCGCGGTAATCCAGCTCATAAACGACAGCGTCGACAGGTCGGGAATAGACGCGAACCTCATAGTGCCGGTATTGAAGGTCACGGGGATGGCGTATATTACCCAGTTCGCCGTAGACGCATGCAGGGACGCAGGACAGAACAGCATAGCCTCCAAGATAGAAATAGCCGGAAAGATCATGATGCTGGCCGTAGCGGCGCCCATCGCCACGGCGCTTATAAGGATGGTTACGACCATTATATGAGTATAAGGGTGAGGGTACGAAAGATGGCCAAAGGTGCGGCGATGAAACTGAAACTGATGGTGAAGGCGTGCCTGGTCTTCCTGGCTGTAACATGGCTGGCAATGCCGCAGGCTGTTTTTGCCGAAGACAGCCTTACAGGCGGGATCCGGGATCAGATCCTGGCTGACCAGCTTAAGAATGGTGAGGTCAATACGGTAAGGAAGGCAGTGGACCGGGCATTGGACGATGCCGGGGAACTTGACTATGATTTCAGCGTGGATGAAATCCTTGAAAACGCCGCCATGGGAAGGCCCATGGACCGCCTCGACGGGCTTCCCTCGGCCCTGCTTGGCCTTTTCGGGAAGGAACTCAAAAATAACGTCATATTGATATTGGAACTGTTTGCCATCATGCTTCTGGCAGCCCTGTTCAAAGGGCTTCAGCCCGGCGATGGCAGCGGGATATCCGGAGAGGCGGCGAAACTGGCTGTGAATGGCGCTATGGCTGTTATAGCGGCTGCCAGCTTCGGAGGACTGGTGCGGATAGCCCAGGGCGCCATAGAGTCGATGCAGACCCTCGCATCCATCGCGATGCCGGCCCTGTACGCCATGATGGCGGCCTCCGGGCAGATTGTTTCAGCTGCAGCCCTTCAGCCGTTAGTGCTGGCCGGTGTCAATGCGGCCTGCCACCTGTTTAAAACCGTCATGCTCCCATTGGCGGTCATGGCGGGTGTCCTGTTCCTGGTGGACAGCATCTCCGACCGGTTCAGACTGAAAAACCTCGCAAAGCTGCTTAAGACAATAACCGTATGGGTAACCGGCGCCATAACGCTGGTGTTTTCCATTGCAGTAAACCTCCAGAAACTGTCGGGAAACACGGTGGACGCGGCTGCCGTAAAAACCGCCAAGTTTGCCATTGGAACATTGGTGCCCGTAGCGGGGAAGAACATGTCCGATGCCGCTGAAACCATACTGGCATGTACATACGCGGTGAGAAACGCGGCCGGGGTGGCGACTGTTATAGGATTGGGCATTATATTCGCCATACCGTTTGTAAAGGTTCTGGTTGTAATGCTGGTATACCGCCTTGCAGCCGCTTTCGGCGCCCCGCTGGGCAATGACGGCATCTGCGGCGCTCTTGAGGAGGCTGCCGGATGCATGTCCGTGATGATTGGCATAATGGGCGCTTCCCTGTTTGTGCTGGTTCTCCTGGCAGGAACGCTGATGAGCGGGACAGGATTCGCGTAAGACCGGAAAGGAGGTATGGATTCCCTGGACGAGCTGAGAGTTTGGGTCATCAGCCTGATATCCATAACGGTCATATGTTCCCTGGCGGAGAAGTTTGCACCGGAAGGGGGCCTTAACAAGTATGTGAAGCTTGTCTGCGGCCTGGTTGTAGCCATTGTCATAATCGGTCCTGCCGTCAGGTTCCTTGGCGGCGGCTTCAAAGTACAGGAGACGGTATGGAATGATTATATGACCATATCAAAGGGGGAGATGGAAAAAAGGATACGGCGCCTGGAAGAGGAAAAGGCAGGGCAGCTCCTGGAAATATACCGCCAGTCTTTAGTCTCGGACGTGAAGTACCGCTACCAGGGAGAAAGGGATTTCATGGTCACAGGGGTGGACCTGGTCCTTCAGGAAGACAGCAGAAGCACCGACTATGGCGCAATAAGGGAACTGTATATCAAGGTAGGCCCCCGACCGGGTAATGAAAAATCGGTTTTCGGCCGCCTTGACGAGGAAAGGATCAGGGACGAACTGTCCCGGACCCTGGGGATCGATAGGGACAGGATTATTGTGGACAGCAGCATTTTTGAAGGAAGGTGAAGGACATGAAGAAACTGGCGTCCTTTTTTGTAAAGCAGAAAAAGGAGGGGGAGAAAAAGAAACTGACCACCTTTGAAAATCTGGTCATAATTGTGGTGGTTGGTGTAATAATCATCTTAGCGGGTGGTTTTTTTTCAAGACCGGGAGGTTCGGGGGATGCATCGAGGGCAGCCGTTTCAGCGCCGGATACTGACCAGGACACATGGTCACAGGCGTCCGGCCTTATCGGCGAGGATATCATAATGAACCTTGAAAAGCGCCTGTCCGCACTGCTTTCCCAGGTAGAAAGGGCAGGCAGGGTTGAGGTCATGATATATGCCGATTCAAGCAGCGAGATGGTGCCCGCGTATAATGACCAGTTAACCAGCAGGAGCGATGAAGAAACAGACAGGATATCCCATGAAAGCAGCGAGAGGCGTGAACTTGCTCTGTCGGGCGATTATAAGCCCGTAATCCTCAAGGTGGAGATTCCCCAGATTAAAGGGGTCGTGGTAGTGGCGGAAGGAGCCGATGATTTCCTCGTCAAGCAGGAACTCAACAGCGCGGTCTGCACGCTCCTGGGCGTTCCCGAACACAGGGTACAGATCCTGAAACACAAATAACCGGTATGCTTGGTATGGAGGGAAGGTTATGAAAAGAAAGCAGATTATTGTCCTTGGACTTGTTCTGGTCATTATTGCGGTAGGCATATTGCAATACCATTCGGGGGGCTCGGGGGAATCAGGCGACCTGGCCGGGGCCGGAAGCTATTACACTGCCGATGGCGACGAGAACCCGGAGGACATTCCGGGAGCGGCTGTATATGTAAAGGATGACGACAACCTGGACCAGGCCTTGCAAGTATCCAAAGAATCTGATTCCGGCATCTATTCGGGATATTTCGCCGAAGCCAGGCTGGAGCGCGACAGGGCACGGAGCAGGCAGAAAGAAGAACTCAGATCCCTGGCGGAAAACGGAGACACAGCCAACGCAGCCACCCTGCTGGCACAGGAGAAGCTGGTTGGCGTGATTAACAGGTGCGAACTCGAAACTACACTTGAAACCCTGATAAAGCAGAGGGGCTTTGCGGACGCGCTGGTTTATATAAGCGATACCGACTATATTGACGTCATCGTCAATGCCAGCAGCCTGTCTTCCCAGCAGGTAGCCGTAATCAGCGATATAGTGGTCCGGCATGCGCAGGTGCCCATGGAAAACATCACGGTCAAGAATGTCAACTGAAAGGCTCCCTGGCCTGTAAAAACTATAAAAAACAAAAAAACGTACTTAAAGTACGTTTATTTTTTACTATGCGAAAATGCCCCGGAAAGATCAGACCGAAGCCTTGTAAGCCTTCATGAGTTGTGACTTCTTCCTGGAGGCGGCGTTCCTGTGTATGATCTTCTTTGCCGCTGCCTGGTCAATCTTTTTGATGGCAACCTTCAGCAGCGTTTCAGCATTGTCTGCCTTGGCATCCATGGCCTCACGGTAACGGCGGATAGCCGTCCTGAGCTCGGACTTCTTCATCTTGTTCTGCAAGCGCTTGGCCTCGGAAACCTTAACCCTTTTCATCGCAGACTTAATATTCGGCATCTGATTCACCTCCTGAGCGTTAAGTCAGCATCCAATAAAGTCAACATCCAATATATTAGCACGAACCATGTCCCAATGCAATATCTTTTTGCTGATATTACTATGATTCCCGTTTTCCTCATTTGAAAAGGTAAATTCCACTCCAAAAAGGTACAAAGCGGAATTTAGTTTTTATTGACCATTCCCGTTTTCCGGCGGTATTTTTACGCATTTTTGCACATGCGCGGAAACGGTTTTCCCGGTGCTCCCCTCGTTTAGAGAGCGGCGCGGACGGGATGAAAAAACAGAAACGGTTCATAATAAGCAGGGGAAAATAATTAAATCTGAGGAAAGGCATGTGTTGCTATGACAAAACCAGTGAGAAGCATTCGTACAGATATGGCCGACGAATCCCGCGCTGCAGGTCCGGGACCAAGGATGCTGCAGGAGCAGGGAGTTCAGGATGGCATCCGGGTGGAACAGGATGGAGACGATCAGGTCAGCATAACCCGGGTTCATGTAGTATCGCCTCTGGGTGAGCAGAATACCGGAAAACCCATGGGTACCTATGTAACCATGGACATGCCGGCAATCCGTGAACAAGGGAGGGACCTCTATGAAAAAGCCTGCAGGATGCTGGCCGCAGAGCTTGAGAAAATGGTCAGGATCAATGACATGGACACCGTGCTCGTGGTGGGATTGGGCAACTGGAATGTCACTGCGGACTCCCTGGGACCCAGGGTATGCTCCCATCTCATGGTAACGCGGCATCTGCATGAATACCTGCCCGAGGAAGTGGATGACGGAGTAAGGCCGGTGTGCGCCATAGCTCCCGGTGTCCTGGGACTTACAGGGATAGAAACCGGGCATATCATCAAGGGTGTGGTGGATCAGATAAAACCGGCAATGGTAATTGCCGTTGATGCCCTGGCATCCAGGAATATGAACAGGGTAAACGCATCGGTCCAGCTGGCGAATACCGGCATTGCACCGGGTTCGGGCATAGGGAACAAGAGGATGGCTATCGCCCAGGAAACCCTGGGAGTGCCGGTCATTGCCATAGGCATTCCCACCGTGGTGGACGCGGCTACAATCGTCAGCGACACCATTGATCTCATGATGGACAGCATGAAAAAACAGAGTCCCCCGGACAGCGGCCTGTTCAACATGCTTTCAAATATCGATCTGGATGATAAATACCAGACAATTCTCAACTTCCTTGAGCCCTATTCCGGGAACCTGGTGGTCACACCCAAGGATGCTGATGAGATAGTTGAGTTTCTTTCCAAGATGGTGGCAAATGGCATCAATATGGCGCTCCACAAGAACATAGACGCCAAGGATGTGGACCGGTTCATACAGTAGCGGGATGATGGCACGGAGCATAGGCGGGATCCCGTAAAAAAGGCCGTATTGCAGCAAAGCGGCCGGGCTTTGCGGGATCCCCGCGATTCAAATAACCTGACCGGACCGGCGTCCGCCATTGTTCGTTTTTCCTTTATTGGTGCATATTGTACTTAAGTTGCACTATATTTTGAGTATGAATTATAGTATGATGGTTATACAGCGAAGTAACAGGAGTGATACATAATAATGGCCTTTTCCAGGATTCCCGGGCCCCGGTTCAGATTCAACCCCAAAAATCGTGTAATATCATTGGCGGTGTTGTTGGTTTTCCTGCTTATAGTCACGGCAGTGACACTGGCACTGAGGAAGAATGGGGAAGATGCCAGGGATGCGGCGGTTGTGGTAACTCCATTCGTCCCCCCGCCGACACCCGAGCTCACTCCTCCACCCACGCCTACTCCGCAGCCCATTGATATTCCTGAAGGAAAAACCATGGAAAAAGTCGTCATCGTTATTGACCCCGGTCACGGCGAATCGGATCCGGGCACTGTGTCCCCTGGCGAGGACCTTTACGAAAAGGATGTAACCCTTGACATAGGTCTGAAGGTCAGGGATCTTCTCACCGATGCCGGAATAAACACCATAATGACCCGAGACAGGGACAAGCGCCTTGATGACAGCGACCAGAAGCATGATCTCTGGCTGAGAGCCCAGGTGGCCAATGACAACAACGCGACCCTGTTCGTCAGCATACATGTGAATGCCTATGACCTGAAGTCCAAGGGCGCCAGGCAGGTTAACGGGATGGAGGTAATATATCATCGCGGCAAACAGCCCATGTATGACGACTTTGACAGCAAGGACTTCGCCGAGATTATGGCAAAGACAATACAGCAGTATAATGGCATCTATTTCAGGGGGCTTATTAGCAACGACCTTTCAGTGCTGAGGAACACGAGAATGCCCGCGGTCCTGGTGGAAACGGCATTCATAACCAACCAGGAAGATTATGAGCGTTTAAAGTCCGATGAATTCAGGACCAATACCGCAATCGGAATAGTCGAAGGGATAAAGCAGGCCCTTGAAGCAATACAGGCCTTCGAATACGAGGGGGATCTTTATGTCTTCAAACAAGTTGACGCCCAATAATGGCGGCCTTAGTGCCGAGGAGCGTGTCAGGCAGCTCAGGGAGCTGATTAATTACCACAACTACCGGTACTATGTTGAGGATGATCCTGAAATCAGCGATTACGAATACGACATGCTGTACCATGAACTGGTGGAGCTTGAGCAGGCGTATCCTGAGCTTGTCACACCTGATTCTCCGACCCGCAGGGTGGGTGGACAGGCCGACAACGCCTTTGAAAAAGTCATTCACCAGGTGAAGATGGAGAGCCTCAACGACGTGTTTGACCTGGGAGAGCTCATCGACTTTGACAGAAGGGTGAGGGAAGCCCTTGGCCAGGATGTGGCCTATGTTGTTGAGAAGAAGATTGACGGCCTGTCCGTTTCCCTGGAATATGAAAACGGGCTGCTGGTCCGCGGATCAACCCGGGGTGACGGCCTGGTCGGGGAGGATGTGACCCAAAACCTCAGGACCATCAGGTCCATTCCCCTGAGGCTGAACCGGCTGCCCGGGGAGCCGGACATACCCTATCTTGAGGTCCGCGGCGAGGTTTTCATGCCCCGCAGGTATTTCCTTGAAATCAACCGGCAACTGGAAGAGTCGGGGCAGAAACTTTTTGCCAATCCCCGCAATGCCGCGGCCGGATCATTGAGGCAGCTGGATCCTGCTGTCACCGCACAGAGGAAACTGGACATATTCGTTTTCAATGTCCAAAGGGTCACCGGGAGAAGCTTCAGAACCCATTCCGAATCCCTTGAATTCCTGAAAAGCCTTGGCTTCAAGATAACCCCCGGTTACGCCGTATGCGGCAGTATCCAGGAGGTTATCGAAGAGATCAGGGTGATCGGGGAGTCCAGGGACAGCTTTCCATTTGAAATTGACGGCGCCGTGGTTAAAGTTGACGACCTGGGGCAGCGTGATATCCTGGGATCAACCAGCAAAGCGCCCAGGTGGGCAGTTGCATATAAATATCCTCCCGAGATGAAGAAGACAATGCTTAAGGAGATCGTCATCCAGGTGGGAAGAACCGGGGCCCTTACGCCCAATGCCGTGTTGGAGCCGGTAAGGATCGCGGGTTCCACCGTTTCCCGCGCCACGCTCCATAATGAGGATTTCATCAGGGAGAAGGATATACGGGAAGGGGACACGGTATGGATCAGGAAAGCCGGTGAGATCATACCCGAGGTGGTGGAGGTCGACTTTTCCCTCAGGCCTGAAAACAGCAAGCCTTTCACCATGCCTGACAAATGCCCGGTATGCGGGGCCCCGGCACTGAGGGAGGAGAACGAAGCCATCAGGCGCTGCACCGGAATTGAGTGTCCCGCACGCCTGTTCAGAAGCCTGGTTCATTATGCCTCCAGGGATGCAATGAATATAGAGGGGCTTGGTCCGGCTCTGATTGAAATGCTCTTGGAAAAGGGCTTCATCAGGGGGATCCCCGATCTCTACCGGCTGAAGGAGAGGCGGGACGAGCTCATCGCGTTGGAGCGCATGGGAGAGAAGTCGGTGGATAACCTGCTGGCTTCCATAGAAAAATCAAAATCAAACGACCTGAGCCGGCTGATATTCGGCCTTGGCATTAGGCATATCGGGCTTCGCGCGGCGCAACTGGCAGCGCGCCATTTCGGATGCATGGACAGGCTGATGGAGGCTACTGTTGAAGAGATCCAGTCCATCGAGGAGTTCGGGGAGAAAATGGCCGAAAGCCTGCACGATTTTCTGCAGCAGGAACAGACAAAGCATACCCTGTCCCTGCTGAAAGAGGCCGGGGTTTCGATGGTTACAGATGCACCCGCAAGCCAGGACGGCATTTTCAAGGGAAAGACCTTCGTCCTTACAGGAACGCTTCCCGGGTTCACCAGGGCCCAGGCAACCGAGATCATCGAGAGGCTGGGCGGAAAGGTATCGGGCAGCGTATCCCGGAAAACCGATTTCGTGCTGGCCGGCGATGAGGCGGGAAGCAAGCTGGAGAAGGCTAAGGACCTGGGTGTCCGAATCATTGATGAACAGGAATTCAGACGTATGTGCGGCATATAGAGGCTTTAAATCAAAACCATGACAGATTTTGTACGATAAATATAATATAGGGAAGTAACTGAGGACAAGGCAGGGGAGCCTCAATGATAAGCAGGAGATTTACCATCTCAGTGGATTCGTGCAGGCCGGGAATGCGCACCGCTGAGACCATAGTAAACAAATATGGCGCAGTCATCCTGTATGAAAATGTCACCCTTGACGAACGTGCCATCGAGAGGCTGAAGAACATGGGTATCCAGTATATTTCTGTTTTTGAGGATAGCATGCTCTCAGTGTCGGGCATGGACAGGGAATGGGCAATAACTGATGACGGCTTCAGTTTTAATGTAAAATATGAACAGGATGTACATACCATAAAGATGATCTTTGCTGATATATCCGCCGGCAAGAGGCTGGACAAGGATATCACGGACCAGGTAGTGGACTCGATGGTCATAATGCCCCAGCAAAACAGGCATGTCGTCGATGCCGTGATGCAGACCAGGAGGATCGATGAATACACATACTACCACTGTGTGAATGTAGCCATGCTATCCATGATGATAGCAAGGTGGATGAACCTTGATGAGTCCATGGTAAGAAAGTGTACCGAGGCGGGTCTCCTGCATGATGTGGGCAAAGCCAGGGTGCCGGTGGAAATAATCAATAAGCCGGGCAAACTGACCGAAAGCGAGTTTGAGGAGATGAAACGCCACTCGGAATATGGCTATATGATTGCTATGCAGGACCGCAGGATTGACCCCGATGTCGCAACAGCCATTCTGACCCACCATGAGAAGGAGGACGGGAGCGGCTATCCCCTTGGCCTTACAGGCGACAAGATCAACCAGATAGCCAAGATAGTGGCGGTATCGGACATCTTTGACGCCATGACGGCAAACAGGGTGTACAAGTACAAGGACACGCCGTTTAAAGTGTTCGAGATTATGCAGCACAGCAGTTTCGGTGTTCTTAACCCCCTGGTGCTCAACTCGTTTCTCAATAAAATGACCCATTATTATGTCGGATCAAGAGTCAGGCTCAGCACCGGTGAAACTGCCGAAGTGGTTTTCATGAACCGGATGGATTTCTCGAAGCCGGTTGTCAGGGTTGAAGACCGTTTTATCGATCTTGCCGTAGCAAAGAAGGTTTCAATCGAGGAATTCCTGTAAATCGCATTAAGGAGCAGGTTCAAACAGATATGGTGAAGACCCGCAGAGCGCTTATGTTTATTGTATTCCTCCTGTTGGGGATGCTTATATCTCTTCAGTTCAGGGGAATTATCAATAACCAGGAAAACAATATATCGGTAAGGGAGATGGCCTTAAGGCTCGAAGCCGAGGAAGCCGAAGGCAGAAAGCTTCTGGAAGAGCTGAACAGCCTTGAAACCGAATGGAGCCAGCTGCTGAACAATATTGGGAGCCGCCAGCAGGATCCTGAAATCATGGAACTGATCCGGCAGCGGGATTATGAGTATTTCCGCGCCGGTCTAACCAATGTAAAGGGAGACGGCATCGTCATCACCATGCAGGATGCCCAGACAGCGGGCGACATGAATATCAAAGACTATATCATCCATGATGCCGATATCACCGGCATACTTAACGAACTGCGCAGCAACGGGGCAGAGGCCATATCCATAAACGGCGAGCGAATTTTGGGAACTTCCAAGCTGGTTTGCGCCGGGCCCACCATCTTCCTTAACAAGAGCCGGTATCCGCCTCCGTATGTCATCAAGGCCATCGGTGATCCCGATACCCTGTATGATGCCATTGACCAGCTTCCCAATGTCGCGGTCATGAGACTCTACGGCATCAGGATCGACATCAGGAAGGAATATGACATGATTATCGAGAAGTACCGGCTTTATGAATCGGTCAGTGAATGGCTGAGCAATCTGGAGGTGGCGACGGAGTGAAGCTGTTTAAAACCATGGCATTAACCCTTGTTTGCCTGCTGCTCGGCATTGCCGTAGCCTGGCAGTATAACAGCGTAAATGAAAACCTGGTACTGGCCCAGTACGAAAAGAAGAACCTCAGTCAATTGGTGGAAGAGCTTCTGCTGGAGAGGGAGAACAATGAAAGACTCCGGGCGAGGATAGAAGAGCTCCAGCAGGAAGTGGCCGCCCTGAAGGACGATGAAAACATGGACATGAAATATGTTGAGGACCTGAAACAGTCGATCCTGATGGCCAGGGTCATGGCCGGGCTGGAAACCGTGAAGGGCACCGGGCTGGTAATAACAGTGGAAAGCGGCGGACAGATAAGGGTCAGGGCCAGCCATATCCAGGAACTGCTCAATGAACTGAAGGCCTCCGATGTCCAGGCTATAAGCGTAAATGACGAGAGGATTGTGGCAACCAGCGAAGTACGTGAGGCCGGCGATTATATCATGATCAACGGCCGCCAGCTGGTCCCGCCTTATACAATAAAGGCCATCGGCGACCCGGACAGAATGGAGAGGTCGCTGAACCTGATGGGCGGTGTTCTGTCAAAATACCAGGTTTACGATTTCAATGTAAGCCTTGAAAAGAATGATAACGTGGTAATACCGGGCGTAAGGGATGACGGGACTGTGATACGGACCGACAGGCTGACGCCGGTTGTCCCGTAAGCCGCCCCTGATATATTCCATATCGGCAAACCTCTTGCAGGTCTAAGCATTTTGGCCTGTCCATGGATAATATAATATAACGGATCTATGGGAGTCATTTAAAATAAATGGCTCCTTTTTTCAGGTCGAAATTGCGCTGCGCAACGCCAGGAACCGACTGGAATTTGCCCGGCGCAAAACTGCCGTTCCATGGTGGGGGTGTGCCGTATTGAAGGATATCAGCCGTTTGTTCGCAATAGTTGTTATCGCCGTCATGCTGGTCCTTACGCTGCGCATGGTTATAATGGCTGAAAGAAGCGAATACGCCGTTGATTTCGGGGAAGAAATATCCAGCCTTCTGGCTGACAGCCCCGAAATTATTATTCCGGATACTGCCGCAGCGAAAGGCGTTGATGGAAACAGCCTCCTTCGATGGGGGATTGTTCTGGGCGGACCCGGCAGGCAGCCGAAGCCCGACCCGGGAACTCCTGAACTCCTGAGAAAGTATAACAGTCTTTATGTGGGAAATACGGATGAAAAGACGATATACCTCACATTCGACGAAGGCTATGAGATGGGGTATACCGGAAAGATACTCGATGTGCTGTATGAGAACGAGGTCAACGCGATTTTCTTTATTACGGGCCCCTATCTTGAAAAGCACCATGAACTTGTCAGAAGGATGCTGGACGAAGGGCATGCGGTGGGCAACCATACCGTAAGCCATAAGAGCCTGCCCACCTTGAGCGATGAGGAGATAGAAAAGGAAACCACGGACCTGGACCGGAGATTTTATGAGAGATTCGGAAGGAATATGGTCTTCCTGAGGCCACCGAAGGGGGAGTACAATGAAAGAACCCTTAAGGTGACATCGGAACTGGGATATGTGAATGTTTTCTGGAGCTTTGCCTACAATGACTGGAACACCTCGAACCAGAAGGGCTGGGAGTACGCCTTCAATAAAGTCACAAACAACCTCCATAACGGGGCCATCCTGCTTTTGCACGCGGTGTCGTCCGACAACGCCGAGGCGCTGGACGCCATCATAAAGGAAGCCCGAAGGCAAGGGTACGAGTTTGGCGATGTTTTTGACCTTGAAGAAATGGCATGGAGGGAGAACTGATGAAGCGGGCCAGGAAAGAAACGGATAAAGACAGGAAACCCAGGCGGGGCATACTGGGCATAGGAGAAAAACTGGCTGAGTTGTTCGAGCTTCCCCCGGACATGTTTGGGAACAGGCCCAAGGTCACTGCTGTGGGCAGGGGAGAAGTGCTGATTGAAAACTTCAAGGGGATCATGGACTTCCAGGAGGGCATGGTGCGCATAAACACCAGTACGGGCGTCATAAGGATAACCGGAAGCGGGATAACCATAAAGGAGATTACAAACGAATCCGTCATTATCGGCGGAAAGATATCCAATATTGATTATGACGCGTAAAGCTGCGGCGAGCAGGAAGCGGGTGTGGCAGCGCTTATGTTTCTGGTTCATCTGTGGAATTATATCAGAGGATATGTTATTATTATTGCAAAAGGCGGCGTCGAGCGGTTTATTAATATCTGCACCAGAAGGCAGATTCTGTTGTGGGACATAACCAGGCAAGACAGCGACTCGGTGGTTATGAAGGCCAGCCTGAGAGGGTTTATGCTGATGCGCCCGGCCGCCCGGAAATCGGGATGCCGGATCCGCATAATGAAAAAATGCGGGTTACCCTTTCTGCTGAACCGATTCCGAAGAAGACAGGGCTTCAAGGCCGGATTGATTTTCTTTGCCGTATTGATTGTCCTCTTTACCTCCATGATATGGGAAATTGAGATCGAAGGCTGCAGCGGGGATGTTGCCCGGCAGATCATGAAGGTACTGGAGGATCGGAACATCGGAAGAGGAAGCTTTAAGATGGGGCTTGATCCCAGGAGTATTGCCTCCGATATCCAGATGAACGTGGATGAAGTTGCCTGGGCGGGGGTGCATATCCAGGGCGTGAAAATGACCATTTCGGTCCGGAATATAACACCCAGGCCCGAGGTGGTGGATGAAAGCCAGTACTGCAACCTGGTAGCCGAGAGGGATGGGTTGATAACAAAGGTAGAGGTACTGGCAGGAACATTGAAAGTCAGGGAAGGCGATACTGTAACCAAGGGCCAGTTGCTGGTTTCGGGAACGCTGGAATCGCAGAAACCGGAGTTTGGCGCCAAAAATGTGCATGCCCTGGGAAGGATTACGGCAAGGACCTGGTATGAAACGAAGGTACTCCTGTCGTACGAGTATACAAAACGCATACGGACAGGGAGGACGCATGAGAATACCTATATACGGATTTTAAACATGAAGATCGGGCTTTTTGGAAACCGTGAGGCCTTTGAGATGTATGACAGCGTATCCTATGACAAAATGGTGAAAGGCCCTTTCAATACGGAGATTCCCATAGGCCTGACCGTGGAAAAACTTTATGAGGTGGAAGAAAAAAAGGTAAGGCTGTCAGCCGAGGAGGCTGAGGCCTTCGCGCTGGAGAAGGCAAGGCTGGCTCTGAGCAGGGAACTGTCGCCGGACTGCAAGGTACTGGACGAAAGGGTGAACATTCTGAAAAGTGAAACCGGTGATGCCTGGCTGCAGCTCATCGTTGAGTGCGAGGAGGATATAGCCGGCCGGGAACCATTGGGAGGAGATTGATTGGAAGCAGTTGTGGAAAAGGTTATAATCGTGAACGACCCAAGAGAAGCAGCCGATGTTTTCGGGGAGTATGACCGGAATGTCAGGCTTATAGAAGACAGGTTAGGTGTAAAAATAACCAATCGCAACAACGAAATCAGGATATCAGGGTTTGAGAGCAAAACGGAAACAGCCTATGACATACTGAAAAAACTGATTGCCATATCCGGAGGAGGAGACCCTGTTTCGGAACAGAACGTACGTTATCTGCTTGATCTGAGCAATGAGGAACTGAACAACGGAGAACTCCCGCTGGACCTGGTCTGCGTCACATACCGCGGGAAGCCGGTGAAATCCAAGACCTTCGGACAGAAAAGGTATATTGAAGCCTTGCGCAAATACCCCATCGTATTTGGAATAGGCCCTGCCGGGACGGGCAAGACCTTTCTTGCCGTAGCCCAGGCTGTCAAGTCTTTCCGTGAGAAGATGGTGAGCAGGATCATTCTGACCCGTCCTGCCGTTGAGGCCGGGGAGAGGCTTGGCTTTCTTCCGGGAGATCTCCAGAACAAGGTTGATCCTTACTTAAGGCCGCTCTATGATGCCATGTATCACATCATGGGGCCCGATGCCTTCCATAGCAATATGGAAAAGGGAGCCATAGAAATCGCACCCCTTGCATATATGAGGGGGAGAACGCTTGATGATTCGTTCATCATCCTTGACGAAGCCCAGAATACCACACCGGAGCAGATGAAGATGTTCCTGACCAGGATCGGGGCAGGGTCAAGGGCGGTGATAACCGGGGATGTGACCCAGGTGGATCTTCCCGGCGACAAGAAGTCAGGTTTGATTGAAGCGCAGCGCATCCTTTCGGATGTGGAAGGTCTCGCTTTTGTCATGCTTTCCGAAAAGGACGTGGTGCGTCATGAACTGGTCCAGAGGATTATCAGGGCATATGAGCGTTATGAAAAGGCACATGGCAGCAGGCGTGACAAATAATGAACGCCCAGGGGGGTGTAGCGTTGAACAGGAAGAACAGGAAAACCGGGAAAAATCTTTTTGATTTTTTGAAAAACGTATCCTTCCAAAGGCTGATAGCGCTTGTGGTTACCTTTTTGGCGCTGGCGACCATGGTGGCTTACCAGGCTGCGCCGAAGAAGTACAAGCTTTCCGTGGGTGATATCAGCGAGTATGATATCAATGCGCCGAGAGATATCGAGAATAAGCTGAAAACCCTTGAGAACGCGGAACTTAAGGCGGATGAGGAGCTCGAACCTGTCATAGTGCCCATCGAAGGGGCGAACGACAGCATTACAGCCAATACCTACGCTTATTTTGACGGGCTTGGGTCACTCTTTGACCAGGTGAAGAACAGCGAGCAGGGTAAGGATGATCCTGCGGCACTGATAAAAGAGTATGACAAAAGGAATTACTACGGCGTTCTTGCCCGGATCCCGCAGGACAAGCTGTTGGCCCTTATTGCCGATGACAGTGAGATAACGCATCTGAAGTCTGTGATTATAAACAGCGTTCTTCCGGGGATAAAGAGGAAGCAGCTGATGGAGGACGACCTGGAGTATGAAAAGGAAACCGCATTGGCGCAACTGAAACAGGTCTTCGAGGATGAAAGCATTATCCTGATCGCTGAAGACCTTCTGGGCAAGGTCATTGTTCCCAATAGCCGGATAGACGAGGAAGCAACCGAGGAACAGAGGAACGCTTTCATTGACAGCTATGTCAAGGAAAACCCGGTTATCATCTACAAGGATGAGCGCATAATCAGCAAGGATGACAAGGTGACCAAGGATAAGTTTGAGGTCCTGAAGGAACTCAACTACATAGACAGCGAGGGCAGGCCGGATTATCTGCTGTATGCAGCCGTATTCCTGCTCGTATTCGCCATGTTCTTCCTCACCATACTGTATCTTCGGAACTTCCATAAAAAGCTTTATTTTGACAAAAACGCGGTTATGCTGGTGGGGGTTTCGATCCTTATTACGAGCCTGTTTGCGATGTTATTCAAGGAGTTCATACCCGATTATGCACCCCTTATCATCCCCACACTGATAGCTCCTGTGCTTACCGCCATTTTCCTGGGCATACAACCTGCCATTTCGGTCAACCTGCTGTTGACTTTCAGTTATGCGCTGATGCTGGGAGGAAATATCCAGTTCATATTCATGTCGCTTATCAGCGGCGCCATTGCCCCGTATCTTACCGTCAATGCCACCCAGAGGAGAAAAATATCGCTGGCAGGCCTGATGCTGGGCGGAATCAACCTTGTGGTGGTAGTTCTTATGGGCATACTTGAGAAAAAGAGCGTAGAGAGCCTGCTCAATGAAGGCGGGCTTGCCTTTGTAAACGGCATCTTTTCCATAATCCTTGCCATAGGCATCCTGCCCTTCCTCGAAAGCGCATTCAATATAATAACCCCCATGAAGCTGCTGGAACTGGCCGACCCCAACCATCCGCTGCTGAAAAGGCTTCTCCTGGAAGCGGCCGGAACCTACCACCACAGCCTGATGGTGGGCAACCTGGCTGAAGTGGCTACCAGGGAAATCGGGGGCAACTCCCTGCTGTCGCGGGTAGGCGCATATTACCATGATATCGGTAAGCTCAAGCGCCCGCACTATTTCAAGGAAAACCAGATGGCCGAGAATCCCCATGACAACCTTGCCCCGAGCATGAGCTCCAGGATAATCACATCCCATACCAGGGACGGTGAGGAATTGGCCATAAAATACAAGCTGCCCAGGGTTATCCGCGATATGATCGTCCAGCATCATGGTACGACTATCATGGTGTATTTCTATCACATGGCGACCCAGAACGGAAATACCGAGGAACTGAACGAGGACGATTTCAAGTACCAGGGACCATTGCCCGATACCAGGGAGGCGGCAGTGGTCATGCTGGCCGATTCGGTTGAAGCCGCTGTAAGATCCATACCCGACAAGACCAGGGAAAAGATTGAAGGCCTGGTCCGGAAAATAATTAAGGACAAGCTGGATGACGGTCAGCTGGACCGATGCGATCTTACACTGAAGGAACTGACTATTATTGCGCAGAGCTTCATACAGGTTTTGAGCGGTATATTCCACGAAAGGCCGGAATACCCTGAAGTCGAGAAGAAAAATGAGCTCCTGGAACTGGACAACAGTATATACAACCTCCCAAGGACTTTAAAGAAGGAAGGTGCGCCGAACCCAAATGGCGGTAACAGTTTACAACCGGCAGAAAAAGCTCAGCCTCCCGCGGGAAACAATAAGCCTTCTTAAGAAGGGGGTCCTGCTCTGTGCCAGGCAGAATGGTTTCGCCCATCCCTTTGACGTTTTTGTCACACTGGTGGACAATGACCTGATAGCGCAGATGAACTCGGAATACAGGAATAACCATGCTCCCACGGATGTTCTTTCTTTCCCGCTTATTGAGTACAACGATGGCGTGCCTGACATCCAGCCCGGAGATATAGACCCGGATACCAACAGGGTCGCTCTGGGTGATATTTTCATATCGGTTGAGAAGGCGCGGGAACAGGCAGCAAGCTATGGCCATTCCTTTGAAAGGGAAATTGTTTTTCTGGCCGTCCATGGCATGCTCCATCTGCTGGGGTATGACCATGAAAAGCCCGATGAGGAGAAGGATATGATCCGGAGGCAGGAGAAGGTCCTTGGGGAACTGGGACTCACACGGCAGCCTGCTTCTTGTGAAAGCGGCGATATGGATGAAAAATAAAAAACTGTCGGACAGCTTCAGGAACGCCTTTACGGGGATTTCAGAAGCCTTTGCCCGTGAACGCAATATGCGGATTCATTTGGCTGCGGCCATTATCTGCGTCATACTTGGCCTCATCCTTCGCCTTGACGCGGTGAGATGGTCGATCCTGTTTATTGCCATAGGCCTTGTGTTTGCAGCCGAACTGGTTAACACGGCGATTGAAAACCTTGTGGATATGATTACCAACGAGTACTCCCAAAAGGCAAAAGCCGTAAAGGACATCGCCGCGGGAGCCGTGCTTGTTGCCGCGGCCGTGGCTGTTATGCTGGGAGTCTTTGTTTTTCTTCCTCCGTTGCTGCGTCTTGCCGGCTTATTATGAAATGAGGTGCTGATGACACTTTGAACCAGATATTGGAAAGACTCACTGATGTGATTTTAATGATTCCCATACTTCTCATCGCGCTCCCTTTTCATGAGTATGCCCATGCCTTTGTGGCATACAAAATGGGAGACCCTACTGCGAAGGACGCCGGACGCCTGACCCTGAACCCGCTCAAGCATCTGGATATTCTGGGAACACTGATGATGCTTGTGGCAAGGGTGGGATGGGCCAAACCCGTACCTGTCAACTCAGGGTATTTCAAAGACAGGCGGAAAGGCATGATCCTCGTTGCCCTGGCAGGGCCCATATCCAACCTGCTGCTGGCTTTTGTTTTCATGTTTATTTGGGGTGCCATGATAAAGCTGGTGGTGGTTGAAATCATCCCTGTCAGGAGCGAAACGATGGTTACTGTTATATCCTGGCTCCAGGTATTCTTCCAGGTGTCAGTCCTGGTCAATATCAGCCTTGCGGTTTTCAACATGATCCCTGTTCCGCCCCTGGACGGCTCACGGCTCATATCCTCGTTTATTCCCGAGGAAAGTTATTACCGGTTTGCCCGGTATGAGCAGTTTATAGGCCTGGGTTTCTTGGCGCTGGTCATCTTTGCGCCCAACGCGCTGAGTTCTGTTATCCATTTTGTGGCCGATCCCATTTACAACAGCATGGTTACCGCAATATCCTTTATTTTTGGGTTATAACCCTGCTACATCGCGAACGCGGCAATCGCATAAATAGAAGTCAGAAGTTAGATGTTAGAGGTTAGATATTATTAGCCCGGCTTCGCAGGCATTCTTGCATTCCAACCCCCAACATCTAACTTCTTGCCTCCAGAACCATTGATGTCTTTTATGGTACGTAGTTGCGTTATAAAGACGTGCTGTTCAGCCTCGACTGACTCCGCATGAGCATGTACAACTTCCTGCGACGAGGACTGAAGGAGAGCCTGAACAGCACGGCTGCAACACGTAATAACTGGAGAAGCGCAGCAGAGATTGCTGCGTTCCGCTTAGACGGGGCTTGCAATTACACCCTTCCAAACTGTTGGCTTTTGGGGCATTTTTAATATATAATATTATGAAAACTTCCTGCCTCGGTGGAACAGCGCATGGCAGGCAGGTATAAACTGAAGAATGAGATTTGAAAGGTCTGGTGCAATCCATGCAGAAAAAAGGCATTATACTCAGCGGAATGAGGCCGACGGGCGCAATGCATCTTGGCAACTATTTCGGAGCCCTTGAAAACTGGATCAGGCTCCAGGATGAATACCAGTGCTATTTCTTCGTGGCTGACTGGCATGCGTTGACCACAGGCTACGAAGATACATCTGACTATAAAGACAATATCAGCAATCTGCTGATTGACTGGCTAAGCGCCGGCCTTGATCCGGAAAAGAGCGTGCTGTTCATCCAGTCCTCCATAAAGGAGCACGCGGAACTCCACCTGCTGCTGTCGATGAACCTGCCGCTGTCCTGGCTTTACCGCTGCCCAACATATAAAGACCAGCTAAATCAGCTCAAGGAGAAGAATATTACCACCTATGGCTTCCTGGGATATCCCTGCCTGATGGCCTCGGACATCCTGGCCTACAAGGCTGATTTCGTGCCCGTGGGCGAGGACCAGCTTCCCCACCTGGAGATTACCCGGGAGATTGCCAGGAGGTTCAACTTCCTTTACAACTGCCAGGTGTTCCCGGAACCCCAGCCGCTGCTTACAGAAGCCAAGGTGCTGCCTGGCCTGGACGGTCGTAAGATGAGCAAGAGCTACAACAACACCATAGCCATGTCGGACAGTCCTGATGTGGTGCAGAAAAAGGTCATGTCCATGATTACCGATCCTGCCAGGATACACAAGACCGACCCGGGCCATCCCGAGATCTGCGCGGTATTTGCCTACCACAAGCTCTTTACCGCGGAAGAGGCGCCGGAGATCGAATCATGCTGCAGAAAGGGCGAAATCGGATGTGTGGCGTGCAAGAAGAAACTTGCGCAGAATGTGGCGAAATTCATGGACCCCATCTGGGAAAGAAGGCAGGAATGGCTTAAGAAGCCTGATGATATCAGGGATATCATAAAAGAGGGCAACGCCAGGGCCCGTGAAAAGGCGTCCGAAACCCTGTCCGATGTCAGGGAAGCCATGAAGATCGACTGGATATAACCGTATCTTTCGGGAAGGGGACTTGAAGGGTTGAAAAGTGCGCTGACTGATGCCTGCACACTCAAGCTGAATAATTTTGAGGGACCCTTTGATCTGCTGTTCTTTCTCATAGAGAAGAACAAAATAGATATCTATGACATACCCATTTTTGAGATTACCGAGCAGTACATGGAGTATCTTGCGGCCATGCAGGAACTGGACCTGGAGATAGCCAGCGAGTTCCTGGTTATGGCCGCGACCCTGCTTCATATCAAGTCCTGCATGCTTCTGCCCAAGCATGACGAAAAAGATGCCGAAGAGCTTGATCCCAGGGAAGAACTGATCCTCAAGCTCGTGACATACAAGAAATACAAGGAATTCTCAGAGATCCTCAAGGACCGGGAAGCTGCCTGGTCGAAGGTGCATTACAAGCTCCCCGAGATTATTCCCGTTATCCAGCAGGAAGAGGAGCTTGAGGTATCGCCTGTCATCCTCCGCCAGTGCATGATGGAAGTCCTGAACCGCTCCAGGGAGAGAATGAGCAACGACAGCAGGAAGATGCAGCGGATTCTTGACCAGGAAAGGGTTTCACTGAGAGCTAAGGTCCGGGAGATCCTCGGCATACTTGCAAAGGGTATAAAGTTCTGCTTTTCCAAGGTATTTTCGCCCCTTACCAGGAGCAGGATTGAGGTTGCCACAGGGTTTCTTGCCCTTCTTGAGGTTGTGAAAATGGGCCGCGCAAGCGTGGATCAGCCGGTGGCCTTTGGAGATATATATGTCACGCCCGAGAAACCCAAAAAGAAACGGGAAAATCGTGAGACTGAGAAGGAAAGTGATTTGGCTTGAGTATTTTGATGGACTGTGAAACTATCATCGAAGCTGTTTTGTTCGCGTCCGGCGATCCGGTGCCCCTTGAAAAGCTGGCGGAGATAATCGAAAAGGACAAAAAGACCACCAGGGGGATCCTGGCCAATATGCAGTATAAGTTTGAGCACTCGGCAAGGGGCATCATGCTGCGGGAACTGGACGGGTTATGGCAGCTTTGCACCAAGCCCGAGCTTGACATATATATCGCGAAGCTGGGTGCTTTAAGGAAAAAGCCCGGCCTGACCCAGGCAGCTTACGAAACTCTCGCCATTATAGCCTACAACCAGCCCGTCACAAGGGCATACATAGAGCAGGTCCGGGGTGTGAACTCCGACAGCGTGATCATGACATTAATGGAGAGAAACCTTATAAGGGAGGCTGGAAGAGATGATGCTCCCGGAAGACCCAAGCTCTATGAAACGACCGATGAGTTCCTGAGGGTGTTCGGTTTCTCATCCCTCAGGGAACTACCGCCGCTGGAGATGAATGAAATACCCGAAGCGGTTGAAACCCTGCCCACAGACTGACACGAATCAGATCAGGAATATTTTGTCATGAGCCGGAGAAGCTATATCAGGGTGATGATATGCTTCTTGCGGCTTTTATAATATCCCTCCTTATCGCAGTCGCGCTTCTGCCGCTGACCTTTAATGCCTCGGCTGTCTTTGACGAATGCGGTTTCAGTCTGAATATCCGCGTCAGGCTTGCCCATATTATTACTCTGTTTGGCTGGGACTCCGGTGAGGAAGGCCTGGATTTCCTGCTCAAGAAACGCGCCCGTAAGGAGAAAAAGAAGAAAAGCCGTATAAACAAAATCATCGGAGGCATTTTTAACCCGAGATCGCTGCTGAATATAAAGGGCATGACCATCGCCAGGTTCGAGGTCCGGGGGGTCATCGCAACCTCAGACGCCGCAAGGACCGCCATGCTTTATGGTTCGCTGTGCGCTGTTTTATCTGCTGTTGCTCCATTCCTTAACCGCAGCAGGACGCAGGTTGACTTCTACCCTGATTTCGAGAGGGAAAAGCCTGATTTTCACATAAGCTGCATAATCAGGGTCAGGATTATCCATATTATATATCTGATAGCAAGTCTTTATGTGGCTAAGTATCTGAAAGGAAGGTGGCACAGCCTATGGAACCGCATCCCATTGAAGAACTGATGAAGACGGCCATGGAAAGCATAAAGGAAATGGTTGATGTAAATACGATTGTAGGCGACGCGGTACAGACGGTGGACGGCACGGTGATCATTCCCGTATCGAGGGTATCCTTCGGGTTTGCCGCCGGTGGAGGCGAATACGCCAAGGGGGACAGCAGGAACCAGGAATCCAAGTTTCCGTTTGCCGGCGGAAGCGGCGCGGGAGTGTCGATCAATCCTGTTGCATTCATGGTTGTCGGACGCAATAATACCGTAAAAATGATACCCGCTTCATTTAATAATCCCATAGACAGGCTCCTGGAAACCATACCCAATGTTATCGAGCAAATCAAAAAATCGGTGACAGGAAAGGACCAGGGAAAGCCAAGCAAGAAAAAGGATAACGGAAAGGAGGGCGAAACAAAGGAGGAAGAAAGCAATGAGAAGCAGGAATCGTGATTCCTGTCGGCCCACGAAAACGCAAATAAAGGGGGCTTTCGCCCCCTTAATCTCTATGAATCACTTGTTATTTGCCCATTGTTCCAGTACCTTACTTAGCCTGGGTAGGGTACTGATTTCCGGTGTAGGACTGGAATACCTTCTTAACGATGTTTCCACCGATTCTTCCGGCGTCACGGCTGGTGATATCGCCGTTATAACCCTGCTTGAGGTTTATACCCAACTGGCCGGCAATCTCATACTTCATGTTGTCAAAAGCAGTTCTGCTTCGGCTGTTGCGTGCCATTGAAATTCACCTCCTCAATTCTTATTATTTCTTATCGCCCATGCATTATAAGTAGAAAGTTATGGTGAGGCCGCGGCGCCGTTCTTCCCGCTGTTTTTAAAAAATGTGCCTTCGTTGACAAATTGTTGGTCATATTGACAGAAGATTTATTGTTTTATTCGATATATTGTGATATATTGTTCAATGAATACATATATTCTGTTATTATGGTGTCTGAAAAGAGGGTAAATAATAAACACATGACAAAACGAGATTAACTCTCGTAAAGGGGATGATTCCTGTGCTTCAGAATATCTTGTTCCCCAGGAGCAATCTCCAGAAAGCCCTGGACGCTTCCTGGCTGAGAAACGAGGTCATTTCCAACAATATCGCCAATGTTGATACGCCTGGGTATAAGCGCAAAACCGTCAAGTTCGAGGAATTTCTCAGCAGTGAAATGAAAACAGGAAGAATCAGCAAGGGGCAGACAAGGTTCCAGTCGTCTCAAATCGTTGTATCCCGGGACTACAGTACCCTGAGTTACCGCTCAGACGGCAATAACGTGGACATCGAGAACGAGATGGCCGAACTGGCCGCAAATACATTACGCTACAATACGTTAATACAGAAGATGAACGGCGATTTCCAGAACCTTCGCAAGGTGATCAGGGGAGGTGCTTGATAGTGTCATTTTTCAGATCGTTCAACATCAGCTCTTCGGCGCTGACAGCGCAAAGGCTGCGCATGGATGTAATAGCACAGAATATCGCCAATGTTAACACCACCAGGACAGAGGATGGAACGCCGTACCGCAGGAAGACGCTTGTATTCCAGGAACGCGAAAGCGCACCATTTTCCCAGTACCTTTCCAGGGCAAGCAGGGAGCGCTTTTTAAGCGGATCCGGCGCCGGCGGCGGGGTCAGGGTAACGGCTATTGTCGAGGACCCGTCACCGTTCAGGGAGGTCTATGATCCTGGCCATCCTGATGCCGATGAGAACGGAATTGTGCAGATGCCGAATGTGGACATCATTACCGAGATGGTCAACATGATCTCGGCTACAAGGGCATACGAAGCCAACGTAACGGCCTTGGACGCGTCAAAAGCCATGGCTTCCAAGGCGCTTGAAATCGGAAGATAAAGCCAGCTGCAGGATGAGTCCTGAAACAGGGGGATGATAACATGGCGTTTGAAGCGATAAGTTCAATAAGCGGATCGCTGCCTGGCATAAACCAGGCGAAGGTTTCGGGCTCCAATAACTCTGAAGTGAGTTTTAAAGATATGCTATTGGATGCGATAAACAGCGTTAACCAACTGCAGCAGGAGTCCGACGCCATAACCGAGGATTTCATAGCCGGACGGACAGACAGCATCCACGATGTCATGATTGCCGGGACCAAGGCAAGCCTGGCCCTGGATTTCATGATCGAGGTCCGGAACAAGATTATGGAAGCCTACCAGGAAATTATGAGAATGCAGGTGTAAGATAAATCCCGCACGTGCGGGAAGATATGTACAAATGAAAGACCCTTTGCCGGAAGGAAGATGATGAGATGCCAGAGGGATTAAAGAAACTGTTGGAAAAGATAAGGACTTACTGGAAGGAACTTGAGAAAAGCCAGAAAGTCAGGATTTACGTCATGGCGGCAATCGTTGTTCTTGCTGTTGTCGCAACCCTGGTAATGACACTGCGGGTGGACTACGTCCCTTTGTTTGACTCATCTGAAACCGTAAACCTAAAGCCTGTTGTAGAGTACCTGGATGAAAACGGTATCAAGTATAGGAAAGGGACCAACCAGATCTATGTTGACAGCAGGAAGAGGGAGGATATCGAGTTTGACCTGACCACCCAGGGCATTGTATCTCCCGAGGTGACCTTTGCCGAGACCTGGTCACAGCTTTCACTGACAGCTACCGAGGCTGACAAGCAAAACCTCTGGAAGAATTACCTGACCAATGACCTCGTATACAAGCTCAAGAAGTTTGAAAATGTTGAAAACGCGACCGTCCAGTATACCAAGCCCGAAAAGACCTACTGGGCCAGGGACAATGCCGAAGACCAGGGCAGCGCATACGTCATGCTGAAGACCAAAAACCCGCTTACTGCTGACCAGGTTGATGCGGCAGCCAGGGTAGTGGCAGCATCATTGGGTGTTCCCGCGGACAGGGTTACCATAGTCGACCAAAACCTTAACCCACTGAGCCGCCAGGGCAGCAGCGACCTGGCGCGGGCGTCGACACAGGACGAAATGAGGCGGCAGCGCCAGTTTGAACTGGAGAGCAAGGTTTACGAAACCTTCAAAATCGGGTTAGTCCAGAACGCCAACTTTGATACCATGAGCGTTTCCGCCAGCATCGCCCTTGATTTCGATACGCATAAAAGCGTATCAAAGGAATATTCGGCGCCTGACCCGGACGGACAGGGATACAGGAACAGTTACGAATACCTGGAGGAAAACCTGACCAACGCTGAAGCCGGAGAGATACCGGGAACCGATAGTAATCCCGAAACCGTGCCGTCTTACCAGTTTGGCGAAAATGAGAATTCCAATTACAGCAAGGTCCAGTCCTATGAAGAGAGACTGTTCAATGAAACCAATTCGGAAACCGAGAAGGCGTTGGGCAAGCTTATAAGCAACCAGTCGACCATGTCCATCGTGCTCTGGTATGGCAAAGTGGTGGAAACAGCCGACGGGCTGACCCCTGATTACATGGAAGAGGTGAGGCAGCTGGCCTCGGACGCTACCGGCATACCCGTGCAGAATATAACCGTAAGCATACAGAAGCTTGTTCCTGAGCCCATGCCGGCTGTGACACTGGGCGACACGCTCAGGGAACTGTTCGACAGGTACGGTTTGTATGCGCTGATGCTGATCCTTCTGGTTATTATGGTAGTGACAGCTATGCCCAGGAAGAAGCCAGAAACCGCCCTGGAGCTTGCGACTGCCGAAGCTGCTGCCGGTGGGGTTCCGGCAGAAATGAAGGAATCCCTCCAGGATATCAGTATCGAAGAGCAATCAGAGCTTAAGAAACAGATTGACAGGTTCGCGCAGCAGAATCCCGATGCAGTGGCACAGCTGTTAAGGAACTGGATTGCCGAGGATTGGGAGTAATTGCGGAGGTTTGAACGATTATGGCCGTGAAAAGCGATCAAACAAGGAATCTGAGTGGCAGGGAAAAGGCTGCCATGCTGTTGATCACACTGGGGCCTGAACGTTCCGCGCAAATCTTCAAGCACCTCAAGGAGGATGAAATCGAACAACTCACCCTGGAGATAGCCAATATCAGGACCGTTTCTCCAGCGGAGCGTGAAAAGGTTCTGAGTGAGTTCTATTCGTTATGCCTGGCCCAGCAATACATAACCGAGGGCGGTATCAGCTATGCCAAGGAGATCCTGGAGAAGGCCCTTGGCACTGAAAAGACCATGGAGATCATCAACAAGCTGACCGTTTCCCTCCAGGTCAGGCCTTTCGATTTTGTGAGGAAAGCCGATCCGTCACAGATCCTCAACTTCATCCAGAGTGAGCATCCCCAGACCATAGCGCTTATCCTGGCATATATGAAGCCTGCGCAGGCTGCCGCAGTGTTGTCGGCACTGCCCCAGGACAAGCAGGCCGACGTCGCCAAAAGGATCGCTACCATGGACAGGACGTCCCCTGAAATAATCAAGGAAGTGGAAAGGGTCCTTGAGAAAAAACTGTCCAACCTTGTAACAGAGGACTTTATGGCAGTGGGCGGCATCCAGGCTATCGTGGATGTGCTCAACTCGGTAGACAGGGGAACTGAGAAATATATCATGGATACCCTTGAGATTGAGGATGCCGACCTTGCCGAGGATATCCGCAAGAGAATGTTCGTGTTCGAAGATATTCTGCAGCTTGACAACCGCGCCATCCAGCGTTTCCTGCGCGAGGTGGACAACAGCCAGCTTGCGCTGGCGCTCAAGGGTGCTACCGAAGAGGTCCAGAACATCATATACAGCAATATGTCCAAGCGTCTGGCCGAAATGATCAAGGAAGACATCGAATACATGGGACCTGTCCGGCTGAAGGATGTGGAGGAGGCCCAGCAGAAGATCGTAAACGTGATCAGGAAGCTGGAGGATGCCGGAGAGATCATAATATCACGCGGCGGAGGAGACGAAATCGTTGTATAGCAATTCATACGGCTACAGTGTGTATAAGAGGAACCAGGTCAATCTGGGCAAGCCTATGCAGATCAAGAGCAGCAGTCCCAAAACTGTTGCTGTTGATGAGCCTGACATGAAAAAAGCCGACGACCCTGAAAAGAAAGCCGAGGAGATTGTCGCAAGGGCAAGGGATGAAGCAAAGCTCATAATCCAGGAAGCCGAACTGGAGGCAAAACGCCTGATTGAACAGGCTAAAGCCCAGATCGAGGAGTATGCCGGAGAAATCGAGCAAAAGGCGAAGGAAGAGGGTTACAGAACAGGGGAAAGCCTTGCCCAGCAGCACTACCAGGGACTACTGGCCGAGGCGGAGGATTTCAGGAACAGGGCAAAAACCGAGTATGAAGAAACAATCCGCTCACTGGAGCATGACATCGTGGAGCTGGCTGTGAACATAGCAAGGAAAGTTCTGGAGGCCGAGCTTGAAACCAGCAGGGAAGCCATCCTGAAGATTGCCGGGGCTGCAATAGAGGCATGCCTGAACAGGGACAGGATCCTGCTGAGGGTCTCGGCCGATGATTATGACTATGTGATGGAAAACAGCGAACGGATAAAAAACATGGCAGGGGATATAAGGGCGCTTGAGGTCCGGAAAGACCAGACATTGACGAAAGGATCCTGTATTGTGGATACCGGTTACGGAATGGTGGACGGCAGCCTGGAAACCAAGCTGGAAATGGTGGAGCAGGCTTTCCATGAACTGATGGGTGACAGGTGAAGGAACAGGAATGAATAACCATACCCTATTGGATAAATATCAAAAACTGCTGGACGAAGGAAACTTTGTCCGCCATATGGGCAGAGTCACCAAGGTTGTTGGTCTGACCATCGAATCGGAAGGCCCCGAAACTCATATCGGGGCTTTATGCACTATAAAGTCCCGCGGACAGAAGAATATAATGGCGGAAGTTGTAGGTTTCAGGGACAACAGCGTCCTGCTGATGCCCATAGGGGACATGTCGGGCATCGGCCCCGGCAGCACTGTGACAGTCTACCACAAGGACCTGGAAGTAGCTGTGGGAGAGTCCCTGCTGGGCCGTGTCCTTAACGGTCTCGGCCATCCCATGGACGGCAAGGGCCCCATTGTGCCCGAAAGCTATTATCCGGTCTCCAACAGGCCGCCGAATCCCATGGCCAGGCCGAGGATAAGGGAGGTGCTCCCCCTGGGTGTAAAGTGCATTGACGGCCTGCTGACCGTGGGAAAAGGCCAGCGTATTGGCATCTTTGCCGGAAGCGGAGTCGGCAAGAGCACCCTGCTGGGAATGATAGCCAGGAATACCAAGGCCGACATCAATGTCATTGCACTGATCGGAGAACGCGGAAGAGAGGTGCGTGAATTCCTGGAAAGGGATCTGCAGGAAGAAGGCCTGAAAAGGTCGGTGGTGGTTATCGCCACCTCGGACCAGCCCGCCCTTATCCGTCTGAAGGGAGCCATGGTGGCTACTGCCATCGCCGAATATTTCCGGGATAAGGGGAAGGATGTCCTGTTCCTGATGGATTCCCTGACACGTTTTTCCATGGCCCAGAGGGAGATCGGGCTGGCAATAGGGGAACCGCCCGTATCCAGGGGATATACGCCTTCCGTTTTTGCTATCCTGCCCAAACTGCTGGAGAGGGCGGGAACCTCTGAAAAAGGCTCCATAACAGGTCTCTATTCGGTGCTGGTGGATGGCGACGACATGACTGAACCCATAACAGATACCGCACGGGGCATACTGGACGGCCATATCGCCCTTTCCAGGCAGCTTGCCCACCGGAACCACTATCCTGCCATCGATGTGCTTGGGAGCGTCAGCCGTGTCATGAACGATATTGTGGAAGAAGAGCACCTGAAGAATGCCAATGAGTTGAGAAGAGCCCTGGCTATCTACCGCGACGCGGAGGACCTGATCAATGTGGGCGCCTATGTAAAGGGAAGCAATCCTGCCATTGACTGGGCCATCAGTTTGCACGACAGCATTAACGAGTTTCTTACCCAGGGTGTGTTTGAACGCTATTCCTTCCGGGATACCATCGAAAAAATGAAACAGGCAGTTACCATTAAGGAACAAAGCTGAGTCGCGAAACGGCAGGGCCGCTATCCCTGGCTGGCATGTCCTGCTTTTTAAACGGAGTTAAACATGGCGGTTTTCAGGTTCAGGTTGCAGAAGCTGCTAGATCTGAAACAGCAGTTGGAGGACAAGATAAAAAACGAACTTGGGCTTGCCATCAAAGCCCATGAACAGGAGAAGGAGAAGCTCGCGTTGATTGACGCGGGCATTTCGCGTTTGACGGAGGATTTCAGGAAAGCCTGTTCGGGGACAATCAATCCGGACAGGATCAAGGAAATAAAGGCCTGGCTTGAGGTCCAGAAAGAGGCCAGGAAGCAGCAACTGGAGGCTGTTAAGATAAGCCGTGAAAATGTCGATAAAATAAGAGCAAGGCTCGTTGCTGCGATGCAGGAAAAGAAGGTCCTGGCAAACCTGAGGGAAAAGGAGTTTGAGAAATTCAGAAAGCAGGAGGAAAGAAACGAGCGGAAGCTTACGGATGAGCTTGTCAGTTACAGGGAGAGCCTGAAAAAAGCATCACAGGAAACGGGAGAGCAATAAATCACGGATGAATATTGCTCCCCTTCGCAGGGGAGATAAATAATGGCTGAAAAAGCAAAGGGAAATCCAAAGAATCCCAGACCGACTGCGCGAAGTCCGGAAGGCAAAACAAGAAGTATACTGCAGGGATTTCTGGCGGTAATGCTGGCATTGGTTGTTGTCGCCATAGTCTTCTGCGGTGTTTTTTATATTATCCTGAAAAACAATGTCTATGGCCTCGGAGAGGCCTTCAGGCCTGCATTCCAGAACAGTCCCATACTCAGACTCGCCCTTCCTCCACTCCCGGAAGAAATCGATCCGGATGCTCCCGAGAATCTTACCGAGGCTGAAATCCGTAAGAAGTACGATGAATACAGGCAGAAAGTTGCCGATCTCACCGTGAGGCTGGATGAGGCCAACCAGGTCATCAGCCAGTATGAGAGCCAACAGAACATCCTGGAGGAGAACAGGGCTGTACTTGAGACCAATGAGAAGTTGCTGGCGTCCATACAGCAGGAGCAGGAAAAGCTTGAGCAGAAGAAGACAGAGATTGCCGGGCTGATTGCCTCGGGCAACAGGGATGGATTCCTGGAATACTACGCGCAGATAGACCCCGAAACCGCGGAGGCCATATATAAGGAGTTCGTAAAAGAGGATATCAACCGGCAGGCCAAAACCGAGCTGGCCAAGCCGTATGCTGCCATGGACCCTGCCAGCGCCGCAAGGGTTCTGGCCGAATTGTGGAACAGGGACAAGGAAACCGCCATAGGCGTGTTTGAAGGTTTGAATGCAAATGCCAAGGCGAAGATACTCGAAAAGATGGAAGCGCCATTGGCGGCCGAAATTACCAGGACCCTTTCCGACAGGATGCTTGTCAGGTGATATGAATGCCGCATCCGCAAGGATGAAGGTATAGAAACGTTAAATGTGAAGGGAGGTGAAAAAGGAAATGGATGGCAGTATTTTAGCCAGTATGATGATATCCGGCGCTGCCGCGACCGGCAGAACGGGAACGGCCAGGAAGCAGGAAGCCGACGGTTCCTTTTCGGGCATCCTTGCAGAAAAGATGCAGGAAAGCAGGACCGCGGGGAAAAGGGAAAGCCGGGCTGGCAAGGCAACAGGGATTGACAGCCGGGACAGACCCGGGGTCAAGATCAAAACACCGGATAATGAACAAAGCCCTGATGTGGGCCTGAAGCCCGATGCGGCCAGGGGCAAAGGGAATGTTGATGCTAAGCGGGATATTCGTCCCAAGGCGGATACGTCGGCCCCTGAAACTGAAAAGGCCGATGGGTCAGAGAAAGAGGAACTGATCAATGAGCTCATCCTGCTGCTGGAAACGCTTTTCACGGGAATGTACGCAACGCTGTCAGGGGATGATTCCGCTGAAGTGACAGATGCCGGAGCACTGGAAGGCGGAGAGCCCAACCAGCTCACAGCGGTATTGCAGTCCATGCTGGGCAGCAGGCTGGACAGGCTCCAGGAACTGCTGGACCGTATCCGTTCCACAATGAAAAACGTACCCGGCCAGGAGGGGTTCCTTGCCCTGCTGGATGAGATCGAAACGCTGATATCAAAGATGCAGGGGAGTGAAACCGGCCAGGATTCTGCCCTGGGCCTGCAGTTGGAAATTATGTCGGGAAAGGGCGGAGAGGATATTGAAGGCCTGATTTCCCAGCTCGAGAACCAATGCCGCGAGATTGCCGATAAGCTGAGAACCATGCATGATGGCGGCGGAACGCAGGATCAGGCTGTTGAAAACAGCGGGAACCCGGATAAGGAGCCCATTGCCGAAGGCGCGGAAGATAGCCGGGATGACGGGAAACTGGCTGATCATCCCAGGCACAGGGGAATAAATGCCGACAAGGCGACCGATACGTCCAGGAAGGCCCATGGTGCTGAAACCGGCAGAACCGGGGCAATGGAAAGCGACGAAACCATAAAAGGACAGGAAACCATTCCCCAGGGACAGCAGGTTCCCGATTCAGTAACTTCCAGGGACAACCCGCGTGTCATGAAGGCCGAGAGCACAGGCCACTACCTTTCGGACAAGCTGGTCAACCAGACAGTCACCAGCCAGGTGACCATGAAAATAAGGCTGATGGCCGGGGAGAACAAACAGGAACTCGAAATGCAGCTGAAGCCTGACAGCCTGGGCAAACTGACCCTGAAACTCATCCATGAGCGGGGGCAGGTCCTGGCCAGGATAACAGCCGAGAATGAGCAGGTCAAATCGATCCTGGAGAACAACATGCAGCTTCTTAAGGACGCCCTGGAGAGGAACGGATACTCGGTTCAAAGCCTGGAAGTGTCGGTAGGAAACCAGGACAGCGGAAACAGGCAGGCTGAACGAAAGGAGAAAGGCAGACAGGACCATATCGGGGAACCGGTAGCCAGGCCTTCTGCCAGCAGCATAAGGAGATTACCGGAAAGCGGCCTGTACCATATTGACATACCGGGTATCTCACAGCAAATCGATCTTATAGCATGAGAAAGGGGTGAAGCAAGTGTCTGAAGTAAGTTCGGCAACAACATACACCCAGAAAACAATTGAACAAATCATCGAAGAGCAGGCCAACAAGTCCAGGAGCACAAGGAATACCGGGGAGCTTGGGAAGAACGACTTTCTGAAGCTTCTCATCACGCAGGTGCAGCACCAGGACCCGCTGGAGCCCCAATCCGACACCGACTTCATAGCCCAGATAGCCCAGTTCAGCGCCCTGGAACAGATGCAGAACCTGAACAATACCTTTGCCATGACCAAGGGCTTCGGCATGATCGGCAAGTATGCAATAGCACAGACTTCCGACGATGAAACCGGCAGAACCAGCTATATCGCAGGCATTGTTGAATCGGTCCGGGTGAAGGGCGGCATAGTCTATGCCATCATAAACGGGCGGGAGATCGATATTGACAAGATCATCGAGGTCTCCGGCACCGCCCTGGGAAGCACCGGCAAGATATCGGATTACGGCGGGCTTGTTGGAATGCTGGGCAGCGCCTACCTGTACAACCAGGACGGCGGCAGGGCAACTGTCAAAGGCATCATATCCTCTCTTGAACAGAGGACGGATGGCATCTACGCCCGCATGGACGAGGTGGACATCGATCCTTATAATCTGGACATGACAGGCTTTGAGAGTCCCGAGGAGTACGTGCTGGCCTATGCAGGCAAGGAGGTCACTGTAAGGTTCAAAGATCCCAATACGGGCGAGGTTGTTAAGGTAACCGGAACGCTGCGTGACGGCTATTTCGATGACAGCGACAGGCTGCACCTGATCCTTGACGGTGTCGCTCTTCCTGTAGAAACCATCTACTCCACTGAAATGGCTGACCTCTACTCAAGCGAGCACATGCTTCTCCAGCAGATCCTTTACATACTCCGGGACCGGCTGGGTGCAGGTAATCAGGATACTGAGCCTGGGGAGGAAACCGGCGAGGCTGATGCCGTGACCGAAACCGAAACGCCGACCGATCCGGAAGGAGGGGTTGGATGAACATCAACAGGCCTGTTCAGAGCATAAACCAATATCTGAACACTGTCCCGAAGCCGGCGGGTGAACGGGTGAAAGCCCCGGCCGAAGAATTCTCAAGCATCCTGAGCCAGAAGCTCAGTGAGAGCAGGGATGTGAAGATCTCAAAACACGCGGCCATGCGGCTGGAGGCCAGGAATATCAGGATGGACGCCCAGATGCTCGAAAAGCTGAGGACAGCAGTTGACAGGGCCCAGGCCAAGGGGGTAAGGGATTCGCTGGTGGTAATGGAAGATGTGGCGCTTGTCGTGAACGTACCTAACAGGACCGTTATCACGGCTGTGAAGCAGAGCGAACTGAAGGATAATATTTTCACCAATATCGACGGAGCGGTTTTCACCTGAGTGTGATCCGCGAAATAAAGGCATTTGGAATCAACTATTCAGCCGGACCCTTCCGGGAGGCTGATCGTTTCTGAATGACAGACGAAGCGAAAACGGGAGGTTGATTAATTATGATGATGTCCATGTTTGCAAGCGTTTCAGGCTTGAAAGCGCATCAGATAAGGATGGACGTAATAGGCAACAATATCGCCAATGTTAACACCATAGGCTTCAAGGGAGCCAGGGCGACATTTCAGGAAATCTTCGCACAAACCCTGTCGTCAGGCGGAGCACCTGACACCATGACGGGAAGAGGCGGCACCAACCCCATGCAGATCGGTCTTGGCATGAATGTGGATGCCATTTCCACCGATATGGGAAGGGGCAGCGTGCAGCGCACCGAAAGCCCCACAGATCTTTCCATAGAGGGTGAAGGCTTTTTCATCGTAAGAAGCGGCAATGAAGGAGCATACAGCTTTACCCGGGCAGGCAATTTCACCATCGACAAGGCCGGGAACCTGGTCACGTCTACCGGTAAGAATGTATATGGATGGATGAAATACACCTATGGGGAAAACGGATATGAGTTCGATACCCAGGAACCCATAAGGCCGATAAACCTCTATGAGGACATCTACAACACGAATAAGCGCATCATAGCAGCCAAGGCCACCACCGAGGCTATTCTCTCGGGCAACCTGGATGCGACCAGACCTGCGATATTCGGAACTACAGATGAAACTGAGCCTGTTGACATCACTGATGGTTTTTTGGCTGACGGAACGGCGTCTACTGCTGGGGATGGAATACCTGATGTAGACGGACAGAACGTAAATCCTCACTTCATTGTCCCCATTAATGTTTACGACGACCTGGGTAATGAGTACAAGATCAACCTGAAGTTCTGGAAGACCTATGTATATGACGACCCCGATGATCCGGCGACCCGCATGACCCAGTGGTACTACCTGGTAGAGCCCGCCAATGGAGCATCTGCCTCTGTATCCGGGGAAGATTTCGCGTGCGGCTACCTGTGCTTTGACTCCAAGGGCAGGATTGTGACCACTGACAACAATTTCCCAACAACCAAGGATATAATGCTCACACCTGTGCCCGAATCAGGGGCAGGCCCCTTCATCTTCAGACTGGATATGACACAATTGTCCCAGTATGCCGATGATTCTTCGGTTAAGCCTACAAGGGTGGATGGCTATGCGCCCGGAACGCTGGTGACCTTCAGCATAGGGGATGACGGCGTCATTACCGGCGTTTACGACAACGGCCGGCAGCAGCCGCTGGGACTGATCGCGCTGGCGATATTCGAGAACCCGGCCGGCCTGGAAAAGGTGGGAGCCAACGAGTTCAGGCAGACCACCAACTCCGGTGATTTCAAGCTCCCGAACAAGCCGCGCACCAACGGCGCGGGATCCCTGGTCCCCGGAACCCTCGAAATGTCCAATGTGGACCTGGCGGGGCAGTTTACCGAAATGATCATCACCCAGAGGGGCTTCCAGGCCAACAGCAGGGTGCTGACGACTACCGACGAACTCCTGCAGGAACTTGCCAACATAAAGAGGTAATGTAAGGCATTAGGGGCCGGTTTCCAGCCGGCCCTTCCTGGCTGCTGCCGGGCCAGCCCGGCAGCAGTGCAGGTATTTGCGTTGCAGGCGGTTTAGCCTGCTGAAACGGAGGTGCGAGGAATGATCAAGGTTTCAAGATTCAACGGCACCAGCTTTGTCATCAACTGCGAGTGGATTGAAACGGTGGAAGCCACACCCGATACCGTTATCACCCTTGTCAACGGGAAAAAGTATGTGGTTAACGAAAGCGTTGACGATATAATCAATATGGTAATAGAATACAAGCGCAGAGCGGGGTTTATCCACAGATTAATTAATCCCTTGCAGGAAAATGACGATAAATGACATAGAATAGTTCAAAAAGGGGTGTCCCGAGTTGCAGGGTAAGTCTTTGTATGCCATATTGCTTTCAATAATCGCAGTACTCGCGCTGGCTCTCGCCATTATGGTAATCTTTTTGTTTACCACATACAACCGCATAAATAATACAGGCCAGGAGGCCAATAATGCCAAAGACTTGCCTCAGAAGACCAGGGAAGTGCCTCCTGAAGAAGAAGCAAGAATCAACCTGTATGCCAGGGAAGACGGAACCGGCGGTGAAGCCATCTTCAACCTGAAATCATCACCCGCCCATGAGACAAGCTTTCTGAAGGCTTCCATCACCATTGTTTTCGATGCCGGGGAGAAGAAAAAGCTTCTGGAAGAACGCACAGAACTGATGAAAAACTGTGTCGGCGAGTTCAAAGAAGTTTGCATAGAGTATTTCAGGAGCCAGACCTTTGAACAGCTCACCGATGAAGCTGCCATGGAAAAGGCCAGGGATGCCCTGAAAGAGAAGTTTAACAATATCGTGTCCAAGAGGATTGACGAGAGGATTATTCTCCGGGTTGTCTTTGAAGACTGGATAGTACAGTAAAGGGGAGGCGAGCAGGCTGTGGGAGATATTCTTTCCCAAAATGAAATAGACAGGCTGCTTGCGCAGCTGAATGCCGGAGAGCTGGATGTCAAGGAATTTTCCAAGGAAACGGCTGAAAAAAAGGTCCGCAACCATGACTTCAGGCGCCCCAGCAAATTTGCCAAGGACCACATCCGGACCCTCAGCATTATAAATGAGAACTATGCCCGGCTGCTTACCAACTTTTTATCCGGATACTTAAGGACATTGGTCCAGGTGGATGTCCAGACCGTGCAGCCGCTGCAATATTCGGAGTTCACAAACTCCATAGCCAACCCTGCTGTCCTGGGGATTGTCAACTTTGACCCATTGCCAGGATCCATCATCTTTGAAATCAATCCTTCCATCGCATACTCCCTGATAGACAGGATCCTTGGGGGCAAGGGGGTAGGGATTGACAGGGTGAGAGGCTTTACCGAGATAGAGCTTGCCATACTCATGAGGCTTATGACCCAGATGCTCTCCCTGATGCGCGAGCCCTGGGAGAATGTCACGGATATCAGGCCCAGCCTGGACAGGATTGAAACCAACGCCCAGTTTGCTCAACTGATGTCTCCCAATGAGATGGTGGCCCTGGTCACCTTCACCGCCAAGATCGGCGATGTTGAAGGGTTTTTGAATATCTGTATACCTCACATGGTGGTGGAGCCGGTTATGCCGAAGCTGTCCACCAAGCTGTGGTTCTCCCTGATCGAGAAGGGATCAACCCAGGAGACAAGGGAGTCCATTGAGCTGAGGGTCAGGGAAACAGATATTCCCGTAACAGCGATCCTCGGCAGGACTACATTGTCGGTCCAGGAGTTCCTGATGCTCCAGGAAGGGGACGTGCTCATGCTGAATACCAACATCAACGGCAAGCTTGAGGTATATGCCGGGGACATACTGAAGTTTTATGGAAAACCCGGTGTGCGTAACAAGAAAAACGCCGTCAAGATTACCGAAATTGTCAGATCGGAGGATGATTAAATGGGCGATATGTTGTCGCAGGAAGAAATTGATGCCCTGCTTAGCGGAGTAAGTTCGGAAGATGAAAGCCCGGTTGACGAAAAGGCCGGTTATACCGAAGTGCCGCAAGGTGCGGTACTGACGCCTGAAGAGATCGATACCCTCGGTGAAATCGGTAATATCAGCATGGGTACTTCGGCGACTACCCTGTATGCCCTGCTTGGCCAAAAGGTGAGGATTACCACGCCGCGGGTTGAGATAACCACCTGGGATCAGATCGCCAAACTGTTTGTCAAGCCTTTTGTGGCTGTGAAGGTACAGTACGTAAACGGTCTTGAAGGCGTGAACATGCTGATTATGAAGGAGGATGACGTCAAGGTCATAACCGACCTCATGATGGGTGGCGATGGCCTGGGGAATGTTTCGGGCGAACTCACCGAGTTGCATCTCAGCGCGATATCGGAAGCCATGAACCAGATGATAGGATCCGCATCCACATCCCTTTCATCCATGTTTGATAAAAGGGTTGATATATCTCCTCCCGAATCCACATTGGTTGATGGGGCTTCCAACATAGATAAAATCAAGATAGATACCGACTCCTCCATCGTCATGGTCAGTTTCAAGCTGCAGGTAGGAGACCTTATAGACAGCGAGATCATGCAGCTCTTGCCCATCCCGTTTGCCAAAAGCATGGTGGAAAGCCTAATGGATAAAAACAAGCTGGGACCGGCCGCAGAAGTTCCGAAAGCGCAGCAGCCGCCTGTTCAGGCCCAGGAGCCGCCCCAGTACCAGCAGCCCCAGTTCCAGCAGCCGCAGCAGGTTTCGTCGCAAATGCCGCCTCCGCCCCAGTTCACCCAACCTGCACAGCCGGCGCCGGGCTTCGGTATGCAGATGCCGCATATGGGACATCCGCAGCATCCTTCCACCCCTGTCAACGTGCAGCCGGCACAGTTCCAGTCCTTTGAGGACGAGGAGTATGCTTATGATACCAACAATATCGGACTCCTCATGGATGTTCCGCTCCAGATTTCTGTTGAGTTGGGCCGCACGACCAAAAAAATCAGGGAAATACTTGATTTCGGGCAGGGGTCCATCATTGAACTGGACAAGCTAGCCGGCGAGCCTGTGGACATCCTCGTAAACGGCAAGGTTATCGCAAAGGGCGAAGTGGTTGTGATAGACGAGAGCTTTGGCGTGCGAATAACCGATATCCTCCATCCTTCAAAAAGACTTTAAATTTGTCAATATATCATATATAATCGTATTAATCGTATACAATTGATAATTTCCGACAGATAGTGGTATGATTTTATGTGTATAGACTTTTAAGGAGAGGATATGACCTATGGCAACTATTCTGATAGTTGATGATGCTGCTTTCATGCGCATGATGATCAAAGACATCCTTACCAAGAACGGATACACTGTTATAGGCGAGGCAGAGAACGGTATCAAGGCGGTGGATAGATACAAGGAACTCAATCCTGATCTTGTCATTATGGATATCACCATGCCGGAAATGGATGGCATCCAGGCAGTCAGGCAAATAAAAGCTCTCAATGCCTCCGCGAAGATTATCATGTGTTCCGCCATGGGACAGCAAGCTATGGTCATTGAATCCATACAGGCAGGCGCACGCGATTTTATCGTGAAACCTTTCCAGGCCGAGCGCGTTATCGAAGCGGTGCGGAAGGTCATTGGCTAGGAAACCGGAAGGAATGTGTGCCAATGGAAGACATTCTTTTATTGCTGGGCATGCTGATAATATTTTCAGCAGTACTGTTCATAGCCTGGCTCACCACGAGGCTGCTGGGAAGGAAGATGGCCGGAGCGTCGAAGAACAGACTGATGAGTGTTGTTGAGACACTTCAGGTTGGAATGGACCGATACCTCTATCTTATAAAAGCAGGTGATCGCTTTTTTCTTTTTTATACAACCCGTAAGGGAATGGAACTGGTATCAGAGATAAATATTGACGAAGAAGCGCTGGCCGCGAAGGATGAAGCCTCGGGCAGCGGCAGCGGGTTTAATTTCAAGCGGATCTTTGACTTTTATTCCGGCTTGTCCCGAAAGGGCAAAAGCCAGGTTACAGAGGATATCGAACCAGACCGGCAGGAGGAGGCTGATGAACAGCGCCAGGCCGGCCTTCCAGAGAGCATAAAGAAGCTCCGGAAGCTTAACCACAACCAGGAAGAGGATCAGTACAAAGGCTGAATTCAGGCGGTGGAAGCCATGCTAAAGAAGAAGCTTTGGATTACAATCATTCTTGCCGTTCTGTGCATGAACCTGCTCAGCACGGAAGCCTTTGCCGCTCCGGGCATTTCCCTGACCGACAACGGTATAACCATTCAGTCCACTGATGATCCCCAGGAAATATCCAACAGCATAAAGTTATTATTACTCCTAACGGTATTATCGGTATTACCGTCCATACTCATTATGATGACTTCCTTCACCAGGATCGTCATCGTATTTTCTTTTTTGCGGAACTCCATGGGAACGCAGCAGATTCCCCCCAACCAGGTTATTATAGGTCTTGCCCTGTTCCTTACCTTTTTCATAATGACGCCGGTTTTGACAGACCTCAACCAGAATGCCCTTGTGCCTTTTTCGAATAACGAGATAACGCTCGAAGAGGCTGCGGACAGGGCGTCTGACACCATGAAGGATTTCATGCTGGATTTTACAAGGGAAAAGGACCTGGCCCTGTTTGCCGGGATTGCAAAGGTGCAGCCCACCGAGAACCTGACTGACCTTCCGCTTACCGTGGTGGCGCCTGCCTTCATGGTAAGTGAGCTGAATACGGCTTTCCGGATGGGCTTCATGCTGTACATACCATTCCTGGTCATCGATATGGTGGTGGCCAGCACCCTTATGGCCATGGGAATGATGATGCTTCCGCCCTCCATGATATCAATGCCGTTTAAAATCCTGCTGTTCCTGCTTGTGGACGGGTGGAACCTGTTGACTGAAACCATAATCAAATCGTTTGTACGATAGGCTCGATGATGGTATTTTAAATCGGCGTAACTGAGGGTAGTTCCCGGAAAGGAGCGGTTATGGAGCAGTTTTTGCTGGATATGTCGAGGGATGCCATGATGACCATCCTGAAAGTATCGGTTCCGGTATTGCTCGCCGGGCTGATCGTCGGGCTCGCGGTAAGCATATTCCAGGCAACCACCCAAATTCAGGAGCAGTCCCTCCATTTTGTGCCGAAGATCATTGCAATGCTTGTTGCCCTGCTTATCCTGGGAGCCTGGATGCTGACGGTGATGAAGGAGTTTACCCTTCGCGTATTTGACGGCATGCTGAAGTTCATAGGCATGTAGCTTTTGGATGTGATGGGGAATGACCATACCTCTTGATGGGATCTTCAACCTGTGGAACATCTTCCTGATAGTGCTTGTCCGTATTTCGGGCATGTTCTTTTTATCGCCCATCTTCGGAAGGAGGAACATCCCCGGTTACTTCAAGGTTGGCTTTTGCTTTATCCTGACCATCATAACCGCAAATTCGATTACGGTTCCCGATATGTCCTCATATTCATCCCTGGCATCCTATGTGTTCCTTATAGGGAAAGAGCTTCTTCTTGGGCTTACCATCGGCTTTATATCATACGCTCTGTTTTCGGCAATCTATATTGCCGGTCAGCTCATCGATACACAGATAGGCTTCGGCATGGTTAACGTGATCGATCCTTTAACCAACATCCAGGCGCCGATTACCGCCGATTTTTATGTCATACTGGCCACCCTTTTTATGCTGGTGACCGATACGCATCACCTGCTGATCAAGGCCATTGTTGACAGCTACTCCATTATCCCCCCGGGAGGCGCAAATTTTGGAACGGGCGTGGTGCGGCAGCTGGTGGACCTGTTTTACCACACGCTGGTTATAGGGTTCAAAATAGCGGCGCCCATAACAGCGGCTATTCTGATCACCAATGTAGCCCTCGGCATAATCTCAAAAGCCATGCCCCAGATGAACGTGTTCATACTGGGAATGCCCCTGAAGATCATAGTAGGCCTCATAATCATCCTTATTACCATAGCCTCCTTCAGGGGTGTTGTAACCTTCATCCTGGAAGGCACTTACAGGAATATTTACGATTTTCTGCAGAATGCGGGCGGAACCTGACAGGGAGGGCATGCCTTGAAAGTATTCGGACCCAGGCTTAACAGCAATACTGAATACAGGGGTCTGGTCTCAATCAACCTCCAGCTTTTCGCTGATACCAGCGGGAAAACTGAAAAGGCGACCCCAAAAAAGCGGGAGGAACTGAGGAAAAAGGGCCAGGTAATGCAGAGCAGGGAAGTGACCTCAAACCTGATCCTCCTGATGATATTCCTGTCTTTCAAGCTGGTGGGCAGCTATCTCTACACCGAGTTCAAATCGCTCTTCAACCTGTTTCTGACCGACACGGCGGCCTACAACCTGACCGATCCGAATGAGATCATGCGGCTGGCTGCCTTTGCCGCCCTGCAGATTGTCAAGATGGCCGCTCCCTTCCTTATTATTGCCATACTGTTTGGGGTACTCGGGTCGTATTTTCAGATAGGCTTCCTGTTCACCCTGGAGCCCATCAAACCTAAGTTTTCCCACATCAACCCCATTAACGGTCTTAAGAGGATTTTTTCTTCCAGGTCGCTGTTTGAGTTTATAAAATCCATCGCCAAGGTTGTCATAGTGGCGTGGGTGGCATGGGCTTCCATACAGGCTGAATTCCTGAACCTTACAAAGCTGATGGCCCTGGACCTGGGCCAGATAGTCATGTACACCCTCGGCTCCGCGGTGGATATAGGAATCAAGATATGTCTTGCCCTGCTGGCTGTTTCGGCGGTTGATTACTTCTTCCAGTGGCGGAAATACGAGAAGGATATACGCATGACCAAGCAGGAGGTCAAGGAAGAGTACAAGCAGTTGGAAGGAAATCCCGAGGTGCGGTCCAGGATAAGGCAGAAGCAGCGTGAGATATCCATGAGGCGGATGCTGAGCGAGGTTCCAAAGGCCGACGTGGTTATAACCAACCCGACCCATTTTGCCGTCGCCATAAGATACGAACCCCAGAAGAAGCCAGCGCCCTACGTGGTGGCCAAGGGCGCAGACTATTTGGCAGAGCGCATCAAGGAGGTTGCAAGGAAGAGCAGGGTTGAGATCGTGGAAAACAAGCCCCTTGCCCAGGCTCTCTACAATTCGGTTGACATAGGCGATGTGATACCGCCCGAACTGTACAGGGCCGTTGCCGAGGTACTGGCCTTCGTATACAACCTGCAGGGCAAAAACCCCCAGGCAGCGCTTTGAGAGGGATGAGCAAAGTATTGTATTAAACATCCAATTCATATAAAATACAAGTATAGGATAAAAGCTTGCATATTTCGACAGCAGGGTAATGGCCGCATCCTGTCATGCGGACAGGCATTTTACAAAAGATTGTAAGGTACTGGAGGGAAAGCAGGATGAAGAATAAGAATATGCTGGTGGCAATATTTGTTGTCTTCATAGTGCTCTTCATCATTGTTCCCATTCCGCCGGTTATCCTGGACGTCCTGCTGGTTGTTAACATTACCCTTTCCTTACTGATACTGATCAACTCCATCTACGCCCCGGACGCGCTGTCCATGTCCTCATTTCCAACCATGCTGCTGTTTACCACATTATACAGGCTGTCCCTGAATGTTATCTCCACGCGCCTCATTATAGGCAGAGCGGAGGCAGGAGAGGTCATCAGGAGCTTCGGGCGCTTCGTAGGCGGAAATGACCTGATTGTCGGTTTCATCGTCTTCCTTATCATAATGATCGTCCAATTCCTTGTCATCACCAAGGGCGCCGAGAGGGTTTCCGAAGTTGCCGCAAGATTCACCCTGGATGCTATGCCGGGAAAACAGATGGCCATTGATGCTGATCTGAATTCCGGGCTCATCAATGAATCCGAAGCCAGGGAAAGAAGAAAGCGGGTGCAGCGTGAAGCTGACTTTTACGGCGCCATGGATGGCGCCGCCAAGTTTGTCAAAAATGACGCCATTTTCGGAATAATCTCAACAGCCATCAATATACTGGGCGGTGTTATCATGGGCCTGGTAAGGCTTGGCAGGACCTTTGAGGAAGTCCTGGAAACCTATACGGTCCTTACCATCGGCGACGGCCTTGTAAACCAGATTCCCGCCCTGCTCATCTCCATCGCCACAGGTATCATCGTTACAAGGGCAGCCGCCGAGAGCGATCTCGGAGGCGACCTGATCAGGCAGATCTTCAACAGTTCCAAGGTTATGTATATCGCAGCAAGCGCGTGCATAATCCTCATGCCCATACTCTGGCAATGGTCCCTGCTGCTTGTGGGCGGTTTCCTGGTATACCTGGGCATACAGATTGACAAGCGTAAGGTTGCCGAGTCCAAACAGGAAGAAAAGAAGATAGAGGAGCAGGAGGTTGAAGAGATCAGAAAGCCTGAAAATGTTGTTTCCCTGCTCCAGGTCGACCCGATTGAACTGGAATTCGGTTATGCCATAATACCCCTGGCAGACAAAAACCAGGGCGGAGACCTCCTGGACCGCGTGGTGATGATCAGGCGCCAGCTGGCAATAGAGCTGGGCGTAATAGTCCCCACCATACGGCTTCGGGATAACATCCAGCTAAGCCCCAACCAGTATGTTATAAAGATCAAGGGGGTTGAAGCGGCTTCAGGCGAGCTGATGCTGGATCATTTTATGGCCATGAACCCCGGAACCGTGGAAGAAGAGATCGATGGCATCCCGACCAGGGAACCGGCCTTCGGGCTTGCTGCCCTGTGGATCCATGAAAGCCAGAGGGACCGCGCAGAGATGCTTGGTTATACGGTCGTGGATCCTCCCTCCATCGTGGCGACCCATATGACAGAGGTTATCAAGCGGCATATTCACGAACTTTTAAGCCGCCAGGATGTACAGACTCTTGTGGATAACGTCAAGACCACATATCCCGCCGTGGTTGAGGAACTGATACCAAAAGTCATGACCCTGGGCGAAATCCAGAAAGTCCTGAGCAATCTCCTGAGGGAGGGGGTATCCATCCGGGATATGGTGACCATCCTGGAGACGCTGGCGGATTACGCGCCCATCACAAGGGATACCGACATGCTCACCGAGTATGTGCGTCAGGCCCTTGGACGGGCTATTTCGAGGACCTATATCAGCCAGGACAGCGCAGATGTGATAACTCTTGACCCAAAGCTGGAACAGCTTATCCTTGACTCCGTGCAGAAAACAGAGGCCGGATCCTATATCGCCATGGATCCTGCCATGAGCAATAAGATCGTGAGGGAGACGGCAGCCATGACCGAGAGGATAGCGCAGACCGGGAAAATGCCCATCATTCTGTCATCCCCCGTGGTGCGTCTGTACTTCAAACGGCTGACTGAAAACAGTATCCCGGGATTGGTGGTTTTGTCCTACAATGAACTTGACCCGACCCTGGAAGTAAACTCGGTTGGTATGGTGAGCGTATAAGCAGGTTGATATAGATTGGTGAATGGGTACCGGAGGAAACCATGGTAATTCGCAGATATACCTGTAATAACATGCAGGAAGCCCTGCTCAAGGTCAAAATGGACCTGGGAAGCGACGCTGTGATCATGAACAGCCGCAAGGTGAGAAGAAAAGGGCTGATAGGGCTGTTTACAAAACCCATGATCGAGGTTGTGGCCGCCATTGACGACGATTATGTCAGGCCATCCAGGGCCCAGGCGCGAAGTATCCAGCCTTCAGCGGCTAACGCAGGCCCGTATTATGAAAGCGCGCCGTCGGGGTATCCGGCAGGGGCTTTTCCACAGGCGCCGGCTTACGGCCAGGCGCAGGCGCCCTATCAAACCCGGGAATACCCGCAGGCCGCGCAAAATCCCCAGTCCCCGGCGCCGCCGCAGCCGCAGAATATTGTGCATCAGGGGCCGCAGCCTAATATGTTCCAGGCAGAGCAACAGCCGCAGCAGCAGGCGCAGCCGACCCAGGGGTCAAACACGGCCCAAACCGCTGCTGAGTCCTCTTCCGCAGCCGCCAGCCAGGACGATCACCCCAAGCTTGCTGAACTGGAAACCAAGGTTAAGAACATGGAAGCCATGCTGGAGCAAATATACCAGTCCGTCAAGGGGAAGGACGCTCCGGCGGCGTCGGAACCACCGAACGGGAAATCCGAAGCATCGGCATCTTCCGGGCAGGATGACCTGCCTGCCATCAGAAAAACCCTTGCCGAGATGGAACTGGACAGCAGGTTGATAGACAGGATTGTGGAAAAGATCAGGGAGAGGGGCGGAAGTTCCCAAAAGCCCGAAGAGGCACTGTCCCTGGCTGCCAGGGTCATGACCGTCCTTTTGGGTGAGCCGGATACCATCAAACTCAGATCAGACGGCCGCCCGCAGGTTGTCATATTCATAGGGCCCACCGGAGTGGGCAAGACCACGACCCTTGCCAAGATTGCGGCCGATTTCACCCTGAACAGGCAGAAGAAGGTGGGGCTCATTACGGCCGATACATACCGTATCGCTGCTGTGGAGCAGCTTAAAACCTACTCGGAAATCCTGAATATACCGGTTTTGGTCGTCTATTCGCCTAACGAGGTGCAGGACGCCATCAGGGAACTTTCTGACAAGGATCTGATCCTGATTGACACCGCGGGAAGAAGCCACCGGAACAAGAACCATTTTGACGAACTGAAGGCTTTGGTCAAATCGGCGGAAGCCGACGAAGCCTATCTTGTGGTCAGCGCCAACACCAGCAGGCATGCGATGAAAGAGATACTTGAATACTACTCATTCATCAAGGACTTTAAGCTTCTCTTCACAAAACTGGATGAAGCCCCGGTTCCCGGTGTGATCATAAATGCACGATACCTTACCGGAAGGCCTCTGTCCTATACCACTGCCGGACAGAGCGTTCCCGACGACCTGGATGTGGCGAATCCCCGGGCAATTGTTGCAAGCCTTCTGGGCTCCGGGACAAACAAATGAGAAAACCCTGAACCTCATCCGAGGGTATGGAGGTAATCATGAGCGATCAGGCAGAAGTGCTGCGCAGAATAGTAGGCAATATGAATAACGGTTTGGCTGCTCCGGAAAACCGAAAAACGGAGAAGAGAGCCCGTATCATCACTATTACCAGCGGCAAGGGAGGAGTAGGGAAAACCAGCGTAACCGTCAACCTGGCCATTGCCTTAAGCAGGCTCGGGTTGAGGATCGCGATCCTCGATGTGGATTTTGGCCTTGCCAATGTTGACCTGCTGTTCGGAATAACCCCGAAGCATACCCTGCTGGATCTCATACGGGATGAGAAGTCCATATTTGAGGTCATGACCGACGGCCCGAACAACATCAAGTTCCTTTCAGGGGGATCGGGCGTTGAGGAACTGACGAGGCTTGACAGGAAGAAGCTCCGCAAGTTCATCAGCAACATAGCCCTCCTTGACAAGCTCTATGACATTATCCTCATCGATACAGGCGCCGGGCTGTCCCGGAATGTCATGAGCTTTATCATGGCGGCTGATGAGATCATACTTGTTACCACGCCAGAACCTACGGCCATCACTGATGCCTATGCCCTGGTAAAAATGGTGTCGAGGCGTGACAGGAAGAAGATCATCAGGATTTTGGTCAACAAGGCCGAAACTGCCAGGGAAGCAGAGGATATCGCAAACAGGCTGTTGGTCGTATCCGAGAAATTTTTGTCATTAAAGCTCAATAAACTTGGGTATATATTATATGATGACAACATAGTCAAGGCAGTTAAGCTGCAGAAGCCTTTCTGCCTGAGCAATCCCAAGAGCCAGGCTGCCAGGAGCATGTTTGCGCTGGCCGATGCGCTTGTGGAAAACCGGAACTCAGATGACCTGCTGGGTGCCAGAGGGTTCATCCAGAGGGTATTGTCGTTTTTCGGGGCATAGTATGTGCCGCGGCTGCGGATTGGGTGAACCAGGAAGGGAATGGTCCGTGACAAGCTGATGTAAAGCGTCGATAAAAGCAGAAATTAGTTTAATATGGTAGTATATTATGTTAAACTAAGGGTAATGGGGAAGCCGATGATCAAGACTAAACTAACGCTGGGCACCAAGCTGGAACTTGAATTATACGATGCAAACGGAGACAGGATCGTACCCACTCTAATCAGCCAATTTGAATCAATACTGCCCGACGGCAGCATGGAGATACTTTCTCCCATAATGGAAGGAAGGATCTACCCGGTTCGCAGAGGTACGCATCTTAATGTGATATATGAAAAGGATGGCGATCTGTTCACATTTGCGGCACAAGCTGTCGACCGGAGGCTGGAAGGGAATATTCACCTTCTCCGGATAATGCCGCTGTCCGGGGAGGAACAGATACAAAGGCGTTACTTCTTCAGGTTTAAATGTGTCAGGGACGTCGAATACAGGACGTTTGCGGAAAGGGAAACCAGGGAGGAGGAACGCGGAGATTTCAGAGTGGGAATAACGAAGGACATAAGCGGAGGCGGAATCTGCCTGTGTACGGATACAAAGCTTGAAATTGGCTGGCATGTGGAGGGCAGGCTGAAGATCCACCAGGCAATACCGTTCATCGGCAGGGTTGTCAGGGTTATCAACGTGCATGACCGCGGCAGGTACAGCTATGAGAACGGTATTGAGTTTGTTGAGATAACCAATATGAACAGGGAACGAATCATATCTTATATATTTGAAGAGCAGCGAAAACTGCTTAAAAAGGGCTGGACCAAATGACTGACGACAGGATTGGAGTATTGGTAGTGGATGATTCAGCTTTCATGAGGCGCGTCATCCAGAACATGATCGAAACAGATCCGGGAATGTATGTCGTGGGCTCGGCGAGGAATGGTCTGGATGCGCTGAAGAAAGCAAAGGAACTGAATCCTGATGTTATAACGATGGATGTCGAGATGCCGGTGATGGATGGCCTGACCGCCCTGGAGAAGCTCCTTCATCAGGATAATTATGCTGTCATCATGGTCAGCAGCCACACCCAGAAGGGCAAGTCCGCGACCATCAAGGCTCTTGAGCTGGGAGCCTTTGATTTTATTTCCAAACCTGACAACGTTTTTATCATGCCGTCCGATGATATGCGGATTGAGCTTACCAAGAAGATACGGCTTGCTTTCAGGAGCAAAAGGAAGAGCCGAAGTACTTCAAAGGCCGCCGGTAAAACTGTACCGCTGGCTGTGGGAAGCGCTGAAGCGGCCAATGAACTGAAATACATTATCGCTATTGGCATCTCAACGGGGGGACCCAGGGCACTGAGCAGCATAATGCCCTTGTTTCCGGCCAACCTGCCCGCAGCCATTCTCGTGGTGCAGCATATGCCCGAGGGGTTTACCAAATCCCTTGCGCTCAGGCTTAATGAGATCAGTTATCTGACCGTTAAGGAAGCTGCCGACAACGATGTGCTCAAAGCCGGCATTGTATATATAGCTCCCGGCAGCCATCATCTCACAATAAAGTCGGAGGGAGGAAAGTCCAGGATAGTGCTTTCCGACCAGCCTCCCCTGGGCGGCTTCAGGCCGAGCGTGGATATGATGATGCGTTCCATCGCTGAATCAGACATAACCGATATTATCGCGGTTATCATGACGGGTATGGGCAGTGATGGGACCAAGGGCCTGATAGAACTGAAACAGAAGAAAAATCCTTATGTAATAGCGCAGGATGAAAGCACAAGCGTTGTTTTTGGAATGCCCAAAGTTGCTATTGAGTCCGGAGTTGTGAACGAAGTGGCTCCGTTGATGGAGATACCCAGCAGAATCATGAATCACATGGGGGTGCGCCAATAATGGACATGAACCAGTATCTTGACATATTTGTTGAGGAATCCCGGGAGCATCTGCAAAGCCTGAATTCTTCCCTGTTGGAGCTTGAAAAGGATCCATCGGACAAAGGTGTCCTTAATGAGATTTTCCGTGTCGCGCATACGTTGAAAGGCATGTCGGGTACCATGGGTTTTAACCGGATGCAGAGGCTCACCCACCATATGGAGGATGTTCTGGACGCATTGCGCAATGACCGGATATCTGCTGATTCCGATATTGTTGATATTCTGTTCAAATGCCTGGATGCCCTTGAGAATTATGTGAATACCATTGTCTCAACCGGGGATGAAGGCAATAACGAGTATAAGGAGATTGTCGACGCGCTGGCTGACATATTGAAGAAGGGCGGCATTCCCTCTAAAGCGGCAAAGACCTCCGCAAAGAAAACCAGGGAAAAACCTGCAAAAGAAAAGGAAAGCGAAAAAGTAGCGGAGAAGGCAGAGGAGACAGCAGGTTCAGAGAGGGAACTCGTCGAGTTTAACGAGTATGATCTCAATATCATAAAGAAGGCTTTTGAAGCCGAAATGAATGTATTCCAGATCCATGTGGAGTTTGACAAGGGATGTCTGTTAAAATCAGCCAGGGCATTCATCGTTTTCCAGGTGCTGGAGAAGAACTCGGATATCATCAAATCGGTTCCCAGTGTGCAGGACATAGAGGACGAGAAGTTTGATTTCGAGTTTACGGTAGTGGTCATAACGTCCAATGACAAAGAGCTGTTTGAGAAGGAAATCGATTCGGTGGCGGAAGTGGTTGGCGTCCATGTCACGCCCATTACCCCCGAGATGCTGGGTATAAGCGATGAGGAACTCCAAGTCAAGGACGGGAAGATGGATGGCCAGGCAGTTTCCGATGCCGAAGACGGCAGTGCCCAGGCCATGCAGGACCAGTCCAAAAAGGCGCACAGGACCGGAAAGACAGTAAGGGTGGATATCGACAGGCTGGATGTCCTGATGAACCTGGTAAGTGAGCTCATCATCATAAAGAACGGCCTTGAAAACCAGATAAACGCGAAGGACTACAGCGCCTGGACCGAATCCATAGAATACCTGGAAAGGGTGACCACCAACCTCCACGATGCCGTGATGAAGGTCAGGATGGTTCCGGTGGAAGCAGTATTCAACCGCTTCCCAAGGATGATCCGGGATATCTCGAGAGAACTGGGTAAGGACATTGAGCTAAAGATGTCCGGTGTGGACACCGAGCTTGACAGGACGGTTATCGATGAGATTGGAGATCCCCTCATACATATCCTCAGAAATTCCGCCGACCATGGCATAGAAACCCGTGAGGAAAGGATTAAGCTTAATAAGCCCCATATCGGGAGCATTTATCTCCGCGCTTACCAGGACGGCAACAATGTCGTCATTGAGGTGGAGGATGACGGCAGGGGCATCGATATCGGCAAGATCAGGAACAAGATAATTGAAAAAGGCCTGGAATCCCCCGATATTGTAAATACCCTCTCTGAAAAAGAGGTTATCGATTATCTGTTCAGGCCCAATTTCAGCACGGCGGACAAGATCACCGACCTTTCCGGCAGGGGTGTCGGACTGGATGTCGTCAAAACCAAGATTGAGGCGCTGGGAGGTACCGTTGAGGTTGAATCCAGGTTCGGTTCCGGAAGCAAGTTCATCATCAGGCTGCCGCTGACTCTGGCAATCATCCAGGCGCTGCTGGTGAGAATCGGATCGGAAAAGTACGCGCTGCCGCTTAGCTCAATACGGGAGATCGACAATATCAAGTTCGAAGACGTAAAGATGGTACGCAACCGCGAAGTGATCATATTGAGGGATATGGTAATACCGCTTGTAAGGCTTAATGAAGCGCTTGATGTCAAGGACGCGATTCCTGATGAAAAGAAAAAGCACCTGACGGTGGTCATTGTCAAGAAAGGGGACAAGCTGACGGCCTTCAGTGTTGACAGCCTTATCGGGCAGCAGGAGATAGTCATTAAGTCTCTGGGCAGGATCATGCAAGGCGTAAAATATATCGCAGGCGCCACCATCCTTGGCGACGGAAATGTTGCCCTGATTGTTGACAACAACTCCCTTGCGCTTTGAGTCGCTACCAGCAGACTCCAGACCTCACGCCATATTTCTTAATGATTAAGGAGGCTTGATTTCGTGGCGAAGCAAGTTTCAGTCAGAGATAACAAGCAGTATGTGGTGTTCCAGATAGCCGACCAGGAATTCGGTGTGGATATTCACAAGGTTTCGATCATTGAGAAATACATGAATATCACGAGAGTTCCATCCACCCCGGACTATATCAGGGGGGTTGTCAACCTCAGGGGGGAGATCATCCCGGTGATGGATCTGAGAACCAAGTTCGGGCTGCCTTTAAGGGAGGCTGATGATGACACCAGGATTATCATGCTGAAATTAAACGATATCACTTTAGGCGTGATCGTCGATTCCGTCGCGGAGGTTGTCGGTTTTGCAGAGGAAGAGATGGAAAGCGTTACAAGCATTACAAACGACCGGACCCTGGACTATGTCGTAGGCATTGGAAAGGTTGACAATCGCCTGATTACCGTGCTTAACATCGAAAAGCTCATTACCGAATTAACCGAACGGGAACAAGGGGTATAGGCCTATGAACGATACTATCAGCGGACTTAACAACTTTCATCTGGACGTGTTAAGGGAGATAGGGAATATTGGAGCGGGCAATGCCGCTACTGCCCTTGCCAAGCTGCTGGACAAGAGAATTGAGATGAAGGTGCCCCAGGTGCGGATTATGAAGTTCAGCGAGGTCAGCGACGTGCTGGGAGGCGCCGAAACTCCTGTTGTTGGGATACTCCTGCGCATCCAGGGGGATATAAGCGGCAGTATGATGTTCATCCTGGATGAGCCATCCGCAAGACTCCTGGTCAACATACTGATGGGAAAGCCGTTGGAAGCTGATCTGGACTTTGATGAAATGAGCAGTTCGGTCCTGACCGAAATAGGAAACATACTTGCAGGATCCTACCTTTCAGCGTTATCAAACATGACAAACCTCAGAATAATGCCTGACGTGCCGGCCCTGGCAATGGACATGGCCGGTGCGATACTAAGCGTTCCTGCCATTGAGTTCGGGAAAACCTCGGATACCGTGCTGTATATAGAAAACGTATTTACGGACGGCCATGACAGTGTAATAGGGGATCTTTTCCTTGTACCTGATGACTTGTCCTACGGGAAATTACTAAAAGCTTTAGGAGTCGTTTGATGTCACAGATAATCAAGGTAGGTATGGCCGAATTGAAGGTAGCTCGACATCCTGCAATTTTGACAACGCTTGGCTTGGGTTCCTGCATTGGTATCGCGTTATATGACCGTATAAACAAGAACATCGGAATGGTCCATATTATGCTTCCAAGTTCATCCATAGCGACAGCCAGTGCAAACCGCGCCAAGTTTGCCGATACCGGCATCCATGATTTGCTGGAGGAGATGAAAAGGATCGGTTCGGATGTCAGGAATATAGTGGCCAAGATAGCCGGAGGAGCCCAGATGTTTGCCTTTGCCACCAACAATGACTCCATGAAGATAGGGCAAAGGAACACCGAGGCAACCAAAGCCGTGCTTGCTGGCTACAGGATACCCATCATTGCAGAGGACACGGGGGGAAACTACGGCCGGACCATAGAACTGTCATCTGAAGACGGATCGCTGAAGGTTAAAACTATTGGTTTTGGAATCAAGTATTTGTAGGTGAAGCCGAAACATGGATTATGTCCGGAAGATCCCATTGCTCCTGGGAACAGGTGCGGGCCTGATAACAGGTTTGATAGGTTTATCCGCCGGAGTTCCCAATAAGCAAAACATGCTGAATATGTGCGTGGGAATGGTTGTTTTCTACATCGTAGGAATCCTGATCAGATCCACCATAAGGGACATTTCAGAATATGTAATGGAATTGGCCAGGAAGAAGGAAGAAGAGGAGCAGAAACTCAAGAAGGAAGTGAGCAGCCGGGAAGCCGGAGAAAAGAAGGAAGAGCAGGCGGCGCCGGGAATAGATCTGACAGTCGGGAATGAAAGCGGGCAAGAGGACGAAGATTTTGAAGACCTGCGCATTGCAGAGTTTATAAAGAATGAATTGAAATAGTTAAATGATTGGACGGGTGGAAGTCCGGACCATTGACGGAGGTATCCAATGACATCATCTGTTCCACAAAGGCAGCAGGAACTATGGAGAAAATACAAGGAAACAAGAGATCCGGCCATAAAGGAACAGCTTATTATGGAATATGCTGATTTAATTAAGTATGTAGCCGGACGCCTCAGCATCTATTTCGGATCCAACGTGGAATATGATGACCTGGTGGGTTATGGCGTTTTCGGCCTGATAGACGCTATCGAGAAGTTTGATGTAGACAAGAAAGTAAAGTTTGAAACCTATGCTTCGCTCCGCATCAGGGGCGCTATTATAGACAGCATCCGTGATCTGGACTGGGCTCCAAGGTCCCTGCGCAAGAAGGGCAAGGAATTGGAAAGGGCGTACTTTGAAGTTGAGAACCGATTGGGACATTCGGCAAGCGATCAGGAGATTGCGGATCATTTGGGAATCACGATAGATGAACTCAATAAGCTGCTTCAGGAAGTAAACATGTCCCAGATGATATCTTTGGAAGATTATCTTGACCAAAACCACGAAATCGGGCTTGACGGACTTACGATGGACAGGGATGCCATGCGGCCCGAGCAGAGAATGGAGGTTATTGAACTCAGGGAAACATTGGCGGAAGCCATTGAGAAGCTGCCGGAGAAGGAGAGAATGGTCGTCACCCTATATTATTTTGAGGAATTGACATTGAAAGAGATCAGCCACATTATGAAGGTATCCGAATCCAGAATCTCGCAGTTGCACACAAAAGCCATCATCCGCATGCGGAGCAGACTTGAGCGCCTGAAGAGCGCAATTCTGGAATAGGGGAGAATGGGTAATGTCAGACAGCAGAATCCAGCAGACTAAAGGCTATGAGATCACCTATAAGGAAGATGGTGTATATCTTACTGTTTATCCTCCTGTTGGATATATCAACAAGGTAAACCAGAACGATGTCCTGAATCACATAACAAAAAAAGGAATCGAAGGATATAACGCCAATGTCATAGTGGAAGCCGTCAAGCGCCGTGATGGCAAGGCGGTCAAAATTGCTGAGCCTCAGCCAGAGAAGAGAGTAGATTCGACGGTGGAGGCTTTCGCTTCTGAGGACAAGATGCAGGCCTATATCACTGCCACACAGCCCGAAGGAGGCGGTGACGTCCCTACCTTTGAAATGATTGTCCGCGCACTCAAGGATAAGGGAATTGTTGCATGTATTAATGAAGATAGGATAAGGGAGTTTATAAACAGTCCAATTTATGGTGTGCCTGTGCTTGTGGCGGAAGGCATACCCCCGCAGAACGGAAAGAATGGCTCCCTGCGCTACCTCGTTGATATTCATAAGGACCGTAAACCCGTCATTATGGAAGATGGCACGGTCAACTACAAGGATATAAACCTGATTGAAAACATCACAAAGGACCAGAAGCTTGTTGAAACGATACCGCCCATTCCCGGGAAAGACGGTATTAACGTGGTGGGAACGGTATTGAAGGCATTGGATGGAAAGCCGGCCATCATACCACGGGGCAGGGGTGTGTATACGAACCCCGAGGGCACCGAGCTTTACGCTGAGATCGATGGACAGCTCAGGATCGTGGATGGTAAAATCAATGTTTATTCGGTTTATGAGGTTCCTGCCGATGTTGACAACTCAACAGGAAACATAAGGTTCATTGGGAATGTCACCGTAAGGGGCAATGTCCTCTCCGGATTTGAAATTGAGGCTGGCGGGGATATAGAGGTGGATGGCGTTGTGGAGGCTGCGAGGCTCCGGGCAGCCGGAAATATCATTCTGAAAAGAGGAATGGTCGGGGGCGGAAAGGGTGAGCTTATAGCCGGGGGCGACATCATCGCCAAATTCATTGAAAACAGCAAGGTGGAAGTAGAAGGGGACCTGAAGGCCGAGGCCATTATGCACTGTGATGTCAAATGCGGAAACAGTATTATCCTCGGCGGCAGGAAAGGCCTTCTGGTAGGGGGAATTGCCCGCGTAGGCAAATACGTTGAGGTGAAATACCTCGGGAACCAGATGTATACGCAGACTGTTGTCGAGGTTGGTTTTGACCCGCATCTGCGCGAGCGATTGAAGTCCCTGAAAGCAGAGATCATAAAGATGGAGGAAGGTCTTCTTAAAGCCAACCAGGCCATTGCGCTGCTGAACAAACTCAAGGCTGCTACCGGCGAACTGCCGATGGATAAGCGGGAACTCTTGGCTAAAAGCACCCGAACGAGGTTCTTCTATGAAAGCAAACTGGCAGAGTGCAAGAAAGAGATGGCAGCAATTGAGGAGAGGCTCCAGCAAGGGGCCGTCGGCAAGATAAAGGTCATGGGTAGTGTTTATCCGGGCGTCAGGGTTGCCATCGGCAACGCGATGTTATATATTAAAGAAGAAAACAAATACTGTACCATGTACAGTGACGGAGCCGATATCAGGTTCGGTCCGCTGTAAGGGACCAGGGAGGGCTCGCCATGGCTATCGGACCGGTTGACTTTCGACCTGTTATGTCGAAGGTAAATGATGTTGCCCGGCAGCAGACCGAGCAGCAGCAAAGGATTATCGGGCATGAGCAGCAGCAGGCTGAATCATCTGTAAGGCAGGCTGATCAGAACACCAAAACGGTCCACGCGCAGGATGAGGCCAACAAGGTAACCATTACGGACAGGGAAGAAAGAGGCGGAGGAAGGCAGAGGCAGAAACAGGAGAAAGAAGAAAGCGAAAAAAAGAAGAAAGAAAAAAGCGCCAATACCGAGGAAAGGCATATAGACATCCGCCTGTAAGATGATTATTTAAACCTGTTATATCAAGCCGGCGCATCCGGATGCGCCTGGTGAAGGATAAAGTTTTGAATATACTTAAGACAAGAGGGGCAAGAGTATGGCTGTATTCTTTACATGCATTACCCTGGCAGGATCCGGTATAGTTTTATTTGCACTGTTCCTTATGCTGGCTGAAAAGCGGCGCGTCCATGATTACAGAAAGGATGCGGCCGAAAAGAAGGATGAACTTATCCAGGTCATAGAGGATGCCGAGCTTCTCATCGAGGAGATGAACAAATTCTCGGTTTATACGGTTTCCAAACTTGAGGAGAAAAACGAGATTCTTAACCAGACCATTCATGAGGCCGATCGCAGGATAGAGGCTTTGAATGGTTTTCTTGATTCTGTGCCCGGCGCCATGCCAGCCCCGATGGAAAACCAAATGCCCCGGGAATCCCGGAATGGGCAGGACACCACGAATGAACAGGATATCGCCGGCGGACAGGATATCAGGAATGCGCAGGACATAGATTCAATCATAAATTCCCAGTTGTTCAAAAAGGGTAAGGTCATACCGCTCGATGTCAAGCGTCGTGAGATCCTGAAGCTTTCAAAGAGCGGCCTGGACAGCGTACAGATCGCCAGGCTCCTTAATATGGGTAGAGGCGAGATTGAACTGATCGAAAGAATAGGCCGGTAAATAGAGAAACCCTGGAAAAGGAAGAGAAAAAGTGAAGCTGATCGATGGTAAGAGCGTTTTGCTGGGAATAGGTATCGGTATCGTTATCACATCAATTCTTGGCTTTATTTTTTTCCTCGGATACCAGCCCCAGCTTTCGGATAGCGAGATTATCAGCCGCGCCAGGGAACTGGGAATGGTGGACAGGTTCGAGGCCGAAAGCAACATAAGGAGGAACCAGGACGGCAGCGTAACCTTTATTGTAAGTGAGGGAGAAAGCTCCTCGCGGGTTGCCGAAAGGCTTTATGACGCAGGTCTTATTGACAGTTCCATTGAATTTGAGATCATGCTTAAGAAGGCAAACCTGCAGGATGCCATAAAGCCCGGGGAATACCGCATATATTTCGATGATGATACCAGGACCATCATTGATAAGTTAACCGGCCGATAGGACTTCATTCCGGTTTATCGGCCGGTTCCATGTCCATGGTACGAATCCTGCCCGTAAAAGATTGAAAAACTGCGGAAACAGTCATAATGCGGAATAATTAGCTTCTTGATTTGGGCCGGTGTTTATGCTAATATGATAGAGCAACGCGCCGAAGTGGCGAAATTGGCAGACGCACTTGACTCAAAATCAAGCGGTAGCAATACCGTGCCGGTTCGAGTCCGGCCTTCGGCACCAATAAGACAACTTGGTTCCCCTTTATAAGGGGATTTTTTATGGCTCTAACCATCAGTTGATTTGTTGTTCCTGCCGTTTGTCTGCCTGTCCCTTCCTCTTCAAATCAAATCAACTGTTTTTCAAAACATCCAATTGTCCTGTCCTTCCACGCCCTATATGCATAAAACTTAAATCCTAACGATGTCCAAAACTATGCAAAAGCCTGCCTTTTTCGCTTTCTGTATGATTCCTGCCCTCTGTTTTCACACAGGAAATTTTTTTAATTAAATGCTTAACAGCTATATCGTCACCCGATATAATATATCGTAAGACGATATATCGTTAAAAGATATAACGAAAGGCGGTATAAAGTGATGGAAAATATTGCGCTTACCGAAGCAGTGTATTACATCCTGTTATCCCTGTATAAGCCCATGCATGGCTATGGCATAATGCAGAATGTTGACCAGTTGAGCAATGGCAGGGTACGGCTGGTGGCGGGCACTCTCTACGGGGCCATCAGCACTTTGCTTGAGAAGGGCTGGATCAAGGCTCTTCCAGGGGAAGAAAACAGCAGGAAGAAAGAGTACCAGATAACCCAGCAGGGGAAAGAGGCCGTAGAGCGTGAAATTATACGTCTTAAGGAACTCGTCGCCAATGGAGAGATGGTCACAGGAGGTGGAGGCAAATGAGATTTTCAGCTTACAGGGTGTTTTTCACATGGGATTTTGAAGAAGAGGAACAATGGCTCAACGAGATGGCTTCCAAGGGCATGAACCTGCAGGGTGTCGGGTTTTGCAAATACGTTTTTGAAGAAGGTACACCCGGAGAATACCAGTACCATATTGAATGGCTGAAAAACAGGCCGAGTCATCCTGAAAGCATTTCCTACATCCGGTTCCTGGAGGAAGCCGGCGTGGAACATATAGGATCGTTCAAGAGTTGGGTCTACTTAAGAAAAAAGAGATCGGACGGCACGTTTGACCTGTACTCGGACCTTGATACACGCATTGACCATTTCAGAAGGAGCGTCAGGCTGTCACTCGTGTTGCTTCCCATACTGCTGGCATACATGGGCTTTCTGATTTACTTCTCCATTGTCCGGAAAGGTTTCCTCCTGTCAGCCATCCCATATCTCGCTATATTTGCATTGCTCCTGGGATGCATTGGTTTCGGATTGGTAAAATCGTACAGGA